>DAIQNM010000239.1:0-4404 GCA_036788375.1 Cyanobium sp. CTOTU6536 | reverse complement strand
CCAGTCGAAGCGGCCGCTGAGCGGATCCACGCCGCTGGTTTCCAGGTGCAGGGGCATGGGCAGGGGCCATCTCGTGGGCTGTGCCTGCCCTGCCGGAAGCCCACCGTCTGCCCCGTTCCCGCCCTCGACCTCCGTGCGGCTGACCTGCCGCAGCGCGGTGCAGAGGCCGCTGAGATCGTGATGGAGCGGCTCCCCCCCGGTGATCACCACGAAGGCGGCCCCGGCCGCGGCGGCGGTGGCGGCTTCGCCGGCCAGCTCCGCCAGGCTGCGGTGCGGGTGGCTCCCCTGCGGCCAGGAGTGCTTGGTGTCACACCAGGGGCAGCCCACCGTGCAGCCCGCCAGGCGGATGAAGAAGGCGCTGCGGCCGGCATGGAGCCCTTCGCCCTGCAGGGAGTGGAAGGTCTCGACGACGGGCAGGGACAACGAAGCCAAGGCGGACACGCTCTAGGGGGCCTGCAAGGGATGACAGCCTCAGCCTGCCAGCCGAGCCGCCGTGGCGGCAGGATCCGCCGCATCGCGGCTGGCCAGCTCGCTGCTGAAGGGGTTGCCGGCGGACGGGTCGCCGTGGAGTCCTAGACGAATGAACGGCGCGACCAGCTGCTTGAGGCTGCAGCCCTGCTGCAGAGCCTGCTGGCAAGCAATACGCCGGCCGCCATGTGTTGGTGGAATGGCCTGGTCCGTCAGCCATGGGCCAGCCGATGCTGGGCTGCAGGACACAATGACGCGCCTCGGCCATGGCGAGTCGTGATGCTGAGGTCAGAAGCCGCGCCTGGGTCAGCAAGTCAGCTCAATCATCCGTTGGCTGTTCAGTTGGCTGATGCTGTCGTCGCCGCCGGCGGTTGGACGCTCGTGATCGCCTCCTGATGCTTCCCATCCCCATGCCGCAATTGCGCCGCCTCGATCAGGCCGCGGAACAGCGGGTGGGGCTTGCCGGGGCGAGAGAGGAATTCGGGGTGGTATTGGCAGGCGGTGAAGAAGGGGTGGCCCTCCAGCTCGATCAGCTCCACCAGGCGGCCATCGGGGGAGGTGCCGCTGATGCGGTAGCCGGCGGCTTGGAAGGGGTTGCGGTAGGCGTTGTTGAACTCGTAGCGGTGGCGGTGGCGCTCGTACACCACCTCATCGCCGTACAGGCGCTGGCCGAGGGTGCCGGGCGCGAGGCGGCAGGGGTAGACCCCCAGGCGCATCGTGCCGCCGAGATCCACCACGTCCTGCTGTTCGGGCAGCAAGTGGATCACCGGATGGGGGCTTGCCGGATCCAGCTCGGCGCTGGTGGCGCCCTCCAGGCCGGCCTGGTTGCGGGCCCACTCGATCACGGCGCACTGCATCCCCAGGCAGAGCCCCAAGAAAGGCACCCGCTGCTCGCGGGCCCAGCGGATCGCCGCCACCTTGCCATCCACGCCCCGGTTGCCGAAACCTCCCGGCACCACCACCGCATCCATCCCCTCCAGCAGGGCAGCGGCCCCCTGCTCCTCGATCTGCTCGGCGCAGATCCAGCGCAGGTCCAGGGAGGCATCGCGGTCGAGGCAGGCATGGCGCAGGGCCTCCACCACCGAGAGGTAGGCGTCGTTGAGCTGCACGTACTTGCCCACCAGAGCGACCTTCACGGCCGGACCGGGGTGGCGCAGGCGGTGTACCAGTTCGGCCCAGCGCACCATGTCGCTGGGGTGGTCGGGCAGGTCGAGGGCATCGAGCACCTGGCGGCAGAGGCCCTCCTCTTCCATGGCCAGCGGCACCGCATAGATGCTGTCGGCGTCGAGGGCCTGGATCACGCCGCCGCTGGGCACGCCGCAGAAGCCGCCGATCTTGGCCTTGAGCTCGGCGGAGATCGGCCGATCGCTGCGGCAGACCAGCACATCGGGCTGGATGCCGATCGAGCGCAGTTCCTTCACGGAGTGCTGGGTGGGCTTGGTTTTGAGTTCGCCCGAGGTGCCGATGAAGGGCAGCAGGGTCACGTGCACGTAGGCCAGGTCGCGGCGGCCCACATCGCCGCGGAACTCGCGGATCGCCTCAAGGAAGGGCAGCGATTCGATATCACCCACCGTGCCGCCGATCTCGCCGATCACCACATCAGCGCTGGAGTTGGCGGCCACCCTGTGGATGCGCTCGCGGATTTCGCCGGTGATGTGGGGGATCACCTGCACGGTGCCGCCGTTGTAGTCGCCGCGGCGCTCCTTGTTGATCACCGCCTGGTAAATCGAGCCGGTGGTCACGCTGTTGAGGCGTGACATGGCGGTATCGGTGAAGCGCTCGTAGTGGCCCAGATCCAGGTCGGTTTCGGCGCCGTCTTCGGTGACGAATACCTCACCGTGTTGATAAGGGCTCATCGTGCCCGGATCCACATTGAGATAGGGATCGAGCTTCAGGATCGAAACGCTGTAGCCGCGCGATTTCAGCAGCCGCCCCAGGCTGGCGGCCACGATCCCCTTGCCGATGCTGGAGACCACCCCGCCGGTCACGAAGACGAACTTCGTGCTCTGGCTCCTGGCGGGGGAGGTCATGGCATCTTCGGCTGACTTCTCAATCTACCGGGCGCCTCAAGGCAAGGCGCCCCTGGCATCGGCTAGGCCCGGGAGCCCCAAACACTCCTTGCCCGCCGAGGGGGTGGCTGGCTTCTGCCGGTTGGCGCCCGCTGCGCGGGCGATACCGGCCTCTCGCCAGCCACCCCCTCGGCGGGGCCTCACCCCTCCAGCAGGCTGCGCAGCATCCAGGCGGTTTTTTCGTGGATCTGGAGCCGCTGGGTGAGCAGGTCGGCGGTGGGTTGGTCGTTGGCGGCTTCGGTGAGGGCAAAGACGCTGCGGGCGGTGCGGGCCACGGCCTCATGGCCGGCCACCAGCTCGCGCACCATCGCCATCGCCTCGGGCACCCCTTCGGCTTCCGGGATTGAGCTCAGGGCAGCGATCGCCTGGCCGCCATAGGGAGCCGGGAAACCGAGGGCGCGGATCCGTTCGGCGATCACATCGAGGGCATTCCAGAGCTCGGTGTATTGCCCCATGAACATCAGGTGGAGCGTGTTGAACATCGGCCCGGTCACGTTCCAGTGGAAGCCATGGGTCTTGCCGTAGAGCACGGAGGTGTCGGCCAGCACCTGGCCCAGGGCGGTGGCGATCTGTTGGCGCTGCTCGGCGGGGATGCCGATGTCGATCGGCTGGGAGGTGGCTGCCATAGCTCGCAAAGGTGGGGGATGGGAGGGGGTGGCCGGTCTTGCCACCATGGTGTGGTTCTAGCCGGGGATCAGCCCTCGTCCTCCACCCAGGTGCTGGCCACGTGGAGCTCCTCGAGCTGTTTGCCGGCTACTCCGGCGGGGGCCTGGGTCATCAGGCAGCGGGCCTGCTGGGTTTTGGGGAAGGCGATCGTGTCGCGGATTGATTCCTCGCCGGCCAGCAGCATCACCATGCGGTCGAGGCCGAAGGCCAGGCCGCCGTGGGGTGGGGCGCCCATGTCGAGGGCCTCCATCAGGAAGCCGAACTGGCGATTCGCTTCCTCCAGGGGCAGGCCGATCGTTTGCAGCACCTGGCGTTGCAGGGCCGAATCGTGGATGCGCAGCGAGCCGCCGCCCAGCTCCAGGCCGTTGAGCACCAGGTCGTAGGCCTGGGCGCGGGCGGTGGGCAGGGTTTCGGCCCAGCGCTCGGGGTCGGTTCCCAGATCTTCGGCGTTGGGGGCGCAGAAGGGGTGGTGCAGGGCTTCGAGGCGGTTTTCGCCGGCGTTGAACTCGAACATCGGGAAATCCACCACCCAAAGGAAGTTCCACTGGTCGTTGTCGCGGTCGGCGGGCACCAGGCCCAGCTCGCGGGCCAGGAACTGGCGCACCCGATCGAGGGCCTTGTTCACCGTGGCGGTGTCGCCGGCGCCGAACAGCAGCAGGGTGCCGGGTTGGGCGCCGGTGCGCGCCAGCAGCTCAGCCTTCTTCGCCTCGCTGAGGTTGTCTTTGATCGCACCGATCGTGTCGATCTCGCCGCCTTCGCGCACCCGGATGAAGGCCAGGCCGCCGGCGCCGGCCTTCTGGGCCTCGCTGAACACATCGCCGCCGGGCTTGATGCGCACATTGCTGATGGCGTCGTTGCCCCCCGGAATGGGCAGCACCTTCACCGAGCCCCCGGCGGCCACCGCCCCTGAGAACACCTTGAAGCCCATGTCCGCCACCAGATCCGACACATTCACCAGCTCCATGCCGTAGCGGGTGTCGGGGCGGTCGGTGCCGTAGCGCTCCATGGCCTCGTGCCAGGTGAGGCGGGGGAAGGGCAGCGGCAGCTCAACCCCCTTCACCGCCTTCCAGATGGCGGCGATCAGGGCTTCATTGAGGGCCAGGATCTGCTCCTGGTCCATGAAGCTCATCTCCATGTCCAGCTGGGTGAATTCCGGCTGGCGGTCGGCCCGCAGGTCTTCATCGCGGAAGCAGCGGGCGAT
>DAIQNM010000238.1:0-4416 GCA_036788375.1 Cyanobium sp. CTOTU6536 | reverse complement strand
CCAAGCGCTACCAGGGCAAGGGCCTCGACCTGCTCGACCTGATCCAGGAGGGCACCATCGGCCTGACCAGGGCCGTAGAGAAATACGACCCCACCCGCGGGCACCGGTTCAGCACCTACGCCTATTGGTGGATCCGCCAGGGCCTCAACCGCGCCCTTTCCACCCAGAGCCGCACGATCCGGATTCCGGTGAATGTGAATGAAAAGCTCACCCGGCTGCGGGCCGCCAAGGCCCGCCACCTCCAGGCCAACGGGATCGGCCCCAGCGCCACGCAACTGGCCCGCTCCCTCGGGCTGCCCCTGGCCGATGTGGAGGAACTGCTGGGCTGTGAACTGCGCAGCGTCACGGTGAGCCTGCAGGCTGCCCTGCGCTCTAAGGAGGATCCCTCCGAACTGGTGGATGTGCTCGCCAGTGAGGAGATGGCCCCGATGGAGAGAGCCGAGTTGGCCGAACGCACCGCCTCGGCCTGGATCCTGCTGGAGCGGGCCAACCTCACCCCGAAGGAGCGCAGCGTGGTGATGCTGCGGTTTGGCCTGGATGGCAGCCATGAATGGCGCACCCTGGCCGAGGTAGCCCGCCAGCTCTCCTGCAGCCGCGAATACTGCCGCCAGGTGGTGCAACGGGCTCTCCAGAAACTGCGCAAGGCCGGCATCGAGAGCGGCCTGGTGGACCCCTGAGGGCCCGGAACCGCAGCGGCAGAGAACCGCACGGACGGGGGGGACAACCGCCCTGCCGCAACGGGGTTAGGGCCCCTGAGACTGAATCCGTTGTCGCCCCCGTGGCGCGCCCCTGAGGAGACCACCATGTCCGCCGCTGCTTCGGCCGCGGGCCCGAACGGCCAAACCACCCTCGATGCCGAAGTGCTGGAGAGCACGGTGGTGGATGAGGCGTTACTGGCCCGCCTGCTTCGCCGGGCCGGCCGCACCCTGGCCCGCCCTGCCCTCGAATGCTTCGAGATGCTGGTCGATGGCAGCACACCCCACCAGGCCAGGCTGACCGTGCTGGCGGCCCTGACCTACCTGGTGTTGCCGCTCGACCTGATCCCGGATTTCATTCCGGCCGCAGGCTTTAGTGACGACATGGTGGCCCTCACGGCCCTGTTGGGCCTCTGCACCCGCCATCTCACGCCCGCCATCAAGCTGCGGGCCCAGAGCAAACTGGACCGGTGGTTCCCAATGAGCCGTTAAGCGCCCTCCTGAGCGATGCCCTCCTCCAGCGCCTCCCTGAGCACCGAACAACTGGATGACCTCCAGACCTTCCTGAAGGACTGGTTGCGCCACAGCGGCCGAACCCAGGCGGATCTGCGGAGGGCCCTGCGGGTTCCCTCCATCCGGATGCCGGTGCTGATCGAGGAGCTCAACCGCATCCACCAGCAGCAGGGCCTCGGCGCCCTCGCCGAACGGCTCTGTGCGATTGAGGGCCTCTGGCAGGCGGAGGAGGGGGAAGGGTCGACCCGTGGATCAGATGCCTCTGACCCGTTCAGCGACTCCCTCGGCCAGCTCGACCTGCTGCTAGAAGAAATCCGCCAAGAAGGCTGCGAAATCCGCCAAGAGGGCGGCCTCTAGCCATGAAGACACGGCACCAGGCGGCGATTAGGTTGCCGCCAAAGCCTCTTTCCCCCCCCCATGACCACCCGCCTCAGGATTGCCTTCACCACCACCCTGCTGGTGCTGGGTTTCACCCTGCCGGTCCGCGCCCAGGTGGAGAAATTCATGCTCGGGCCCGGCAGCAAGGTGGGCCCGGCCACCAAGGTGAAGGCCACCAACTGCGTGACCCAAGCCGATGGTTCGATGACCTGCGACACGAAGCTCGAAAACGCCCCTGGCGATACCCCCGCCAAGCCGATCTACAGCCCCTTCAAGAACTGAGCTCAGGCCCTGCTTCCGGATCCCACCAGAACAGCGCCAGCCACACAGTGCCGCCGCCGCCATCGGTGGCCTCCAGCCGGTGCTGCCGCCGCGGGGCGAGATAGAGGCTGTCGCCGCGGTTGAGTTCCCGGGGGGCGGCCTCATCGGCCAACCGCAGCCGGGCACTGCCCTGGAGCAGGCACACCCATTCATGGGCCGCCTGGTCGTACCAGAAGCCTGCAGGACTGGAAGCCCCGCAGGAATGGATCCGCTCCAGTCGCCAGCCGGGCCCCTCCAAGAGCACGGCGGTGTGCTCCTGGCCCTGGGGTGGCGGCGGGCCGGCCAGCAGGCTGCCGTCGCCGCCGGGAGGCACCTCCCGCTCCCCCCACCGCCGACCAATGGCAAAGCCCTGGACCTGGGCCAGGTCCACCACTTCTTTGTGGTGGCTGCAGGCCGCCAGGCGGGCCCTCAGCTCTGGATCGGCCGCCACGAGATCGGCGAAGGCCCCCAGATCGCGCACCTTCGCCAGGAACTGCACCAGATCCGCTTCCGCCATGGCTTTTCCGGGGCGACCGATCCCCACCTCTAGGGCAGATCCCGCACCATCCGCCAGCGCAGGAAGGCCACGCCGTCATAGAAGGCGGTTTCCTCCGCCTCCAGCCGCCACCCCTGCCGCTCCAACAGCGGCCTGGAGAGCTGGCTGGCCTCCGTGCGCAGCCGGCGGCAGCCTCGGGCGAAGGCATGCCTTTGCAGCGCCTCAAGCAGTGCCGTGGCGCGCCCCTGACGACAGGAACGGCCGCGGCAGTAAAGGAGGGAGAGGCGATCGAGGGGATCGAGGAGAGCAAAGGCCTCAAGGCTGGAGCCATCGGCGGCCGCCCAGCTCCCCAGGCCATAGCCCCGCCGCAGCGACTCCCGCAGCCGCCCCGAAACGCCGGCGTGGCTGGCCCAGGCTCGGATCTGCTCGGGGGTATAAAGCCCTCCGGCCTGGCTGATCACGGCATCGCGGTAGACCGCCGCCACCTGGTCGCCATCGGCCGGCACCAGCTGGCGCAGGGGCGGCTGGTGCGCTGCGGATCGTTCAGGGGGGGGATCAGGGGGATGGAGCATTACGGAGCGCATCGCTCCCACTGCTCCTAGCCTTAACACGTGCCGAAGTCAGGATTCCGCGATGGCGAACCAACAGGCCCTGCCGCCTCCCAACCTGGCTTCGATTCCCTTCCAAAACAACTCTGACGCCCAACGGGGCCAGGCATCCCAGGCCCCTGGGCCCCACCAGGGGGAGGGAACCAAGCTGGTTCGCCGCATTGGGGCAGCGGTTCTGTTGCTGCTGATCGGTCTGGCCGTCCTGCTATGGAGCGCCCCGGCCTGGGGAGCCAGCACCGATGTGGTGGTGCTCCAACGGGGCGGGCGCCTGTTTGAAAACCACTGCGCTGGATGCCATCTCAACGGTGGCAATGTGATCCGCCGCAACAAGACCCTCAAACGGCAGGACCTGCTCAGGGAAGGGGTGAAGAGCGCGGCAGACGTCGCCCGGATCGCCGCCAATGGCAAGGGCCAGATGTCTGGCTACGCCAAGGTTTTGGGTGAGGGCGGGCCGGATGCAGTTGGGGCCTGGGTGTGGAAGCAGGCCGAGCTCGGGTGGCCGCGTCGCTGAAGGGGAAGCCCTGAAGGCCTTGGCCAGAGGGACAAAACTTTCAGCAACCTGATCAAAACTCGAGGGATTGTGCTGTGCCAAGGCAATCAGTGTCCATCAAAGGATGTATTAGCTTTGACCGTTTCCTAGAAGTAGTCTGGTGTGAAAACCTTTTTTTTATGACCAACAGCGTTCGCAAGTCGATCCTTCGTGGCCTCGGCTTTGCCGCCGCCAGCGGAGCCCTGATCGGCGCCCCTGCGATGGCCGCCCCTGAAGCCCCCGTCGCAGCTCCGATCACCGTGGCCCAGGGCTACGGCACAACCACCACCACGACCGTTGACGTGGTCGAGGTCGAGTCGGTCAACGGTTGGTACCTCACCGTAGGCGCCGGTGCCGTTTGGCCCGGCAACATGAACTATTGGGCCAATCGCGCTCCCCTCTCGGCCACCAGCCAGCCCCGGGGAACCCTGGAGCTCAACGGCGGCTTCTCCATTGACGGCGGTATCGGCTACGACTTCGGTGCGATCCGCACGGAACTGACCTACGGCTACTCCGGACCCAGCGTCGATTCGGTCGTCAGCCGTGATCTCAGCCGCTCATTTAGCGATGGCGGCAGGATCGACAAGAACGACATCATGCTCAGTGCCTACTGGGATGTGATCCCGTTTGGCCGCTTCACCCCCTACATCGGTGGCGGTATTGGCTACTCCTACCTCAGTTTCCCCAGCTTCAATGGCGGCAGCTACTACAACCCCCCTTATCACGACAAGGGGCTGTTTGGCTGGCAGGCCAAGGTTGGTCTTAGCTATGCCTTGGCCTACAACTGGGATGTTTACGCCGAAGGCACCTTCTCCGGCACCGGCAATGCCCAATTCGAGGGTGTGAACTTCAGCTCTTATCAGGACGTGGGCGCCAAGCTGGGCTTCCGCTACCGAT
>DAIQNM010000237.1:0-4450 GCA_036788375.1 Cyanobium sp. CTOTU6536 | reverse complement strand
GGTTCCCGTGATGCCACGCGCCTTGCCTACCAGAACGGTTTGATCGCGGAGGGAGAGGTCTGGATGGCGATGATCAGAGCCCGTAATTTGTCGTCGCACACCTACAACCTGGAGCAGGCGCAGGCGATCGCGGCCGAAGTGATCGAGGCGTTCACTCCCGCTTTTCGGGCCCTGCACCAGAGCTTCCTGGCCCTGCAGGCCGAGCCGCGATGACGATCACCCCGCCACCCGCCACCCTGCGTGCCACGGGATTGCCCGCCGCGGCGATCGCGGCGATCCAGGCTGTGCTGGCCAGCCACCCGCCGGTGGAGCGCGCCGTGCTCTACGGCTCCCGCGCCCTGGGCCGCCAGCGCGAGGCCTCCGACATCGATCTCACCCTGATCGGCTCTGACCTCAACAACGCCAGCCTGGCCCGGATCGATGCCGAGCTCGATGATCTGCTGCTCCCCTGGGTGATCGATCTCTCGGCCTTCTCCAGCCTGCGGCATCCCGCCCTGCTGGATCACATCCAACGGGTGGGGGTGGTGCTGTATCAGCGGCAGGGGTTGGGCACCTTGAGGTAGGTGCCCTTACGGACGAGACAGTTGGGATTGCCTACAGCCTCGATTGAGAAAGCCATCCAATCCCCAAGCCGCGCATTCAATTGCATAGGGTCTACCCGGCTGGGAAACCAAGGTATAGGTGCAAGAAACATAACCATTGCCGTCCGTATCCCAGGCCTGACATTGAGATCCGTTGATGTCTTCCTTCATAACATTGGCGACATAGCTATTGAGCTGACCTTCGGCAAAGCTTCTGCCAAAAAAGAATTGACCAATATTGCGACCGACCGTCAGCAATAAAACCATCAAAGCAATAGCTCCGCCCCCGACAAGGCCAAGGATCAGAAAGAGTTTGAATTTACTCATCTGCACAAATAGCCATTGACTATGTGAAGGGATTGGGAAGGCGAAGAGGTCATGAGATAAGTCTACGCATATTCACTTTACATCGCTCTTTCGCTCTCTCCAAGCCGTCAAACCCATGCTCAAGGGCGAATGCACACGTTTCTTGACAGTGATTCTGGATGATCGCTGATCAGGGCTTCCGCGCCATGTCAGATCCATTGCGCCGCAACCGATTTCCTGATTACTCAGCTCGCTCAGCGCAGGACGGGAAAGCCCCATGGACTGATACATATGCATCGCTTGAGTCATGGCGGGCATTGGCATCAAGTTCCAGTAAGGCTTCGCCCTGCCCGAGGACTGGGTACTTTATGGCTCTGAGGAGCAGTGTGAGGCAGCCCTCTCGCTTGGCGACGATGGAAGCCGTACCGGCCAGAGACGCCCTGGCTGCCGCTCTGCTCCAGGGCCTCCAGGAAGTCGTCGAGCAGCTCCTGGTCGGGCATCAAGGAGCTGGGGCGTCCGTCTTCGGGCCAGTCTGCCAGGCAGGAACCGCTGCGGGAATGGCTGTCAACTTTCCCCGTGAGGTTTATGCAGTTCCTGCATCAATTGGAGCCCGATGCCTTGCGTCTACCACCTGCATCGCCACGCTCGTCGGCAGGTTCGGGCTTTCTGGGTTCACCTCCAGGCTTTGCAGCTGGGGCCGCAGCACCAGATCCATGTCCTCCATTGGGATAGCGCCGAGCAGTACCTCGGTGCCCAGCACCATGGCGCCGGTGAAGCAGCGGCGGTTGCCGAAGCGCACCTCCACCGGACCCACATAGGGCACCGTGCGGCGGCGGCCGTCGGCCAGCACCACCTCGCGCCGCTCCAGTTCCTTCAGCTCCAGCTGGATCGCCAGGTGCTCCGGGATGCAGAGATGCACCGCGCCTGTGTCCGCCAGGGCCGACACCGGCAGGGGCACCAGCTCCGGCCGGGTGGGGTTGGCGAGGGTGACGCTGCCGCGAATCAAACCCATCCTCCGGTGCCGGGATTCACGCTAGCGACAGCGTTCCCATGGGCTGCCGGTGCCCTCCTCCACCGCCTGGACGGCCTTGAGCCGGGCTGCACCGCCATGATGAAGCGACCGAATCCATCCTCACCGCCGCAGCCTTTCCATGGCCCAGCCCCGGATCCTGATCGTCGGCGGCGGTGCCGCGGGCCTTACCGCCGCCAGCCAGCTGCGCCGCTCCCGGCCCGAGCTAGCCATCACCATCCTGGAACCGGCCGAGCACCACGACTACCAACCCGGCTGGACCCTGGTGGGGGCCGGGGTATTCAGCCTTGAAGAAACCCGCCGCCGTGAAGCCGACCTGATTCCGGCCGGGGTGGAGTGGATCCGGGAGGCGGCGGCCGGCTTCGATCCGGCCGCCAACACGGTCACCACCGCCTCTGGCCGGCAGATCGGCTACGACGTTTTGGTGGTGGCCACCGGCCTGCGGCTCTGCTGGGAGGCGATCGAGGGGCTGCCCGAAGCCCTCGGCCAGGGCGGTGTGTGCAGCAACTACTCGCGGCAGCACGCCGCCTACACCTGGGAGTGCATCCAGGCCTTCAAGGGCGGAAACGCTGTGTTCACCTGCCCGCCGATGCCGATCAAGTGCCCCGGCGCGCCGCAGAAGATCGCCTACCTCGCCGACGACGTGTTCCAGCGCGATCCGGCCGTGGCCGCCGCCACCAAGGTGATCTATGCCACCGCCACCCCCGGCATCTTCGGGGTGCCCACCTATGCGGCGCCGCTGCGGGAGGTGGTGAAGCGCAAGGGCATCGACGCCCGCTACAACCACGTGCTCACCGCCGTGCGGCCCGCCACCAAGGAGGCGGTGTTCCGCGTGCAGCCCGCCAGCCCCGGTCAAGGCGAGGGGGAGGAGCCCCGCGAGGAGGTGATCCCCTACGCCCTGTTGCACGTGACTCCGCCGATGGCGGCCCCCAAGGTGGTGGCCAGCAGCCCCCTGGCCGCTGCCAGCGGCTTCGTGGAGGTGGATCAGTACAGCCTCCAGCACAAGCGCTTCGCCAATGTCTTCGCCATCGGTGATGTGGCCGGCATGCCCAACTCCAAAACGGCCGCCGCCGTGCGGGGCCAGGCGCCGGTGCTGGTGGCCAACCTGCTGGCCCAGCTCGATGGCCGCCCCCTGGAGGCCCGCTACGACGGCTACAGCTGCTGCCCGCTGATCACCGGCTACGGCCGCACGATCATGGCGGAGTTCAACTACGAGCAGCAGCCGGTTCCCTCCTTCCCCCTCGATCCCACCCAGGAGCGCTGGAGCATGTGGGTGGTGAAGAAGAACCTGCTGCCCTGGCTCTACTGGAACCGCATGCTGCGCGGTGAGCCCCATGAACGCCGTTACATGCCCGGCGTGCGGGCCTGATGCCCCGCCCCCCAAGAGCCACCGGCCCGGTGCTGCGCCCGTTTCGGCTCGGTCCTGCCCTGCTGCTGATCTGGTTGCTCGCCTTGGTGCTGGCCCTGGTGGGGTTGGGCAATCTGCCCCTGCGGGACTGGGATGAGGGCATCGTGGCCCGGGTCGCCCTGGAAACGGGCCTGGCCCCCTGGCCCGCCAAGCTGCTGCCCAGCTTCTGGGGCGGTCCCTACCTCAACAAACCGCCCGGCCTTCACCTGCTGATCGGTGCCGCGATCGGCCTGTGGCGCTCCCTGGTCGGCGCTGCCGCCGGCGCCCTGCCGCCGGAATGGGTGGTGCGGATCGTGCCCGCCCTGGTCTCCTCGACCCTCCCCCCTCTGCTGGGCCTGGTGCAGTGGCGGCTGCGGCCTGGCGACCGCGCTGCCGCCCTGGCCACCGCCACCATGGCCCTCACCCTGATGCCCCTGGCCCGCAGCGGCCGGCTGGCCATGCTCGATGGCAGCCAGTTGGTGGCGATGGCGCTGCTCTGGTGGGCCGTGCTGGGGGTGGGCCCAGACCGCCGCAGCCCGGTGCTGGGGGGGCTCCTGGCCGGCCTGGCCACGGCCGCTCTGCTGCTGCTGAAGGCGCCGCTGGCCTTCCCGGTGCTCCTAGCCACCCTTGCCCTGCGCTGGTGGGAGGGGGGGCTCCCCGCAGCCGTCTGGCGCCGCCTGCTGCTGGCGGTGGCCCTGGGCCTCCTGCCCGGTTTGGCCTGGCATGGCTTCCATGCCGTGCTGCGGGGTCCGGAGGCCCTGGCGATGTGGACCAGCCAGGGCTTTGCCCGGGTGGGTCAATCGATCGAGGGCCATGGCGGCGGCCCCTTGATGCCGCTGCTCAAGGTGCTGGAGGGTGGCTGGCCCTGGTTGCCGCTCTGGCCCTTCGGCCTGGCCCTGGCCTGGCGGCAGCGGCGGCAGCGGGCCGGCCTCTGGGGCCTGGGGCTCACCCTGATCACCGCCCTATTGGTGCTGCCGCTGCGCACCCAGTTGCCTTGGTACAGCCTGCTGCTCTGGCCCCCGTTTTGCCTGGTGTGCGCTCCGGTGCTGGCCTGGATGGCGGGCCCTGCATCCGGGTCGCTGGCCGCTTCGGCAGCGGGGCCTCGGCCCGTGCCACCTCCCGGCGCTGCGCTGCTGGCCCGGGTGC
>DAIQNM010000236.1:0-4457 GCA_036788375.1 Cyanobium sp. CTOTU6536 | reverse complement strand
GGCCTGAGCGAGGCGGAACGACGCGACCTGCTGGCCTGGTCCGACAGCACTGACGAGCTGAAGGGGCTGCGCCGCTGGCTGCTGGCCCGCAGCGCCGACCTGCCCCAAGGGCCGGCCCGAGCGATCGATCCCCTCCACACCGCGGCCTGGCTGCGGGGCGGAGCCATCCCGGACATCCTGCTGGAGTCGTGCCGGCAGCTGGGAGTCACCCTCCGCGCTGAGCGCTGGAGCCAACTCGATGAACTGGAACGATTCGCCCTGGTCAAGCTCTGCCATCCCGGCCACGAGCACCGCAACCTGCCCAGGGCCCTGGCGGAATTTGACCTGAAGAACTGACGATGGGGGCGTTTCTGTAACGAGCGCCACCGACGCGGTCAGGGGCGGCGTGGTTTCGTAGTTAGGTCGGCAAGCATTAGCGCCGAGCAAAACATTTCCCTGGGGCTCTTTGTTGTGAAGCCCTGATGTTGCTGGCCGGTCGCTCTCCATCCACCAGCACCCCAATCAAACAGCTCGCAACGATTTTCATTGCCTGCAACAGTGTCCTCTCCCCAGGATGCTGTATCAGGGTGATGCGATAAACCGGGCTGTTCAGTTCAGGAATCGTCGGGTTTCCACCGATCCTGATAATCACCATCAGGTCCGACTCCCTCCCGCTGGAGTTGGTCATCGGTCTCCAATCCGAAGCCGCTGGCCGGTGCGTGCAGGGAAGTCGTTCCCGCCAGGGATTACCTCGTTGGCTTCCTGGCTCTGATCCCTCCCGCCTGGACACGGCTCTGCACCGACGGAGCCGGCCGCACCCTCCAGGTTTGCCGACCGGCAGCACTTCTGTTCACCTCTCCGTTCCCGTCCCGGCGGCCGATCGTCGCCCTTTTTCGCTACCAGATCCCCCCATGACCCCTTTCACTCGCCGCCAAGCCCTGCGCACTGGCCTAGCCGCTGCCACCGGCGTGGTGGTTCAGTTCGGCAGTCTTGCCACCCTGCTGGGCGCCGGCCCCGCCCAGGCTGCCCCCGGCAAGCCGGAAACCACCAGCGTGGAGCTGGGCTTCATCGCCCTCACCGATGCGGCCCCCCTGATCATCGCCAAGGAGAAGGGCTTCTTCGCCAAGCAGGGCATGACCGGAGTGGATCTCAAGAAGCAGACCTCCTGGGCGGTGACCCGCGACAACCTGGAGCTCGGCGGTGCCCGCGGCGGCATCGATGGTGCCCACATCCTCTCGCCGATGCCCTATCTGCTGACCACCGGGGCGATCAGCAAGAGCAGGCAGCCCGTGCCGATGTTCCTCCTGGCGCGATTGAACCTCAATGGTCAGGCGATTTCAGCCTCCAACGAATTTCTCAAGGACAAGTTCAGTGTCACCGCGCCTGGTCTGGCCAAGGCGGTCGACCGCAAAAATGCAACCGGAGACAAGTTCAAGGCTGCTGTGACCTTCCCGGGCGGCACCCACGACCTGTGGATGCGCTACTGGCTGGCGGCCAATGGCGTCGACCCCAACAAGAAGGCTGACCTGGTGGTGATCCCGCCGCCCCAGATGGTCGCCAACATGAAGTCGGGCACCATGGATGTCTTCGCTGTTGGCGAGCCCTGGAATGAGCGCTTGGTCAATAAGAAGCTTGGTTATACCGCCCTTGTCACCGGCCAGCTCTGGAAGAATCACCCTGAGAAGGCCTTCGCCATGCGCGCCGACTGGGTGAAGAAGAACCCGAACGCCACCCTGCGCCTGCTGATGGCCGTGCAACAGGCCCAGAAGTGGGCCGACAACCCCGCCAACACCAGTGAACTGGCCAAGATCCTCGCTGAGGACAAGTACGTCAAGGCGAGTGTAGAGGATCTGCTGCCCAGGCTTCAGGGCACGATCGATTTTGGCACGGGCAAGGTTGCCAATCTCCCCGCCCTGAAAATGAAGTTCTGGGCTGACAATGCCTCCTTCCCCTACAAGAGCCATGACACCTGGTTTGTGACCGAAGACATCCGCTGGGGCTATCTGCCGAAGGGAACTAACATCAAGTCCCTGGTCAATCAAGTCAACCGCAGCGACCTCTGGCGGGCCGCTGCCAAAGCCAATGGCTACGGCAATGGTCCCGCCGGGGATACCCGTGGATTGGAGGTGTTCTTCGATGGCACCAAGTTTGACTCCAACAATCCCCAGGCCTATCTCAACAGCCTCAAGATCAAGGCTCTGAAATGATCTGAGCACCCATCACCCTGCCCGAGCGGGGTGATGGGCTTTGCTTTGATCGAGCGATGTGGGGCTGCCGCAGTCCCTCACCCTTGCCCAACATCAGCGCCCCCGATTGATGACCATTCTGACCGCATCACCCCAGACCAAGGACAGGCCGGCAAAGAGCTGGCTGAGCTCCCCTCTGGCGAACCAGATCAAGGCGCCGGTGGTCTGCATCGGCCTCACACTGCTGCTCTGGCAGCTCCTCACCCAGATCAATCGGAACGGCTTTCCCGGTCCGGTTGAAGTGATCGTCCAAACCTGGGACCCCTACATCAAGGATCCCTTTTTTGATGCCGGCGGCACCGCCAAAGGCCTGGGGCTGCAGCTGCTGATCTCCCTGCAGCGCGTCGCCTTGGGCTACAGCCTCGCGGCGATCTTCGGCATTGGAGCGGGTCTGGCCATCGGCACCAACCGCTTCTTAAGGCGTGGCTTCGATCCGTTGATTCAGGTGTTGCGCACCGTGCCACCGCTGGCCTGGCTGCCGATCTCGCTCCTGGTCTTCCAGCAGGCCGACAGCGCCGCCATCTTCGTGATTTTCATCACCGCCATCTGGCCGATCATCATCAACACGGCCGTTGGCATCAACGAAATCCCCCAGGATTACACCAACGTCGCCCGGGTGCTGCGCCTGAGCAAGCGCACCTACTTGGTCGACATCCTGATGCCGGCCACAGCTCCCTATGTGTTCACGGGGCTTCGCATTGCCATCGGCTTGGCCTGGCTGGCGATCGTGGCGGCGGAAATGCTCAAGGCCGATGGCGGCATCGGCTTCTTCATCTGGGATGCCTACAACGCCGGCGGCGACACCAGCACCAGCCAGATCATCCTGGCCATCGTCGTGATCGGCCTGGTGGGTCTGGCCCTTGATCGGCTTGTGGCCTGGGTCGGCAGCCTCATCGCCACTGGAGCCCGCTGAAATGGCCGCATTCCTCACTGTTGATGATGTCAGCAAGGAGTTTCCGCTCGATAACGGCGGCCGCTATGTCGCCCTGAATGACATCGACCTGGAGGTCGATCAGGGTGAATTCATCGCCTTAATCGGCCACTCGGGCTGCGGCAAGAGCACCCTGCTCAACCTGATGGCCGGCCTCGCCCAGGCGAGCAGCGGCGGCATCTTGATGGATGGCCGCCAAGTGACCGAACCGGGACCGGACCGGATGGTGGTGTTCCAGAACTATTCCCTGCTGCCCTGGCAAACGGCCCGCCAGAACGTGGCCCTGGCGGTGAACCGGGTGATGGGCGGTGCCAGCGCCAGCGAGCGGCAGGCCAAGGTGGACGGCAGCCTGGCGCTGGTGGGGCTGACCCAGGCCGCCGACAAGTTCCCGGCCGAACTCTCCGGCGGCATGAAGCAGCGGGTGGCGATCGCAAGGGCCCTGTCGATCCAGCCGCGGTTGCTGCTGCTCGATGAACCCTTTGGCGCCCTCGACGCGCTAACCCGCGGCAATCTGCAGCAGCAGCTGATGCAGATCTGCCAAGAGGCCGGTGTCACCACAGTGATGGTGACCCACGACGTCGATGAGGCCCTGCTCCTGGCCGACCGCGTGGTGATGATGACCAACGGACCCGAGGCCGGTATCGGCCAGATCCTGCGGGTGCCGTTCCCCCGGCCGCGGCAGCGCCTGGAGGTGATGGAGCATCCCGCCTACTACGGCCTGCGGGCTGAACTGATCGGTTTTCTGCAGCAGCAGCGTCGCCTCCGCCAGCGGCGCACGGACCGCGCCAGCATCGCCGCGGCGGGGACCACGTCGGTGGCAGAGCCCGCTGGTGTCGCCTCAGCTGCCCGGCCCGGCCGGGCAATGCCGGGGGTGGGGCCAGCACCGAGCATCGTGCGGCTTGGCTACCTACCGGGCCTCGACATCGCCCCCTTGGCCCTGGCGATGGCACAGGATCTCTTCGATCGGAAATCCCTGCAGTTGGTGCCGGTTTCGTTCGCCTCCTGGGAGCGGCTTGGCGTGGCTCTGGTAGCTGGTGAGCTGCAGGCTGCGATCACACCGGCCACGACCCCCCTAGCCCTCAGCCTCGGCCTCGGAAGCTGTCAGCCATGGGCGGCGATCACACCGATGACGGTGAGCCGGAATGGTAATGCCCTCTGCCTCGGCCGCCCCCTGTTCGAGGCAGGGGTGAGGGACCGCCCCAGCTTGGCCCGCTGGCTGGAGCGGCGCGAGCAACCACTGCACTTAGCCGTGCCCCAACGCTTTGGCATCGCCGAATTGCTCGTCCGTCACTGGCTGATCG
>DAIQNM010000235.1:0-4499 GCA_036788375.1 Cyanobium sp. CTOTU6536 | reverse complement strand
GCGTGGTCCCGGTCGACGCCCCACACGATCAGCTTGCCGATCAGCGAGTCGTAAAAGGGCGGGATCTCGTAGCCCGTGTACACGTGGCTGTCGATCCGCACGCCCGGGCCGCCCGGCGGCAACCAGCCGGTGATCTTGCCGGGGGCGGGGCGGAAGTTGTGGCGAGGATCCTCGGCGTTGATGCGGCACTCGATCGCATGGCCGCAGAGGCGCACGTCCTCCTGGCGCATCGAGAGGGGTTCACCACCGGCGATCCGCAGCTGTTCGGCGATCAGGTCGATGCCGGTCACCATCTCGGTGACCGGGTGCTCCACCTGGATGCGGGTGTTCATCTCCATGAAGTAGAAGCCGCCGCCGCGGTCCACCAGGAACTCCACCGTGCCGGCGCCCTCATAGCCGATGCTGCGGGCCGCTGCCACGGCCGCATCGCCCATGCGGCGGCGCAGTTCGGGGTCGAGCCCCGGGCTGGGGGCCTCCTCCAGCAGTTTCTGGTGGCGCCGCTGGATCGAGCAGTCGCGTTCGCCCAGGTGCACCACGTTGCCGTGGCGATCGGCCAGCACCTGCACCTCCACGTGGCGGGGCCGGTCGATGAATTTCTCCATGTAAAGGCCGGGGTTGCCGAAGGCCGCCTCCGCTTCGCCCTGGGCCGCCTTGAAGAGGTTCTCGAGCTGATTCGGACCGGGCACCAACCGCATGCCGCGGCCACCACCGCCAGCGGTGGCCTTGATCATCACCGGATAACCCATCTGGTCGGCCAGCGCCGCCGCCTCCTGGGGGCTCGCGAGGAGGCCTTCGCTGCCCGGAATGGTGGGCACCCCCACCGCCTGCATGGTGGCCTTGGCGGTGGATTTATCGCCCATGGCCCGGATCGATTCCGGCGAGGGCCCCACGAAGGTGATGCCGTGGTCGCGGCAGATCTCGGCGAAGCGGTCGTTCTCGGCCAGGAAGCCGTAGCCGGGGTGAATGGCGTCGGCGCCGCGGGAGGTGGCCGCCGCCAGGATGTTGGGGATGTTGAGGTAGCTGCGGCTGCTGGGGGCCTCGCCCACGCACACCGCCTCATCGGCCAGCTGCACGTGCAGGGCGTTGCGATCCACCGTGCTGTGCACGGCCACGGTGGGAATGCCCAGTTCCCGGCAGGTGCGCAGGATCCGGAGGGCGATCTCGCCACGGTTGGCGATCAGCAGCTTGCCGATGGGCATCCGCAGCGAAGCCGGCCGGGGGAGGACGGACGGGCCGGACAGGAGCGGACTGTATCAGCGCTCACCCTGCCGCTCCGCCCCCGCCGCGGGGCCTCGGATCCGGGCTGGGGCTTGGCTGGCGCCCTCTGAGCAGGCTGCCTGGCGCAGGGAAGGGCGATGGGTATAGTCCTTGGCGGATACGGCCCGGCCGGATCCAGCCACGCGGATGTGGTGGAATTGGTAGACACGCACGTTTGAGGGGCGTGTGGCTTCGGCCTTGCGAGTTCAAGTCTCGCCATCCGCATTTTTCCTTCCCACAACTTGAGCCAAACCTCGCCGGATCCTGCCGTCGATCCTGCCCAGGTTGGCATCATTTTGGTGAGCAACGGCCCCGGCGAACTCACCACCTGGGTGCGTCCCCTGGCCCGCGAGTTGCATCGCATCCAGCCCCTGCGGCCGCTGGTGGCAGGGGCCCCCACCAGCCTCCAGCTGCTGCTGGTGCCCTGTCCCAATGCCACGGGGCAGGAGGAGCGGGTGGCCCGCGGCTGGGGGTTGTTTGAGCGGGTGCTGCCGGCCGGGCGGTTCTGGGGGCTGCTGCTGCGCCCCCGTCGCCAGGGCCCCTGGCCCCGGCGGGGGGTGGTGGTGTTCCTCGGTGGTGACCAGTTCTGGACCGTGCTCCTATCGGCCCGCCTCGGCTACCGCCACCTCACCTATGCCGAGTGGGTGGCGCGCTGGCCCCAGTGGAATGACCGGATCGCCACCATGGGGCCCACCGCCAGCCGCAGGCTGGCCCCCCGCTGGCGGGGCCGGGCCAAGGAAGTGGGGGATTTGATGGCCGATCTCTCCGCTGCTGCGCGGCGGGATACCCCCCTGCCAGCGGGGGAATGGGTGGCCCTGCTGCCGGGCTCGAAGCGGGCCAAGCTCCAGGTGGGGGTGCCCTTTCTGCTGGAGGTCGTCGATCGCCTGGCGGCCCTGCGGCCCGGTTGCCGCTTCCTGCTGCCGGTGGCACCCACCACCTCGATCGACGAACTGCTGGCCTTCGCGGCGCCATCGAATCCGATCGCCCGCTCCTACGGCACCCGCCCCCCCGAGCGCCAGGGCGACCTGCTGGTCACGGCCGCCGGCACGAAGATCCGGCTCCTGGAGGAGTCGCCCGCCCACGGGGCCCTCAGCCAGTGCCAACTGGCCCTCACCACCGTGGGGGCCAACACCGCCGAGCTGGGGGCCCTGGGTTTGCCGATGATCGTGCTGGTGCCCACCCAGCACCTGGGGGTGATGCAGGCCTGGGATGGCTGGATGGGGCTGCTGGCCCGGCTGCCCCTGCTGCGCCGGCTCCTGGGGGTGGCGCTCACGGCCTGGCGGATGCGCAACCGCGGTTTTCTGGCTTGGCCCAACATCAGCGCTGGCCGGGCCGTGGTGCCCGAGCGGGTTGGAGCGATCACGCCGCAGCAGATCGCCGCCGAGGCCGCCGATTGGCTGGGCCATCCCGACCGGCTGGCGGGCATGGCCGAAGACCTCCGCAGCCTGCGGGGGCGCACCGGCGCCGTGGGGGCCCTGGGCTCGATGGTGCTCAACCTCCTGCCAGCCGCGGCATCGAACGGTGGCCTGCCGCCGCTGCCTAGGGTTGGCTCAGCCCCTTTCCAGCCCGATGCCCGAACCCCAGAGCGAGACCCCGGTCGGGCCTTCTGATCAAGCTTGCGGCCTGCCCAGCGGCCTGGCCCGCAGCCTCGATGAGGAGGCTTGGCGGGGGCGCCTCACCCCGGAGCAGTTTCAGGTGACCCGGCAGGGCGGCACGGAGCGGGCCTTCAGTGGTGCCTACTGGAATCACAAGGGCAGCGGCATGTACCAGTGCGTGTGCTGCGGCGCCGAACTGTTCAGCTCCGCCACCAAGTTTGATTCCGGCACCGGCTGGCCCAGCTTTTGGGATGGGGTGAACCCCGCCGCCATCACCACCATCACCGACCGTTCCCACGGCATGGTGCGCACCGAGATCCGCTGCGCCAACTGCGAAGCTCACCTCGGCCATGTCTTCAACGATGGCCCGCGGCCCACGGGCCAGCGCTATTGCGTCAATTCAGCGTCCCTGGATTTCCGCCCCGATTCGGCCTGATCAGCCGGTGATCAGCCGCTGATCGGGCCAGGCCGGCGGCCCCTTGCTCACCAGGGGTCGTCGAGCACCTCGGGTTCGACATCCACCGGTTCGGGGCGCCGATTCGGGGAGGGCCGGGCCTCCAGCGGCAGGGGCCGGCGCTCCCGGATGGGCCCCTCATCCCGCTGCAGCCGCGCTGGGCCGGTGGGTTCGGGGGGGATGGATCTGGCGGGCAAAGGATCGCTGCGCAACTCGGCTCCGCGGCTCCCGTAGGGATCGCGGGCGGTGTCGCGCTCCTGGTCGTCGTAGGCGTTGCGGGCGGGGTAGGCGCTGTCCTCCTCGTACTCGTAGCGGCGCTGGCGCGGGGCCAACTCCTCCTCATCGAGGTAGCGGCGCTGGCGCAGCGGTTCGCGCTCGCGCCGTTCCTCGAGTTCCACGTAGTCGTAGTCGTCCTCGCTCTGGAAGGAGCGGCTCGTGGCTGGCTGGATGCGCTTTTGCTCGATGGCGGTGGGCTGGCCGGCGGGCAGCTGGTTTTCGGCCGGTACAGCCCCGGAGCGGAAGCGGTCACGCTCCTCCTGTTCCCAGCTGCTGCCACCGATGCCCAGTTTCTCGAGCAGCCCGGTGCCGAGCTGTTTGAGCTTTTCCTCGGCGCCCTCGTACACGATGATCCGATCGGTGCCGCTGCTCACGATCTCACCCACCGGCATCTCCCAGGTGCTCAGCACCCCTTCGCCCAGCAGGGGCACCCCCAGGGCTCCGATCACCAGGGTGGTGAGCTCGCCGGTTTCCACGTCAAAGCTGAACCCGAGCACCCGGCCGAGCTGGATGCCGGATTCGGTCACCACCTGGCAATTGATCACCTTGCTGTAGCGCTCGGGATCGAAGCCTTCCTGGAGGGAATCGGCGGAATCCACCAGGATCACATCGCCCACCTGGCGGATCCGCTCCAGCGGCATCCAGCGGGGCAGACCCGGCAGAAAACGGGTGAGGGGGTTATCGCGCAGGCCCAGGGCCACCACCTCGCGCCGGTCGATATCGACCACCACTTCGCCCACCACCCCAAGCCGGCGGCCGGTGTCCCGGGTGATCACCTGGGTACCCATCAATTCCGAGCGCAGCCAGAGGCGGTCGCTGGGGGCGGGGGCGTTGGGGTCTGCGGCGGGCGGCGTGGAGGAGGTCAAGTCCCGGGGTGACAGTCGGCCCATTGTGGCCCACCCCGCCAGCTCAGGCGG
>DAIQNM010000234.1:2374-4548 GCA_036788375.1 Cyanobium sp. CTOTU6536 | reverse complement strand
ACCTGGAACACCGGCGCCCCCATTGGGATGCCGAGGGCGCGGGCCTCGGCGCTGCGGCTCACGATGCAGCCGTCGTTGTTGGAGAGCACCACCAGGGGCTTCCCCACCACGGCGGGATCGAGCACCGCCTCGCAGGAGGCGTAGAAGTTGTTGCCGTCGATCAGCACGAGGGCTGCGCCCATGGGGCTCTGCGCAGGGAGGTGTGGGTGTTGATGGGCGTAGCGAGGGTGCGGATCACCTGGGTCGCCACGCCCCAGAGGCGGCCTTCGCCGAGCTCTAGGGGCGGATAGGCCGGATGGGCGGCCTCCAGCCACCAGCGGTTGTGGCGCCAGATCAGGCGCTTAAGGGTGAAGCCCCCGTCCACCAGGGCCACCACCACCTGCCCCGGCTTCGCCCGCCGTTGGCGCTCCACCACCAGCAGATCGCCATGGCGGATGCCGGCCCCCTCCATCGACTCTCCCGCCACCCGCAGCAGCAGGGTGTGCTCCGGATCGGGGATCAACAGGTGCGCCAGGCTGAGTGCGGCCACCACCGCTGCCCCTGGGGCCGCTGGCGCATTGGCAGAGGCATCGAGGGGATCGGCTGTTGCTGGCGCCCTGGAGATGGGCGGGGGGTCCGGCATGGCGGGGGATCCGGTGGGGGTTGCTGGTCGGCATTGGCGGCTGGAGCGTGGATCAGGGCCCAGGGGGCTCCGCAGGCTCTAACGCCGATCGGAGCTGGAGACAGGGTGGCCGCGCCGGCAACCAGGACCCCAACAGGATAGTACGCTTGTACTTGTGCGTGGATGGGGACTGGGTCCCGCTGGATTGGTGGCCTGGCTGCGGGCGCGGGAGCCATCGCCAGCCGTGGAGCCCATCGCGGCTCCATCCGGTTTGCTCCGTCGCCTGGCAGGTGGGTTAACTGAGGGTGGCCAGGGGCCCGGAGTCCAGCCCGCGGCAACCCCATTGCGTTCTGGCTCCGATCCCGATGGCTTCGCTCCACCACCACGACCACGCTGGCCACGACCATGGCGGCCACGACGGCGCCGCCCATCCGCACGGTGATGCGCCCCATCCGGCGGTGGCGATCCAGCGCCAGCCCCATCCCCGCCAGCACGAGCATCGCCCCGGTTCGGCGGCAGCTTTCCGCTGGAGCATCGTGCTCAACAGCGCCCTTTCGGGGCTACAGCTGGCGATCGGCTTCGCCTTCGGTTCCCTGGCCCTGGTGGGGGACGCGGTGCACAACCTTGGCGATGTGGCCGGCCTGCTGCTGGGCTGGGGTGCCGAGCGGCTCAGCGGTCGCCCCGCCAACCAGCGCTTCACCTACGGCTATGGCCGCTCCACCCAGCTCGCTTCGCTGCTGAATGCGGTGCTGATCTTGATGGCGGCGGCGGTGGTGGTGGTGGAGGGTCTGCAGCGGCTGCGGTCGCCCGTGGAGCTGGTGAGTGGTCCGGTGGCCTGGGCGGCGGCAGCGGGCATCGTGGTCAACCTGCTCTCGGCCCGGCTGTTTGGATCCGACCACAGCCACGACCTCAACCGCCGCGCCGCCGTGGTGCACCTGCTCACCGATGCGGCAGTGTCGGCGGCGGTGCTGGTGAGCGCCCTGTTGGTGCACTTCACCGGCTGGGCCCAACTGGATGCAATCACCGCCATCGGCGTGGGCCTGGCGGTGGCCTGGAGCGGCTGGAGTTTGCTGCAGGAGGCCCTGCTGGTGGCGATGGATGCGGTGCCCCAAGGCATCGCCATGGACGAGGTGGCGGAGGCCCTGGGCAGCCTGCCCGGGGTGGAGGCCGTGCATCACCTGCACGTGTGGGCTCTCAGCACCTCCCAAAACGCCCTCACTGCCCACCTGAAGCGGCAGGCCGGCGCCGTCGACGACATGGAGCTGCTGCACCAGGCCAAACAACGACTGGCCTACCTCGGCATCGCCCACAGCACCATCCAGTTGGAGCCGGTAGGGCCCCAGGGGAGTGGGGACGAGGGCTAAACGTCCAGGGTGCAAGGACTGGGGTTCAAGGACTGGGGCTGAAGGACGGGTGCCGTTGTGAACGCCCCCACAGCCGCATCAGCCGCCGGGGCGAACGTTCCGCAGGGTTGGCTTGGGCATCAGGCGCTGGTCGGGGGGGCGGCGCTCTGGCGCCGGCAGGGGATCGGCGCCATCGTCGCCCTGGAGGTGGAGCAGGTCATCGAAGGCGT
>DAIQNM010000234.1:0-2364 GCA_036788375.1 Cyanobium sp. CTOTU6536 | reverse complement strand
CTCCCGTTCGCTGCCGGCAAGTCGGCGTTGGGGGGCCTGGCCGGGGCGCTCCGGCCTGGGGCGCGGCGATGCTGAAGCGGGCCGCCGGCCCGGATTGGCCAGCCCGGCGCTGGTGGATGCCGGGACTCCCAACGGCAAGGTGTCGGCGGTGAGTGCGTTGGCTTGGCTACTGAGGGGCGTTTCCAGGCTGCGCAGGCGATCCAGCAGGTGGGGCGGCACCGAACCATCGCTGCTGGCCTCGATCAGGGCGCGAAACAGTTCGTTGGGGTTCTGCTCGATTTCCACCCGGTGGCGGGGTGCCGTTTCGGCCTTCCTGGGACCCGCCAGTGGAGCCCGACTCTCCGCTGCGGTGGGAAGCGGCAGTTTCTGGGGCAGGGTGCGGCCAAGGGCCTCCAGCCGTTCGCGGCTACGGGCATCGAAGCTCATGGGGCGGGGCGCGTTGGTGGAAAAGGCGGGGGGCTAACCGGGCGCTGGGGGGTGCTCAGCCGCAGCCGAGGGTGTCGCGGGTGGCCCGGCCGCTGCTGGGGTTGGTGCCGCTGGCCACGGCACAGAGGCGCTTGAGGGCGTCACCGCGCAGGGGGACGTTGGTGAAGTCGGCCCCGTCGATGCGCACGTCCAGAAAACGGGTGTTGAAGGCAAAGGCATCATCGAGGCGGGCGTTGCGAAGGTCTGTGCCTTCGAAGACAGCCGAGTCGAGGGTGGCCTGGCGCAGGTCGGCGCCGGTGAAGTCGGCTTCCTGGAGCTTGGCGCCGAACAGGCTGGCGTTGCGGAGGTCGGCCCCGCTGAAGTTGGCGCCGCGCAGGTTGGTGAGATTGAAGGTCACCCCCTGGAGGTCGGCGCCGTGGAAATCGGCCCCGATCAGCACCTGTTTGGCGTAATCCATGGCGGCGGCCGCCGGCCGGCTCCAGCCCAGCAGGGGGCCGCCAAGCAGCAGCACCAAGGTGGCGGCCAAGAACAAAGCCCGCCGAATCCCCGAACGGTGGCTAGGGCGGAACTGGTCCTGCGGACAGGGCGCCATGGCAGGTGCAGCGGCTGCAACAACCGTAGGGCGGGGCGATACGGACCGGTCGGTACGTTCGCGGATCAGCCTTGGCCGATCAGAACCGGGCCATCGCCGCGATCTTGGCCAGTTTTTCGGGATCGAGACCATCGAGTTCATCGAGGCCTAGGAGGCCATCCTTCACCAGACTGGCGAAGAGGAACAGGATGCCGTCGAGGCGGAAATCGAAACGGCCCTCAAGGCCGTGCCGCTGGATGCTGAGGTAGTCGTGAAGATGCCAGAGAGAATCCACCGAGGTCACCCGAGCGGCCTGGGTCTGAACCGTGGCGATCAGGCTGGCCACGGCCCGGGACTGGGCTGCATCGAAGGCATGGCGGGCGATCGTCTGTTCCTGGGCCGTCCATACGGCAACGGTGGTTTCGCCCATGGTCCAATTCCCGGTAGTGCCAGCGAAAAAGCATCGCTGCCAGCACCCTATCGCTCATCCCTGGAGTGCCGTGGGCATGGCGGAAAGCAGGGGGCCAGCGCGGCCGAAACGGGCGGCTGGCAACTGGTGCCAGGCGAGCCCGGGGAAGGCGTGGTGCTCGTGGTGGTAGCCGAAGTGATAGCAGCTCAGCAGCGACAGCCAGACCGGCAGATCGAGGCTGGTAGCCCGGTGGGGCAGGACCGCCGCGGATGGGAGGGCGCCGGGGCGGGGCCGGTGGGGAAGGTAGGTGCCCACCAGAAACAACTGCAGCGAGCTCAACAGCAGCGGCAGCGTGCAGAACAGAAGCACCTTCATCAGAGCACCGTTGCCGAGAAGGTGTAAGGAGGCGGCTAGCAGGGCCCAGCCGCCCACCAGGGCGCTGACGCGGCCGGGGGCGAGATAGCCCGCCATGAAGCGCCCGTACCAGGCAAGGGGATGGGGGGAGCCATCACCGTGATGGTCCGGATCCGCCGCGCTGCCGGCATGGCGGTGGTGAAGCCGGTGGTTGGCCAGGATCGCGTCGTAGGGCAGGGCGGCGTAGACCAATAGAGCCGCCTGGCCCAGGCGCCGGTTGGCCACCGGATGGCCCGGCATCAACAGGCCGTGCATGGCGTCGTGGCCGACGATGAACAGGCCGGTTTGGAGCAGGGTGCGCACGAGCACCAGCAACACCAGCCAAGCCCGGGCCGTGGTGGCCGGATCAAGCCAAACCACCAGGGCCAGACTCAGGACCCAGCCCAGCGCGATCCCCGCCGCCAGCAGCAGCCCGCGGCGGGTGGTTGGGCTCAACGGGCGAACTTGAGCAGTTCGGCCGGTGAGGCAAGCAGATCGATCGCCACGAAATAGATCTTGCCCTCGGGATTGAGCAGGAAGCGCCAGGCCACATTCATGCCCACAC
>DAIQNM010000233.1:0-4552 GCA_036788375.1 Cyanobium sp. CTOTU6536 | reverse complement strand
GAGCAAACCTTGGCCCACCCCCCCCTCAATCACGAGGCCTCAGCCCGTGGCGCCCTGCCCAACCGGGCCGCCCTCCGCGGCGGACTGATCGTTTCGGTGCAGGCGCCGGAAGGATCGCCAATGCGGGATCCCCAGGTGATCGCGGCGATGGCAGAAGCGAGCCTGCGCCAGGGCGCCATCGGGGTACGACTTGAGAGTCCGGAGCACATCGGTGCGGTGCGCCGCCGCTGCCCCGAGGCCCTGATCGTGGGTCTCTGGAAGCGAAGTTATGCCGAAAGCCCGGTGTACATCACCCCCGGCTGGGAGGAGATTGGCGCCGTGTGGGCCGCCGGAGCCGACCTGGTGGCGATCGATGCCACCGACCGGGTTCGGCCCCGGGGGCAGGAGCTCGGGGAACTGATCCGCCGCTGCCGCGAGGAGCTCGGCGCGCCGCTGATGGCCGATGTGGACAGCCTGGCCAATGGCCTGCGGGCGGCAGAACTGGGCTGCCGTTGGGTGGGAACCACCCTCTTCGGCTACACGGAAGCCACGGCAACGCAGAAGCCGCCGGGCTGGGAGCTACTGCCGGCCCTGCGACAACAGCTCCCGGGAGGGGTGAGCCTGATCTGCGAGGGAGGTATCGCCACGCCCGAGCAAGCCGCCCGGGCCCTGGGGGAAGGGGCCGATGTCGTGGTGGTGGGCACGGCCATCACCGGCGTAGACCTGCAGGTGGCCGGCTATGTGCGGACCATGGGAACCACGGCCCCCTGAAGGAGGCCAGCGAGAATGGGGCAACTGGGCCAGATCGACAACCGGACCCAACGTTTTTTGTCGTCCCGATCGATCCCCAGCGTCCGATCGCGACGATGAAGGGATAGCGGCAAGCCTGGGCTGACTCCCGGGCCACCCCCGGACAACGCCCATGGCCTTCCAATCACTCCCATCCCTAGACCTTCCATCCAGAGCTCGTAAGGCCATCGCTCCAGGCGTACCCGCCTGCAGTGGGCTGGCCCTATTTGGTGCGGTGCTGCTGGGGCTTCCCATTAACACGATCCATCTAGCCCAGTTTGAGGCGCTAAACCGGGAGCTCGGCAAGCTCTGCAGCAACCCTCCTCGCCAGGCCCACAACGTCTGCCGGTTGCACGCCCGGCTGGTCAATGGGTTGTGATGTCCGGAGCCGGGCTCACATCATCCCGGGCATGCCCATGCCCCCCATTCCTCCCATACCGCCCATGCCTCCCATACCGCCATCCCCGCCAGAAGCTGCGGGGGGTTCGGGCTTGTCGGCGATCACCACCTCGGTGGTGATCAGCAACGAGGCGATCGAGACCGCATCCTGCAGGCCAAGGCGCACCACCTTGGCCGCATCCAGGATTCCCGCACCCAGGAGATCCTCGTAGTGGCCGGTGAGGGCATTGAAGCCCAGGCCACTGCGACGGATCTCTTCCACCACCACATCGCCATCGGTGCCGGCATTGAAGGCGATCTGCTTCACCGGTGCACTCAGGGCCCGCTGCACGATGGTGATGCCGGTGCGCTCATCACCACGGCTGGCCGCAACCAGGCCATCGAGGCCATCAGCGAGCTGGAGCAGGGTGGTGCCGCCGCCGGCGATGATTCCTTCCTCGACCGCGGCGCGGGTGGCATTGAGGGCATCCTCGATGCGGAGTTTGCGGTTGCGCAGCTCGGTTTCGGTGGGAGCTCCCACCTTGATCACGGCCACGCCACCGGCCAGCTTGGCGATGCGCTCGGCGAGCTTCTCGCGGTCGTAGTCGGAGTCGGTGGCCTCCAGTTCACGTTTGATGGAGGCGACCCGGTCGGCCACGGCAGTCCTGCGGTCGTCGTGGGCAACGATCGTGGTCTCGTCCTTGCGGATCGTGATCCGCTCGGCGCTGCCCAGGTCGGCCAGGGTGGTCTTGTCCAGGGTCATGGCCCGGTCTTCGCTGATCACCGTGGCGCCGGTCAGCACGGCGATGTCATTGAGCATGGCCTTACGGCGATCGCCGAAGCCGGGGGCGCGCACAGCGGCCACCTGCAGCACACCCCGGGTCTTGTTGACCACCAAGGTCGCGAGGGCCTCACCTTCCACCTCCTCAGCCAGGATCACCAGGGGCCGGCCGCTGCGCGAGACCTCCTCCAGCACCGGCACTAGGTCGGCCACGGCGCCAATCTTGCGGTCGGTGATCAGCAGCAGCGGGTTGCTGAACACACATTCGCGGCGCTCGTTGTCGGTCACGAAATAAGGAGAGGCATAACCTCGGTCGAAGGCCATGCCCTCGGTGATCTCCAGCTCGGTAGCCAACGATTTCGATTCCTCCACCGTGATCACCCCATCGACGCTCACCGTGTCCATGGCCTCGGCGATCATCCGGCCGATTTCGTCGTCATTGCCGGAGCTCACCGTGGCCACCTGACGAATGGCATCGCCGGCCACGGGGCTAGAGCGCTGGGCGATGCCCGCCACCAGCTGGGCCACGGCCCGCTCCATGCCGCGCCGCAGCAACACCGGATTGGCGCCGGCGGCCACGTTGCGCAGGCCCTCATGCACCATCGCCTGGGCCAGGACGGTGGCCGTGGTGGTGCCGTCACCAGCAGTGTCCTTTGTTTTGGAGGCCACCTGCTGCATCAACTTGGCGCCGATGTTCTCGAACGGATCCTCTAGTTCGATTTCCTTGGCGATGGTCACCCCGTCGTTGACGATGTCCGGGGCGCCGAACTTCTTCTCCAACACGACGTTGCGGCCCTTAGGGCCGATCGTGACCTTCACGGCATCCGCCAAGGCATTGACACCCCGCTCCAGGGACTCGCGGGAGGCATCAGAAAAGCGGATCAGCTTGGCCATCGACCGGTCAAAGACGAAAGGGCATTGTCCCACGCCCCCGCCCTGAGACCCTGCTGGGGGCCATGGACGGCTTCAGCAGATTGGGCGCCAGCGCCCATCAGCCCTGAAGAGGCAACCCTTCGAAGTGGTCGGTGGCTCCCCTTCGCGAAAGGGATGCCGCTGGGCTGAGTTGTCCCAAGCCGGGGGGGCTGGACCAGGCCATCGCGCCGGATCCGGATCCGATAGGTGCCATGGGCTGGGCCGACTTGGCGGATCAGGGCCTCCCGCGCCTCATGGTGCAGTTCTTCAAGGCTGGGGGCCTCCACCACCAGGCCGCGATCCTGGACGATGGCCCGGATGCGGCCCGGTTGCTCGGCCGTGACCCGGAAAACGATCTCGCGCATTCCTTTCGCATCGATCGTTCCAGCCTGGCTGTTTTTGAACCAGCGTGAAGCTGCTGGGGATACGGGCATCCGTCGTAGAGAACGCACCCGCGCAACCTGAACGCCCAAGGGCCCCCTAGGCCTGACCGCATGAGCCGCAGCCCCCTAGGTTTCCGACTGGAGTCCTTGGCATGTTGCTCAACACCCCCCGCAGTTACACCCTGCTATCGATAGCAGCGGCGGTCACCACGATCGTGCTGAAGACGGCGGCTTGGCGACTCACCGGCTCGGTGGGCCTGCTCTCCGATGCCATGGAATCGGGGGTGAACCTGGTGGCGGCCTTGGCCGCCTTCTGGGCCCTCACCCTGGCGGCCAAGCCCGCCGATCGCACCCACCATTACGGCCATTTCAAAGCGGAGTACTTCTCCAGCGGCCTGGAGAGCGTGCTGATTGTGGTGGCCGCCCTGGCCATCATCCATGCCGCCATCGGGCAGCTCCAGCATCCGGCGCCGCTGGAGCAGATCGGTATCGGCCTGTTGCTTTCCCTGCTGGCCACTGCCCTCAATGGCGTGGTGGCCTGGCTCCTGCTGGGGGCTTCCCGCCGCTTTCACTCGATCACCTTGCGAGCCGATGCCCACCACCTGCTGAGCGATGTGTGGACCTCCGTTGGGGTGGTGATCGGGGTAGGGCTGGTGAAACTCACCGGTCTTGCGGTGCTCGATTCCCTGATCGCCATCGCGGTGGCCCTCAACATCGTGGTGACCGGCTGGAAGCTGCTGCACGAAACCGCTTCCGGCCTGCTCGATCGTGCCCTGCCCGAGGAAGAACACGACCAGCTCGAGGCCCTGCTCGCCGCCCACGAGGGCGAGCAGATCCGCTTCCATGCGCTGCGAACCCGGGTGGCGGGATCACGCCGCTTCGTGGCCTTCCATGTGCTGGTGCCCGGCGCTTGGAGCGTGCAGGCCGGCCACGATCTGTGCGAGCAACTGGAGCGGGAGATCGCCTCAGCGCTGCCCCGCACCCATGTGCTCACCCACCTCGAACCCATTGAAGATCCGAAATCGTGGGACGACCAGGGATTCCGCTGGGAAGAGGGCTGAAAAGCCCTCAAGATCTTGATGGCCAGGCTTTCAAGGGCCCCTGCCTTGCGAGAGAAGGACCCTAGGCTCAGCACAGACTGAGGCTCCAGGCCCCTTTTGAACGCCCTGCTTTGAACGAACCGTTTTGAACGAACTGCTGGAACGCACCATCGACCAAGGCATTGCGAGCGAGTCCGTCGGCGACAGCCTGGCCTTGGCGGACAGCACCAATGGGATGGTGTTTTTGCTGATCGCTGCCCTCGGGGTGCTGATGGCGATCGTGTACATCC
>DAIQNM010000232.1:0-4559 GCA_036788375.1 Cyanobium sp. CTOTU6536 | reverse complement strand
ACCCCCACCAGCCGCAGGGCCTCGGCGGCGCCCGCCACCCGCACCTTGCCCCCCAGGCTGGCCAGCTGACCGTTCACCCGGATCGCCTGGGCGGCGAGCAGCAGCACCACCACCAGGGGGATCACGGTCCAGGTGATCTCCAGCTTGAGGTTGCCCTCGATCGGCTCGCCGTCGTCGCGGTCGTACTTGTCGGCCCGATCGAACAACAGGGTCCAGGCGATCACCGCCGTGCAACCCAGCAGCAGGAAGCAGCCGATGCCCACCTCCAGGGCGAACAGGTCGTCGACCAGGGGGGCGGCGGTGGAGGCCTGGGGCGGCAACCAGCGGGGCACCTGGGCCATCAGCCAGCGGCTGGCCAGCAGGGCCAGGCCCACCCCCAGGGCCACCAGCAGCACCGCGCCCCGATCGATGCCGGGGCCGCCCCGGCCGGGAGACCCTGAGCCTGGGCCCGGGGCGGACCCCGATGCCGTGGAACCGGAAGCACTCATGGCAACACCTGGCGCGGATCGAGGCCGTCAGCCAGCAGCTGGTCGGCGGTGACATGCACGCCGAATTCGGCCGCCAGTTCGGCGCCAAGGGTGCCGTGCAGACCCAGCACCCCAAACAGCAGCACCCCCACCAGCAGATAAGACCACTGCACCTGGCGGCCGTAGTCGCGGCGCCAGACGAAGCGCTGGAAACCGCGCCACACCGCCATCGCCACGATCGCCAGCAGCAGCAGCACACCGCCCACCCCATGCCAGAGCAGGGTGGTGGTGGCATCGAGGCCCAGGGCGCTGCGCACGCCGGGCACTGGATCGGCCAGCAGCATCTCGTAGAAGCCGGCCGCCACCGTGAGGAAGCTGATGCCAGCGCACACCAGCAGGTTGTACCAGCCCACGTCGTGGAAGCCGCTGCGGGTGACGGGCAGGGCCAGGAAGCGGAACAGGCGCTTCTCCACCGGGTAGAGGGCCCCGACCAGATCGAAGGCAATGGCGATCACGAACAGGCCGATCGTGAGGTGCACCAGGTTGGGGTGGATCGGCAGGCTGTAGGGGAGATCATTGGCGCCGAGGCCGGCGGGACGCAGCGGTGCCAGCAGGCTCCAGGCCTGGGAGGCTTCAGCGCTCAACGGGGCGCTCACAGCCGGCCCTCCCGCATCGCCGCGACCACCTGCACGGTGTGGAGGCCGTAGGTCCAGATCAACTGGTTGCCCAGCAGCGTCTGCACCACGATCAGCAGGCTCAGGCCGGCGCCGGCCACCAAGAAGGCCGGCGGCAGCAGCTGGGAATCACGGCTGCGGATCACGTAGCGCCAGCCCGAGAGCAGCGAGAGCACCCCCGCCAGCGACCAACCCAGGGTGCTGTGCAGGTTGAGCAAATCGCGGGAGGCGCCGTAGGGGTTGGCCAGGCCCGCCTCCACCTGACCGAACAGGATCGCCACGAAGATCGCCACCGTGGCGAACAGCAGGTTCCAGAAGCTCACCTCGAACAGGGCGGGGCGGCGTCCGAAATGGCCGATCAGATCAAACACGAAGGCCACCAGGCCCATCGCGATCACAAAGTGCACCACGATCGGATGGAGCGTGTCCATCCAAGGGAGGTTGTGCTCGTTCAGCGGTGGCAGCAACGGCACGGGTGGTGGCGGTGTCCCGCCAGCGATTACAACAAGGGTGGCGGCTTCAGGCAGGGGCCGGTTCGGCTTGTGATGGATTGCTACAGCCCGATGGGTGATCCCACACCCACAGCCACCGCAGCAGTCACGGTAAGGGCCCACTCTTTCGCCCATTCCCCGTGTCCGCTCCAGCCTCCCCCAAGCTCCGCTGGATCACCGCTGCCCTGCTGCTGATCGCAGCCGTCCTGGCGATTGCCCTGCCCTTCGTGTCATCGACACTGCTCACCATTGCCCTGGGCGGCGTGGCGATCGCCGCCGGGGTGTCGCAGCTGTTGCGGCTCACCAGCGTGGAAGGCAAGCGCGGCAAGGTGTTCCGTGGCCTCTCGGCCGTGCTCTACCTGGTGGGGGGCGTCAGCCTGCTGGCCTTCCCGATCCAGAGCACCCTGAGCCTCACCCTGTTCCTGGGCTTCCTGCTGGCGATCGAGGGGGTGATGGAGCTGGCGGCGGCCGCTGCCGGCGGTGGACCGACCCGCTGGCTGGTGCTCGCCGATGGCATTGTCACCGCCGTGCTTGGCGGCCTGCTGATCGTCGAATGGCCCCTCAGCGGCACCTGGGCGATCGGCACCATGTTTGGCATCGGCCTGGCCTTCTCGGCGGTGAACCTGCTCACGGCGCCGGCGCCGACGGCAACCACCCAGGCCTGACAGGGGGGGGCAGCCGCCAAACCCTGTACAGTATCTCGTACAGCCTTGGGTCGCTGCATGGATGCCATCACCTACACGGCCGCCCGGGCGAACTTGGCGCAGACCATGCACCGGGTGTGCGACGACCACGAGCCGCTGATCATCACCCGCAACGGCCAGCAAGCCGTGGTGATGCTGTCGCTGGATGACTTCAAGGCCCTGGAGGAAACCGCCTATCTGCTGCGCTCCCCCAGCAATGCCCGTCGACTGCTTGATGCCATCGACAGCCTTGAATCCGGCCAAGGCCAGGAGTGCTGCCTCTTGGAATGAAGCTGATCTTCGCTGAGCAGGCCTGGGAGGATGACCTCCACTGGCAGGAGACGGACCGGAAGATGGTCCAACGCATTCACGAGCTGATCAAGCAAGCAACGCGTAGCCCATTCGAAGGATCCGGCAAACCCGAGCCCTTGAAGCACGCTCTCTCTGGCTACTGGTCACGCCGCATCAACGACGAGCATCGGATCGTTTACAGGGTTGAAGGCGATTCCATGCTGATTGCGCAGCTTCGTTTTCACTACTAGAGCCAGGCCCAAAACTCTGAGGCGCTCACCCGCCGCGACCGATCACCATGGAGCTGAAGGCATCTCCCCCACCGCCTGGGTGCGGCCGCGGCGCGGATCCACCACCCCCAGGCTGCCGCTCCCCACGGGCGCCAGCACCTCGACGCTGTTGGCCGCCCCCATCGCCGGGCTGGGCTGGGTGACGTGCCCCATCGCTTCCAGCAAGCGGCGGGTATCGGGGGAGATCCCCTCCTCCAGCGAGAGGCGATCGGGCCAGAGTTGGCTGTGGATGCGGGGTGCCGCCACCGCCGTGGCCAAGTTGGCGGCGCGGATCGATGCTGCGGCGCAAATGAATCTGAAGCCACTTGCCCTAAGATTCTGTACGTTTTGCTGTTTGAGCACCGATGTTCAAGCCCCCTATCCATAGCGCCAGATCCAACGCACCAGCCACACCGCCACAGCGACTCGGTAATTGCGGACGCCTGCTCAAGGCCGTCTCTTTGGCCGCCCTGCTCTCGGCCGCCCTACCCACAACGGCAGCCCGGGCCGGGGTTGCTTCGCTCAGCAACCTGTTCGTTTTTGGTGACAGCCTCTCCGACAGCGGCAACGCTGGCCTGCTGACTGGAGGCAACTTCACACCAGCTCCCTACGTGGGCAACCGAGCCAGCAATGGGCCGGTGGCGGTGGAATATCTCTGGCAGATCTTCAACCCGGGTAACAATAGTTTCAAGCCCTCGCTCAGCGTTGGCGGGGCTGGCACGAACTACTCCATCCTTGGCGCCACCACGGGAAAGAAGAACAACCTTGAGGTTGGTAACGTTCCAGGGCCTTCGCTTAATACCCTTTTTACTAACAGAGGCAATGCCAGTCAACTGAATCAGTTCACAGCTGTGAACCCCAGCTTCAATCCGGAAACCTCGCTGTTTCTGCTCTGGTTGTTTCCGAATGATGTCTTTTACTGCCTGAATACCCTCAACGGTTCCAATTGCAACAGCGCTGGCACCAGCGCAGGCGTGGATCCAACGACAACGAATCTCCTCGCTGTCCCCGACTTGGCGGTGAGTAATCTGATCGCCTCGATCAACACGCTGGCTGACGCCGGGGCCCGCAACTTCCTTGTGGTGAATTCCCCAGATCTTGGATCAACACCGGCCTTTCGCGGTACGAGCAATCAGACGCTGATGACCCTCTTGAGCGATGGATTCAACACCGCCCTTGAAAACCAGCTCAACACGCTCGCCAGCGCCAAACCGCAACTCGATATCGAACTGTTCCAGCTTGACGACGCGCTCAACAGCCTGATCGCCGACCCAAGCGGCTCCGGGTTCACCAACGTGATCGATCCCTGCCTTACCAATATGGGCGTGTGCAGCGATCCTTCCACCTATCTCTTCTGGGACAACTTGCATCCCACCACCCGCACCCACGAGATCCTCGCCCAACAGCTCTACGGCGTCGCCCGCGACCCGGTGCCGGCTCCGATGCCGTTCTTGGGTGGACTCGCGGCCCTGGGCTGGAGCCGTCGCCTCCGGCAGCGGCTGCGCCAGAACAGCCAGGGACAGGGATAGGGCGGAACACTCGTCAGAGGCAGGGAGCGCCGAACACCACAGTCCAGTGAGATGGAACCGGGCAGCTCGACCGCAAGGCCGTCACTCCCCCACCGCCTGTGTGCGGCCGCGGCGCGGATCCACCACCCCCAGGCTGCCGCTCCCCACGGGCGCCA
>DAIQNM010000231.1:0-4560 GCA_036788375.1 Cyanobium sp. CTOTU6536 | reverse complement strand
CTGCCTCGATCAAGGTGAGGCCCATCGGTGCTGCACTCCCGGGGATCGGCCCCAGCGACGTCACCGCCTATTGCCATGGGCGCGTGCAGCGCGGCGGCGATGCAGCCACCAGCTCCTGAACGGGCTCCGCTCCGGCCCTTTTCATGATCGGGGGGCGCCTCAAGGGTTTCACGAGCCCGCCGCTGTGGACGTTGGCTCCGCGGCGCTCCGCATTCCAGTTGTGGACGGGCCCTTGACCCGCCCCCCGCCGGCAGATGGGTCCTGCGCGGAGTCCTTCCATGGCTTCTCTGTCCCGCAAAGCCCGCCTGCAGCAGTGCTGCTGGGAGCTGCTCGATGATCTGGCGTTCTGCAGAGAGCGCTATCCCCGGCTGGCTGAATTGGCAGCCCAGCTGCTGTTCGAGCAGCAGGCGGCCCAGCCGCTGGTGGCGGTTGATCCGGCGTTGGAGGCGCTGATTCCCTTCTGATCTCAGCCGCCAAGCCGCCAAGCGGGGGGCCCCAGGGGGCCTCTTTTTTTGGTCACTGGGCCAAGGGCAGTGCGCTGCCGGCGGCGGACGACGACCCCACTGGCGGAGGGCCTCAGCACTGCCGGGGGCCGAAGCCATCACGGTCGGCGAGGGGAAGAAGGGCAGCACCGCTGCCCCAGCCGTCTCGCCCCGGCAAGGATCGGGCCTGGCGCCTCGTTGAGGCGTCCTTGCCGGGTCGCTACAGCCGAGGCCTGACGCGGGTGTCCCTCGCCTCTCTCGTGATGGCTTCTTCTTTCCCCTGCTGCGAAATCCGCCAGCTGTTGGTGCACATCTATCCCGGTGGCAGCAAGGCAGGCGCTGCCGAGCGCATCACGGTTTTCTATGGCCGCCGCGGTCGCCCGGTCAAAAAGCCCCGCTTCATCCCGGCTGAGCTGGCCCATCAGTGGGCTCGCAAGCTCCAGGCCCGGCGCATCGGCACCGTCTCGGTGCTTTGAGCCGCCAGGGGCTGCGGCCCCTGCCCCGGCGGGCCTAGGGGCCCCCGGGGCTTTTCCCTGTGGGGCAGTAATGGCATGCAGGACAACTCGCGGGCAACGCCCGGACCCTGGCTACCGGTCACAAAATGTCCGCAGTAGCCCTCACCCCGATGAACCAGCAGAGCCACCAGCCCTCGTTGCTGAACCGCATCGCCCGGGTGTTGCTGTGCCTGGTGTTCATCCATGCCGTCATTGGCAAGCTGGCGGGCTTTGCCGGCGTGGCCGGTGCCATCGCCGCCAAGGGACTACCGCTGGCACCGGTGCTGCTGGTGGCGGCCATGGCCCTGATGGCGGTGGGTTCAGCGCTGGTGATCAGCGGCTGGAAGGTCCGACTGGGAGCGGTGCTGCTGCTGTTGTTCCTGGTGCCCACCACCATGCTGTTCCACGGGGATGTGGCCGACAGGATGGAGCGGATTCAGCTGTTCAAGAACCTGGCGATCATGGGCGGTCTGTTGCTGGTGGTCGATCAGGACAGCAAAGGTTGAGGGGTAGTGATTTCCGAGAATCTGAGAAATTTCCGAGGCAGCCGGCGCGGGTTTTTGATATTTGGGGATATACCCCCCTTTTTCATCCTCGATTCGTTCGTTGATTCTGGTTTCACCGGTTCGGGGTTGGCCGCTCGATCGGTGGCCATGTCGGTTGTGGGACTGGTTGGTTGTGGGAGCGATCATGCGTCCGTCAGCGACGGCGGCGTTGGTCGGCGGAGCGTTCACCTGCCTGCTCGGCAACATCCATCCGCCGGGCAACAGCCGTAGCCCAGCGCCGGCCGGGGTCTCCGCCCCAGCCATCCCAGGCTTGACGGCCCTTGCCGTAGGTCTCCCAGCTGGAGCCCTGCTTGTCGACTTCGTGACGGGCGAAGTAGCTCACCATCCGATCGATCGTCTGGGGTGCGAGCTCCTGCCGGTGGAGCAGCTGGCGGGCGCGGGCCAGCCCCACCGGCGTCATGCCGCGGTTGGATGGCGGCTGCTGGGCCCGGCGCTCCAGGGCACGTCGAGCGGCAACCGCGACAGGGGCGGGCGGCCGGAAGGAGAGGCCGGCGTAGAAGCTGCGGGGCCGACGTGCCATCGGGTGAGCAGTGGCCTCAGCGACGAGCCCCGCGACCATTCACCGCGAAGGACGCTCGGTAGAGCTCAGACGCCGACATCGCTTGGGGGTTGATCGGCTCGCCGTTGCTGCCGATGCCCGACACGGTCAGTCCACCAGCGGCCTGCATCCCTGCCGGGCCCCGCTGTTGGAACAAGAAGCCGTAGACGGGATGCACGCGCATCTGATCGAGGAACTCGGTGGTCGTCATCGGCCGGCCGTCATCGCCCAGCAGCGGTTTGCCCTGGGAGTCCAGGGGTTCGAGCACGTCCTTGCAGTCACCGCCGGTGCTCAGGCGGAAACAGGTGCCGAGCTGCCCTTTGAAGATGTCAAAGAACGTGCCCCTGGTATCCCCACCAGTGCGGCCCTCGGCCTGGGAGAAGGCGCGCTCCAGCAGGCGGTCCTTGCGGAGCTGCAGGATCTGCTGCTTGGCCTCGTCCCGTTCGGCGGCGACGGCGGCCACCTTCTGGGCGGAGGCCTCCTCCATCTGCCGTTCGCGCAGCTCCATCTGCTGCTCGAGGATCTGCTTCTGGCGTTCGGCCTCCTGCAGACGGGCGTACTCCTCGGGGTTGATCTCCGAGAAGCGGTTCAGCTGCTGCCGCAGGGTGCGGATTTCTTTTTCAAGCTGGTTGCTCTTGCGTCTTTCGGCCCGCAGGGGCTCGTTGAGGCGGCTGTCATCCAGCGGGGGAGCACCGGCCTCGGATGCTGCAGCGCCAAAGCTGTCGCCGCCGCTGGCGGCAGAACCGCCCTGGCTGCCGGCGCCGTTGGGGTCGCCCGTGGGGCCACCGGCGGTCGTGGATTCACCGGGCTGGCCGGTGGCGGCGTAGTTGTCGTCAGCGCCCTGGCCGCTGGCGGCGGCAGTGCTGGAGGTGGAAGAAGCAGTGGCAGTGGCCATGACCCATCGCGGCTGTCGTGGATGAGCACCCCATCCGGGCTGTGCTCCCCCTCTATTGCCAGGACTCTGCGGGTTCAGAGATCCGGCTCCGGCGATGCGCTCGCTCCCACCCTTCGCCGCGGGAGAAACAACCAGCTCCCCGGCACCAGTGCCGTGGAAGGCCAGTAGAGCGGCACCACCAGTGCTTCTCCACCCGGCAGGGGAGATGCAGGTCTGATCGCGAACAGGTTGAGAACCTCCCCCAGCGGCAGCGGGGCATCACCGGGCCACTCGCGGTAGTCGGCGTAGGTGCGGTTGAGCTTGCGCAGGGTGGAGCGGGTGGTGCCGTAGAGCTGGGCCACGGTGGTGAGGGTCTCGCCCTCAATCACGGTGTGGCTCTCCGGGCGCAGCAGCCAGGAATTGGCTGGCTGATCACGAAGCCAGCTCACCGTGGTGCCGTGCAGCGCGGCCAAGTCGTTGAGCGTGTCGCCGGCCGCAGTGGTGATCCCGGTGGTGCTGCTGATGTCGCTGTTGAGCGAGCGCAGGGTGTCCACCGTGGTGCCGTAGCGCTCAGCGACGGAGAGCAGGTTGTCGCCGGCTTGGACGATGGCGATGCGGTTGGGCTTGATCACCAGCTCCAGCCGCTCACCCAGCAGCGGCTGGGCCAGCGAGCCAATGCCTCCGGCGCCAAAAGGGCCCGCGAACTCGGTCACGGTCAGGCCCGTCAGCTGGCCCCGGCTCATGGGCGGCAGCACACCAGGTGACTGGAGTTGGGCGAACGAGCCAAGCCAGATAGCGCCCTGAGCCGGGGCTTCACAGAAACGGCCATCAGCCAGGGGCGGGCGATAGCCGGTTTCACTCCAGGCCACTTCCGCGGAAAGCCAGTCCCAGGGATTACTGGGCTGGGGAGTCAGCAAGGCCGAGCGGCAGATGTAGCCGCCGTAGGTGAAGTCGCCACTGTCGATGCCCAGACCGCTGGCGCTCTCACCCACCATCCGCCCCCGCTTGAGGAAGGCCTCGCAGACCATCCGGCCGATCCGGGCCGAATCAAAGCGGCCGGGTAGCTGGTGGATGTAAAGCAGCAACCGCGCGTTGGCGTACGGCTGCAGAACAGACTTGGGCAGGGCCGCTGGCGTGGGAGTGACGGTCATGGCTCAGCCCCGAGCCAGCGCAGTGGTGAAGGCGCCGCCCTCGTTGCCCAGCTGTTGATCGCGGCTCCAGCTCTCCAGGCCAGGGAGGAGCAACAGCAGGGCCTTTGCATGACCAGAGCGCTGACGCCGCAGGGCGGCCTCGATCGAGAGACCGCTGCTGTAGCGAGTGATCGTTTCCTCCCGGAGGAGCTCGGTGTCGAACTCGATCACATCCGCCTTCTTGACCGGCAGGGTGCCGTCCTCCGGCAAGGCATCGGGGCTGACAGCCTTACGGCGGGTCTCGATCGGGGCCTGCAGCTGCTCCGGATTCAGCCCTGCCAGCTCGGTGTCGATGGCAGCGATGGCATCCAGTTCCCGACGGGCGGTGGGGATGGCATCGGGGTAGAGCTGCTCAAGATCCGCCATGGCGTCGTTGATCGCCCGGATCGCAGGCAACCGGGCCGGAATAGCGAGGG
>DAIQNM010000230.1:0-4574 GCA_036788375.1 Cyanobium sp. CTOTU6536 | reverse complement strand
TCCCTGCGCCGCAACGATTCCGAAACCGGGCCATCGGCACCTCCGTTGAGCTGCTGATTCCATGCTGGCCGGATTGGTCGGCAGGAAGCTCCGATGCAGCAGTTGGGGCTGGGGTGGTGGCGGGGAAGAAGTGGCGGGTCATGCAGACCTGGCGGCTGCGGCTAGCGCGGAGTACCTCCTGATCGAGCCAGGGCCAGTCCTCGATCGCATCAAGGCGGGAGGGCTGCAAACGGGAGCGGGGGACCGGCACCATGGCAACTCCTGCAGGCGTACAACCGTACTAGCAAGGGAATACGCTTTGGCGCTAGCGGATCAGGCCGGGCCGCCGTTGGATCTGCAGCTCGGCGTAACCCGTGGCTGGATCCAGCACTCGGCTGAACTGCCACTCCGGCAGCAGAGCCAGCACCAGCTCGGCGGTGGTGCGCACCAGCGAGCCGGTGGCGAGGTGGCCGCCGATCACGGCGCCGCTGGCATCGGCGAGGGCGATGTGCAGGTGGGCGCCATCAGCGCAGAGGGTGCCCGACAGGCTGAGGATCTCCAGATCGCCCGCGAGCGTGGTGGCCTCCGCAGCTCCGGCCAGACGCAGCTGCGCCACCGACAGGCTGCCGACGGCGCTGATCACACAGCCGGCCTGCTCCTGCTGCTGAGCCATCCAGGCCTCCAAGGTCGAGCGCAGGTCGTCACCCGGCCGCAACCGCAGCGGCACCACCTTCATCGCACGGGTTCCTCGATCAGGCTTTGGATCATCACCAGGGCATCGACATCGCCCAGCTGCCGGTGCTGGAAGGCCCCCGGCAGGGTGCCGACAACCTCAAAGCCATTGCGCTGCCAGCAGCGAATCCCGGCGGTGTTGGTGCTCACGACCAGGTTGAACTGCATCAGCCGGAACCCCAGCCGCCTTGCCGCCTGCAGGGAGTGCTGGCAGAGGCGGCTGCCGATCCCCTGGCGCCGAGATTCCTCGGCCACCACGTACCCGGCGTTGGCGACATGGGCCCCGAGGGCCGCATCCGCGGCCACCATCACCGCCTGGCTCTGGTTCACCCACGCCGCCTGGGCCTCGGCTTCTGTGATCGCCGGGTCGTGAGGGAAGGTCTCCCCAGCGCGGAAGACCGGCTCCAGCAGCGCCCATACCTGCGGCCAGTCGGCCGGTTGGTAGGGGCGGATCTTCAGTGGCGGTGTCGGCGATCCCAGGGGAGGGGAGTGAGCTGCGCTGATTCTCCCGCCGGCAGGGGAGACGATGTCGCGCCAGCAACGGCTTCGCAGCTGTGCAGCTCCATGGCAGCAATCACGGCTGGGCCGCGGGCGCCCCAGCGCCATAGGGCTTGGTGATCAGGACCCCAAGCCCTGCCAGGCCAAGGGCTCCCGCGGCGGCCAAAAACAGCAACGTCTGCAGTGCCAGCAGGAACAGGCCCAGCGCCGAGGCGAGTTTGATCTGGATCCTGGCTTTGATCAGCAGGGTGATCAACAACACAACCGTGGCCTTCAGCCCCAGCAGGCGGGCTGCGGTGAGGGGGCAGAGGGGCGTGAGAAGCAGCAAGGGTCCAAGTCGGTGCTCCCATGCTGGCAAGGTTGAAGGCCCAGCGAGAGCCTTGGCTCACTCCCTGCCAAGGGGATCGGCAAGGCTGGAACGGCGGCGGCGGCACCGCTCCGAGCAGTAGCGCACCTCCTCCCAGACGTCCTTCCATTTCTTGCGCCATTGAAACGGACGTCCACAGACCGGGCAGACCTTGGTGGGGCGCTCTGGGTGATTGGCCATCGGGGATTCGGGGATGAAGCATTGACCTCGGCGAGATCCTTGATGATCTGCAGATCAGACTTGTATTGCTCCAGCTTGATGCGCTCACGGTTGAGTTTGTCCTTTGATGCCTCGACAAACTTTCCGGCTTGCTGCACCTGGTGATCGAGAGCTGGGAGGAGTTTCTCGATCTGAATCGCGCGGCCCATGGCCAGGCGCACTGCAACCTCCTGGCCTGTTCTCTGGGCCAAACGTGCCTGTTGCTCATCGGTTCTCAGCTCCTCGATTTTAGGCTTGATCCTTGTTCCTGGCCCGGTCATCGGCTCCCACCTGCTGGGCCACAGCCTTGGCCAGCTGCTCCACCGACTCCTGCACCGACTCCTGCATCGACTGCAGGGACTCCTCAGCCACGGCAACGGCCACCTTGCCGCCGGATTCCACCGGCAACCCCCACAGCCACCGCCAGGAGCCCACGATCACCCGGCCGGCCCGATCGCCCATCAGCCAGTCGATGAAACCTCTGATTGGCTGCGGTCAACGGTCCAAACGCTAGGAGGGCGCTGCAATCCCTTCATCATCTCGCCCTTGGCGGTTGATCAGCAGCAGCTCTCCATCGCTGCTGGCCACAGCAGCTGGCCATGGCTGCTGGCTGTAGCAGCTGGCCATAGCAGTGCTGTCGCCACGGTAACCATCACACCAACAGAAACGATCCGGCGTCACAGGAGCCTGCCATGCCGAACACAGGCCTGAAGCGGTGGATCAGGAAGGGGCTACTTAAGATGGTGATCCTTGTTGCTCCACACGATGGCCCAGTCCCTCTCCCAGGTGGCCGATGACCTGACGGCCCTGGCCTCGCGCCTGCACCAGCTGGCTGAAGCAGAGCTGCAGGCGCTTCGCGCCGAGCTGCAACAGGAAAGGCAGGCCAGGCAGGAGGCCGTTGAGCGAGCCGAAACCCTGGAGCTGGAACTGGCCCAACTTCGGGAGACCAACCAGCAGGAGTGCCTTCAGCTTCGCGGCGAACTGGAGCGGGAACGGCAGGGAAAAGAGAGGGCGGAAGCGGAAGTGGCCTCGATTCACCAGGCCATTCTTGAGCAGATCGCGATTGGCGATGCCGAGGAGGCCGCCTCGAAGGCGGCTGAGCAGGAACGGGAGCAGAGGCTCCAGCAGCAGATCCAGGCGCTCCATCATCAGTTGGACCAGGAGATCCAGAGCCGAGCCAAGTTTGAGACAACATTGAGGGGCGTTCGCCAGGCCTTCTTTAACCTCCTGGTCCCCATCGAGCCTGAGGCCACCCTTGAGCAGCCCGGCTTCTTGGAGAGACTCCAGCACGTGGAGGCGCGGTACTGAGCCTGCACCGGATCCTCGAACTGGCCACAACCGCCTTGTGCCAGCGATTCGCAGGGGGCCATGGGACGATTCGGCTGGATTGATCAAGCAATTAATCAAGCAATTGATTAAGTAATGGTTGTGCAAACCCCGCCACCCCCACTGTTGCCATGTCCGCTCTCGGCCGGATGGGAGAAGGTGGCCGAGGTGCGGCTACCGAGGCTTGATGGGGCTGGCCAACCCTCCGGCGGCTTCTCCGCGGCCGCCTACCGCGCCGACCGCGATGAGCTGTGGCTGCTGAGTGATGCCCCCGTGGGCCAGTTGATCGGATGGAGCGGACTCGGCAAGCTCGGCAAGACGCCGCTGCGTCCACTGGGGGTGGTGCCTCTGCGCAGTGGCACGGGCGCCAACCTGCCGGAGAGCATCGATGGGGAGGGACTGGTCTTGAAGGGGGAGCGGGCCTGGGTGGTGAGCGAGGGCCGTCGCACCCCTGAGCGTCCCCCCCAGTTGCTGCGCTTCAACCGTCGCAGCGGTGAGCTAGAGCTGGCGATGCCCATGCCAGCCGAGTGGCAGCCAGCACCAGGTCAGGGACTTGCCTCCAACGCTGGGCCAGAGTCCCTCACACTGCTGCGGCGGCCGAACAAGTCGGCGGTGCTGCTCATCGCAGCCGAATCCGCCCTGCTTCAGGATCCTCCTGGTCAGGTGCGGGTGCTGGGGTGGCCCCTCGGCATCAGCATGGAGTCTCTGGCCGGTGACCCTGAACCACGGCAGCCGTTGCGGCTTCCCCAGGGTGCTGGCTGGGGCCTCACCGACCTGCTGGCCCTGCCCGAGGCCTCCAATGAGGCCCCGCTGCTGGGGCTGCAAAGGCGATTCCAATCGCCCGATCAATGGAGCAATCGCCTTGTTCTCTACCCTCTCCCCAAGCCGATCACGCCTGGGGCAAATGCCGCGGCACTGTCCCCCCTGATCTCCTGGGACCTCAAGGCCATCGGCCTGTCGCCGGACAATTGGGAAGCCATCACGCCTGGCCCTCCGCTTGAGGATGGGCGCCCCACCCTGCTGCTCGTCGCTGACGACAACTTCAACCCGTTGCAGGACAACCTCCTGGCCCAGCTGGCCCCCCGACGGAGTGCTGCTTGTAGGTCATAGAGAACCCCAAGCCAGGCAAGGACGGCAACTGGCCCTGGCTAGACCCCAACGCCGCGGACGGCGCGATCAACGCTGACGGCCTCCTGAACCCGCCAGCAGTGGTGCTCCATCCAGGCGCCGGATCGCCACCACCCCGGGCCGGGGAGCAGTGCCCGCTGCCGCGGAGGGCCAGTTGGAGCCGAGCGGCACCTGCCGGAGCTGCTCGAAGCTGCCGCCGTCCCGGTCCCGCAGGGTGTAGGCCTGCACCTCCTCGTCACCGCTGCGGTGGGTGGCGTTGGTCTCGCCGGGGTGCTGGACCGCGAGAAACAAGGTGGATTCGCTGCTGTCGAAGCAGGGCCCGGTGAGCTCGCATTCCATCGGGCCG
>DAIQNM010000229.1:0-4576 GCA_036788375.1 Cyanobium sp. CTOTU6536 | reverse complement strand
GCCTGGACCTGATCGGACCCGACTGGAGCGACACGGCCCGTCGCCATGAGCACCTGCCCCAGCCACCCTCCGTCTGGTACACCACGGGCTTCTTGGTGCCCCATGTGTTCGAGCAGGAGGCCGGCCGCACCACCGAGGATGAACAGCTTTCCTTCGCCGATCTCGCTGGCGAAGAACCCAGCAACGGCGCCTCCAACCGCCTGGAGAAGCAGGAAAAGGATGACGACGCCAACGACGCCCTTGATCAGGCCAACACCCGCCGCAGCTGGTTCCCTTCTTCCCTTGGCCTGAGCTTCATCCTCGAGAAGGGCTCCACCTTGGAGGCCACCGTCACTTGGGGGGATTACAGCGCTCCTGCCGATGGAGCAGAGGACAAAATCTGGAGCCGCACGCCCCAGCGGCAAACCGTCAAGATCTCGATCGATCGCCCTGATACCAGCCCAGACATCCCCCTTGAAGGCCAGCCGCAAGGCCTGTGTCTGCGTTGGATCGCCCGGCCAGCTCCCAGCAAGCTCGGCTACCCCAGCGACCATCTCTCCGTCTCGCTGTTTCTGCTCAACAAACGCGAGCCACCCCAGACCAATCAGATCCGCCATCGCGATCCGGTCACGGCCTTCCAGGCTCAGGTTTCGCTGCGTTGCGAGCGGGGTTTTCCGCCACGTCGCGATGCCCTACAGCAGGCCGCTAAGGATCCCGACGAACGCTTGGCGGCCCTGCAGTACCGGCGTGACTACTGCTTCGCGAGCGGCCACAACGCAGCCGTGATCGCCTCCGACATCCCCGACGACAAGCCGGCCCGCTGCCACACCCTCACCACCACCTGGCTGCCCACCGCCCGGGTCTACCGCACCCTGCCCGAACCTCCGGCTGGCATCAGCGTGCCCATGGGTATGGAGGCCCTGGCGGATCACGCCAAGAGCGAGCGGGTCTGCCAGCAACTGCTGCCGATGGTGGCGGCCTACAGGGGCTGGATCACCCAACAGCCGAAACACCCCATCGGCGACCAGGACCAGAACGAGACAGCCAAGCAACTCAGGGCCCAGTCGGAAGACTGCGCCAAGCGCATCGAAAACGGCATCAAGCTGCTCGCCGATCCCCTGGTGCGAGAAGCCTTCCGCACCATGAACCTGGTGATGGCCCGTGCCCAGCGCCAACGCAGTGCCTTTAGCGCCAAGGTGCCGCCGGATCAGATCGGCACCGCCACGGGCACCAGCACCTCGAAGTGGCGCTTCTTCCAGCTGGCCTTCGTGTTGATGAACCTGCCGGGCTTGGCGGCTGCAGATACGCCCGATGGCCGGCTGGATCGGGAGGCCGTGGAGCTGTTGTTCTTCCCCACCGGCGGTGGCAAAACGGAGGCCTATCTCGGTCTGGCGGCCTTCACCTTGGTTCACCGCCGCCTGCGGAGCCCAGGGATTGAATCGGCCGGGGTCACGGTGCTGATGCGCTACACCCTGCGCCTGCTCACCCTGGATCAACTGAGCCGCGCCGCCACCTTGATCTGCGCCCTGGAGCTCGAACGGCTTGAGCGGGCTGAGGAGGCTCACCCATACCAACTTGGCGAGTGGCCCTTCGAGATCGGCATGTGGGTGGGCAAGGCCGCCACACCCAACAAGCTCGGCGGTCCAGGCGACAGCGACCAGCAGTCCACCCATGCGGTGCTCACCAAATGGAAGGCGGGAAAGCGCGACCGGCCAATTCCGATCGAAACCTGTCCCTGGTGCAACCGCCCCCTTCAGCCGGAAGGGTTTCACCTTTTGCCACCTCGGAATCCCGATCGGCTGGAGATCTACTGCCGCGAACCCAGATCCCCTGAGGCCAAGCAAGAGTTTGATTTCATGGGCGCATGCCCTTTCCACAAGGGGACGCCGTTGCCGGTGCTTGCCGTGGACGAGCAGATCTACCGCCGCCTGCCATGCTTCCTGATCGCCACGATCGATAAGTTCGCGGCCCTTCCCTGGGTGGGCAAAACCTCCTCGCTGTTCGGCAACGTCAGCACCTATCAGTTGGCCACACCAACCACGGCAGGCGGTTTCTGGGGACCGGCCGAGAAGGGCGCCGGTGGCTTCAAAATCCCCCACGGCCGCCTGTTGCCTCCTGAACTCGTCATTCAGGACGAACTGCACTTGATCAGTGGCCCCCTCGGCACCCTCGCCGGTCTCTATGAAGCGGTCATTGAAGGTCTGATGCGGCCGGACGCCACCTCAGCACCTCCCAAGATCATTGCCTCAACGGCCACCGTGCGACGGGCAGAGGCTCAGATCAAGGCCCTGTTCGCCAGAAGCCAGGTGAGGGTCTTCCCGCCGCCCGGACCTGAGCGCGACGACAACTTCTTTTCACGCACGATCCCCGATCCAGACCAGGCCCGTCTCTACGTGGGCCTCTCAGCACCAGGCCGCAACCTCAAGGGTGTGCTGTTGCGCTCCTACCTGGGCCTCATGGCAGCAGCTCAGAAGGGTTGGAACGACAACAAGGCCATGGGGGCCAATAACCCAGCGGATCCCTACATGACCTTGCTGGGCTACTTCTCCAACCTCAAGGAGCTGGGCGTAACCCGCAGCATCCTGGAGGACGAACTCGGCGCCCAGCTGGAGCAGTTCGCCAAAAATCGCTCCCTCACCATGGAGGGCTTCGAGAACCCCTTCGCCAGTCGCAAGCGCCCCTACGAACCCGAAGAGCTGACCTCTCGCGTCAACACGGCCAAGATCAGCAGCACCAAAGACCGTCTTTCCAAGCCCTACGTCGACAAAGACCATCTCGATGTGGCCCTGGCCACCAACATGATTTCAGTTGGCCTCGACATCTCACGCCTTGGCTTGATGGTGGTGCTCAACCAACCCAAGACCGCCGCTGAGTACATCCAAGCCACCAGTCGCGTCGGCCGCCAGCTGAGCGAGAACCCGGAGCAAAACAAACCCGGTCTGGTGCTGGTTCTGCTTAATCCAAACCGCCCACGGGATCGCTCCCACTTCGAGCTCTTCCCCTACTGGCACCAAACCTTTTACCGCCATGTGGAGGCCACCAGCTGCACACCGTTTGCCAGCCGGGCCCTCGATCGCGGCCTGCCTGGGGTGGTCGTGGCCATGGCACGCCACGGTGATCCGGCCCTGGCTGGCGCCAAAGGCGCGATGGCTGCGGACGCACTTCAGCGCATCAAGGCCCAGATCGCCCAGGCCCTCCAGGAGCGCTGCATTGCCACCGGTGCCGCCGATGACAGCCTCGACGAACACCTCCCCACCGAAGTGCGCGATCACGTGATCGATCTGCTCGAAGCCTGGTGGAAGCTCACCCAGGAGCCAGAAGCCAAGCTGCAGTACTGGACCCATGAAGAAAAGGGTGCTGGTGCGGGCTTCCTGCACACCACCCTCGATACCGACCCGATCTACCAAGCCGAGGGCTACAAGCAGTTCACCACCAACTGGAGCCTTCGTGATGTGGAACCCTCCGCACCGATCAGGATGGTGAACTTCAAAGAAGAAATCACTGCTGAAGACTGAACTCAATAACCAACAACGCCATGCCTCCCTCCACTCGCCGCAAAGCAGCTCCCCCGCCCCTCGGCGAGGCGCGTCAGAGCCAGGTATTACAGCTCTATGGCCCCGGAGCCATGGTGGATCTGCCTGACTACTCCCTGCTGATCGGGGGGTTGGATTTCTGGAATGACCGTGGCTGCGATCAGATCCATGAGCCGAGACTGCTGCAACTGGTAAGGCAGGCCACAGGGGGGGCCAGGGTCGACCTTCGCACGCCGCCCAAGGAGGTTGATCCCCTCAAGAACATCAGTGGTTCGATCAAGGCGCTGCGTTTTCCGGAGTGGTCGGTTGCTCAAAAAGTGAGTGAGCGGATGGCTTTCGGGATTCCCTGCCGTGCCAGGCCCCTGGTTCATTTCAACGATGGCTGCATCTCGGATTGGCGCACGTACCAAGACGATGAAGGCAAGTTCCCGCTAGTTCCTGTTCGCTTTGTGATGGCCTGCCCCCATGGGCACCTCAGCGACATCCGTTGGCGCGACTTCTGTTTTCGTCAGTTCGGCTGCAAGAACACAGAACGCCTCTATCTACTCGAGGCCGGGACCGGCAACGACTTCACCCAGATCTATGTGCAGGCGGAAGGGGGCACGACCCGCAAACTTGCCGATGCCTTGATTACGGAGCTGAGCCCTCTGGGGCTCTGCCAGGGACACACCCCCTGGCTGGGTCGCAATACCCGTGACCCCGAAAAGTGCCAGACCGATGGTGAGCCCACCAAGAATCGCCTCCTGGTGCGTTCGGCCACCAACGCCTATTTCACCGAGACAATCTCGGTGATCTCCCTACCGGAGGAAGCCAACTCGCTGAGCAAGCGCGTCACCGAACTCAAGGACGACCTCGCCTTGATTGAGGAGGAAGCCGATGTGTCGGCAGCCATCAAGTTCAACCCGCGGCTGAAGAGTGCTTTTGCCGGTGTCGATCCAGCAGTCCTCTGGCAAACGATCGAGGCCCAGCGGAGCGGAACCGCCGGCCAAACCGCCCAACCAAAGGATGAGGAGCTGTCACTGCTGATCGGTCCGATGGATGGAGTCTCCAGCTCAGCGGAGGGG
>DAIQNM010000228.1:0-4584 GCA_036788375.1 Cyanobium sp. CTOTU6536 | reverse complement strand
CAAGCCGCGTGGAATCCTCACGCCAAGGCTGTTTCCCCACTTCTGAACCTTCGTCCGCATGCCTCAGCCGCGGCTATACCCTGACTATACCACCCTTGGCTACTGCGGACTGCCCCCCCTCATCTCTCTAACGCTCAAGATCAGCGGCGGGTAGAAGCCCAATGCATTCGCTAGGCAATTTTAGCCCCGGCCGCTGGATCTTGATGTTAGGCGTTGCTTTTAGTCCCCGACTGGCGTACAGAGTTCAATAAGGCACCCATCCGGCGCGCGAACATACGAGACGATCTGTCCCCAAGACTTCTCGACAGGCGAGCTCAATTCAATAGCGCCTTCCCTTAATGCATGAGCATGAGCAGAAGCCACGACAAGAGTCACCAAGCCTATTTCCATCCCCAAGGGTGCTTCTGATTCACTTGCACGAACATGGCCACCTGGGAAATTCGCATCGCCAAGATCGTGTGCAGCAAATGAAAGCGTTGTTTCTCCAGTCTCAAGTTCTCCATAAGTTCCTGATTCATGGAGAAATCTCCGCTTAAATCCAAATGCACGCTCGAAGAAGCTCAAGGATGAAGCAACATCGGCAACGTATAGGATCGTATATCCGAGCTTCATTATCAAGATCCAAGAAAAGTGTTTCTCAGATTATCCCAAGTGGCAATCGGAGGTCAAGGCCTCTGCTTGGACATACGCCTAACTTCTACTTGGGCGGATCCGCCCAAGACGCCCCGAGGGCCCGCGGTTGTCCGCCTAAGACGCAGCTTTTGACCGTGCGTGAGGCGGCAGAAGCACTGCGCCACTGTGGGTCTCACGGCTCAATGCCCAGCGTTGCTGCATCTTAGGCGGATCCGCACAAGATGCGTTCGCTACGCTACAAAAGCGTGCCAGGCACTAGCAAGGCCATTTTAACGGAAACTCGCAAGACTGCTCTACCTTGCCATGAAATCGGGAGGTTAGTGCCGGGCATCACTATCCAAACCTAATGAAGATCGCTGTGTCTATGTAGCCTTGCCTCTTCTGACTTGTCGATTCTTAGTGCAACCTTTCGGCGGATCCTCATCATGTCCCCACCCTCGCCTCACGCACCGCCACGCCAAGCCCGGCGGCAGGCGATCTCCTCAATCTGCTCGACATCGGCGGGCAGTTGGTGGAGCCCAGCCGCACATCAATGCCTGCGGCAGGACCCTCGCGAATCAGGTGATGGGGGCGGCTCGGGCTGGGGTACACCCGCTGGGCCAGCACCTGCTTCTGCCACCTGGGCAGGATTTCGAGCTCCGCCACAAGACGAGGGCTGATCCGGTCGCTGATGAGATTGGCTCGTCGCTCCTCCTCGTCCAGCGGCTCAGCCACGCCGCGCACGTTGCGATTGCGACCCTCCAGCAGCGATTCATGGGCCGGGCGGCCCCGGCATGCCAGGGCCACCGCATCGCCCTTGGGCCCCGATCAGCGCTCAGGCAATCAGCAACTGGTAAGCGTCGTTGATCCGCCGGAAGGATTCGGCGTCGCCCCCCATGTCGGGGTGGTGGCGCTTCACCAAGCGCCGGTGGGCCGCCTTCACCGCCGCCAACGGGGCTCCCCAGGAGAGCTCCAGGATGTCGAGCGCCTCGACCCACTGCCGGTCCGGAGCGGCCTGGCGGCTGTGCTGGGAGCTCCGGCCCTCACCCGCGCCGGCGCCAGGGGCTGCGCCCGAACCCGAAGAGCCCTGGGTACCACCCGAACCGGCGCTCCCGGCCCGGCCCGAACCGGCCTCCCGGGAACCTGCCGATCCACCTTCCTGAGCTCCAGCGCGGGAGTGATCCTTGGCGCCGTCCGCCCCGGTGCCGCCCGGTCGAGGGTCACCGGCCGCCGCGCCAGCCCCGCCGCCCTCCCCGCCCGCTCCCCAGCTCCGGCCGCCCGGGCGGCGCCCATCCTGCTGGCGCCACCAGGCCTGCTGCCGCTGCGTCTGCTGCCGCCGCGTCTGGGCCTCCTGCCGCACCTGCACCTCCAACCGGGCAATCGCCGCCAGCAACTCCTCCACCACCGCCTGGGGATCGGCACTGAGACGATCGGCGGCCCGGGGGCCATGCAGGGCGAAGGCCGCCCGCACCGCCGCCTTCACCCGGCTGGCGGGACCGGCCAGGGCCCAGCGCAGTTCGGCGCCGAGGCCGGGCGCGCGGCGATCGAGGGCCTCCTCCAGTTCCAGGGCGGGATTGTGGGAACGGCTGCGCAGGTCGTCGAGGAGGGCCTGGAGGCCAAGTTCGAGGCAGCCACCGGCGGCCGGATCACCCTCCAGGCGCGAACCGAGGCGCAACTCCCGCCAGCGGGGATGGCTGCTGAGCGCCTCGGCCCATTGCCGCACCAGCTGGGGGGTGATCCCCGGCGCCGCCCCGGTGGTGACCTCCGGGCCGGAACGCCAGGAGCGCACCCTTTCGCCGCGGGGGGCGGCCTGCCGCCATCCCGGCTCCGGGGTCGGCTGGGGCCGGGGGGCCTCCTGGTCGTCGCGCCAGGCGCGCGCGCCCTGCCTGGGTTGGGGACGGCCAGAAAAGTCGGCGGCGGCCTGGGCCTGGGCTTGCGCCTGGGCTTCGGCGGAGCGGCTGTTTTGCAGCAGGGCCAGCTCCTCCCGCAGCAGCCGCACCTGGTGGCGCAGTGCCTCGTTTTCGAGCAGCAGGGCATCGAGGTTGGTGGTCACGGCGCGACCACCGGGCCCATGCATCCAGCTCCTGCGCTCACGCCCCATGCCTTGCCAGCGGCCCTAATTACGGCTGGCATCCTCGCCGCGGCCCAGCCCAATTGCGACGCGGGATCCCCGCCCCCGCCATGGCCGGAGAGCCGCCCGGGGAAACGGCCGGGCGAGACGGCCTCACAACTGCGGCATTTCAGGGCAATGGACATCGCCACCCAATGGGATGCCTAGGGTCGATTGGTGATGCAGATGTCAACGCCATGCGACTCCGCTTCCTTCATCATTTCGCTTCATGTCTCGCCGTGGCTGCCTTGGCCTTCACCACCTGGATGCCCCTGCCAGCTCTAGCCATCAGCACCGATCACAGCACCATCGCCCTCGCAACCATGTCCAACAAAGTTGATGCCAAAGCCAAAGAAGTGGAAGGCAAACTCCAATCGGCCGCTGGTGAGTTGACCGGCGATACGGGCCAACAGATCAAGGGCAAGGCGAAGCAGGTTCAGGCCTCGGCCATGAACGCTGGAGAGAACCTCAAGGACGGAGCCAAATCGGTGGCCAAAAAAGTCGGCGATGCCGCCGACACTATCGCCAAAGACAAGGGTTGATCCCTAACATCTTGAGCCGTTTCCGCTTGTCCTTCCACGCCCAGGAGCAGCCCAATGCTTGAAACCCTGGCCGTCGTCCTGATCGTGCTCTGGCTGCTGGGTCTGCTCACCTCTTACACCCTGGGAGGGCTGATTCATCTTCTCCTGGTGATCGCGGTGATTGCCATCCTCCTGCGCCTGATCAGCGGTCGTCGCGTCTAGGGCGGCCCGCTAATCACCCCGGCGGGTATCCCCACTGCCAGCCCCTGCCAACACCCCCTGGAACGCCCTTGAATACAGCAGATTGCATCGGCCTCCATCACCGCTTCCCCAACCCCGCTGGTGCTGGTGCACGGCATGCTCGACAGCTCGCAGGTGTTCAACCGGCTGCGGCAGCTCCTGGGCCAGCCGCAACGCCACCTGCTGGCGCCCGACCTACCGCTGTGCTGGGGGATCACGCCGATCGCCGAGTCCGCCGCCCTGTTGGGCGAGCAGATCGAAGCCGCCTTCGGCGCCGACCAACCGATCGACCTCTGCGGCTTCTCGATGGGTGGGGTGATCGCCCGCACCTGGATTCAGCTGCGAGGAGGGCACCGGCGCACAAGGCGCTTCACCAGCGTGGCCAGTCCGCACCAGGGCACCCTCACGGCCAACCCCTGGCCAAGCCGGCTGCTGGCTGGCATCGCCGATCTCAAGCAGGGCAGTGCCCTCTTGCAACAGCTCAATGGCGACCTCTCCAGCCTGGAGGCGATCGAGTGCTGCAGTTTTTACTCCGACCTCGATCTGGTGGTTGTGCCCGGCAGGCGCGCCGTGTTGCCGGTGGGGGAGCAACGGATGCTGCCGGTGTGGGCTCATCCCCAAGTCCTGCGCGATCGCCTTTCGCTCGAACCGCTGGCCGAGGAGTTGATGCGGCCCTGAGGCCATGGGCCTGGTAACCCTGGGCCTGCTGAACCTTTCGCTGCTGCTGCGCTGGGGGCTGGGCTGGGCGCTGTGCCTGCGGATGCCGGCCCTGGCGGCGGGGACGGTGCGGGGCCACCCCTCGGTGGCGGTGTTGATTCCGGCCCGCAATGAGGAAGGCACCCTGCCCCACCTGCTGCGCGCCCTGGAGGGTCAGAGCTTTCGGCCCCTGGAGGTGATCGTGGTCGACGACCACTCCACAGACCGCACCGCCGCGATCGCCACCCAAACCAGCCCCCAACTCGCCGTGCGCCTGGTCCAGCCGCCACCCTTGCCCGAGGGCTGGTGCGGCAAGACCTGGGCGCTGCACAACGGCGTGGCCGCCAGTACGGCCGAGGTGCTGGTGTTTCTCGATGCCGATACCGAACCCGCCCCGGATTTTCT
>DAIQNM010000227.1:0-4585 GCA_036788375.1 Cyanobium sp. CTOTU6536 | reverse complement strand
AGGTTGTTGCGGTCCAACTTGGCCAACACATCCACCTCCACCACATAAAACCGCCTCGATGCGTTCAGCTGCAGCGCATAACGGCGCAACTCGGTGGTCTTGCCGATGCCGATGTGGCCAAAGAACAGGATGTGCTTTTCATAGGGAGCAAAGAAAGCATTGCTGACGGGATCCCAGCCAAACTTGCGCGCCAGGCGGGTGAAGGTTTTCTCGCTGCCCCGCGCTTCCTGCGAATCCACATAGCGGGGATCCTGATCGGACAACGCCTCTTCGTACTCAATTTTCTGCAGGACTTCGAGCAGGTGGCTTGGGGGTTGATAGTCCATCGATCGCGTCAACCAAAAGCAGACTAGTGGGGCTCAGCCCTTCTCCTGCAGCCCTTTGAGCGCCGCCAGCAGGCTGGCCGGGCTCTGGGGATCCACCATCAGCACGCTGCCGGCGGGGGCATTGCCGAGCTTCTCGCCCATCGCCATCCAGTCCTTGGCCAGCAGCAGCCGCAGGCCCTCAGCGGCCGCCGGATGGGCCTCAATCACGGCCGCCAGCTCCTTGGCGGAGGCGGCCCGCGCCTGGGCCAGCAGCAACTGCTGCTTGGCCTGGGCATCGGCCTCCAGCAGCAGGGCCTCCTGTTTGGCCTTGGCATCGAGCACCAGGGCTTCGGCCCGGCCCCGGGCCGCATTCACCTGGGATTCCCGTTCGCCTTCGGAGCGCAGCACCGCCGCCCGCTTCTCCCGTTCGGCGGTCATCTGCTGCTCCATCGCCTGCTGCACCCCCTGGGTGGGCTTGATGTCGCGCAGCTCCACCCGCGTCACCTTCACGCCCCAGGGATCGGTGGCCTGATCCAGCTCCTTGAGCAGCACATCATTCACCTCGGAGCGGGTGGTGAAGGTTTCATCGAGGTCGAGCTTGCCCATCTCGGCGCGGATCTGGGTGAGCACCAGGTTCACCATCGCCGCCTGCAGGTTGTCGACGGCGTAGTAGGCGCGGGCATGTTCGAGCAGCTGCCAGTACACCACCGCATCCACCTCAATCGAGACGTTGTCGCGGGTGATGCACTGCTGCGGTGGGATGTCGAGCACCCGCTCCTTCAGCGATTCATGGCTCACCACCCGCTCCAGCCCCGGAATCACCAGCGAGAGACCAGGCGAGAGCTGGCGGTTGTACTTGCCGAGCCGCTCGACCAGCATGGAGCGGCTGCTGCTGGTCACCTTCACGCCGCTGATGCCCAGCACCCCAAGGGCAATCAGCACGGGAATGAAAAGGCCTTCCATCGGTGCTGCACCACTGGCCTGAGCGTAGGCAGGATGGAGCCGATCGATCGCCGCGGCCCGTTCGGATGCCCCCCCTGCCCCTGCTCTGGCTCGGCCTCGGTGCCCTGCTGCTCACGGCAGTGCTGCTCGGGCTCGACGGCGATGGCCTGCTGCTGCTGGGCGGCCTGGCCGCCCTGCTGCTGGTGCTGCTGGCCAGTGCCCTGCCCCAGCTGGCGGCCGCGCCCCAGCTGCTGCTCTTCGCCGCCCTGGTGGGGGTGGCCTACACCCTGGTGCGGCGCTGGTCCCGCCGCCACGGTGAGCGGGCCATCCCGCCGGCCGCCGGCGCGGAGCTGGCCGAGGTGATCGACCCCTTCGATGGCCGCGGTGAAGGGCGGGTGCGTTGGCAGGGCCAGAGCTGGGCCGCCCGCAACCTCGATCCCTCCCGCCCCCTCGCCAATGGCACCGCCGTCACGGTGATGGGCCGCGACGGCACCCGGCTGCAGGTGCTGCCCCGCGATCCCGAGAGCGCCGGCTGATCTGCCGCTCCGCCTCAGTCGAAGAACATCAGGCTCACCACCTTGCCCATGTCCTCGGCGGTGCGGCAGCTGGAGAGCAGGGTTTCGCTGTCGTGGAAGGCGTAACAGATCAGCTGGTCGCAACGGCTGATGATCTCCTGGTTGCAGAGGCTGCTGGCCATCGGCAGGGGGAGCTCATCGTGTTCGGGCTTCTCCACCAGGTGCAGCACCCGCTCCAGCTGGTCGCGGGATTCCCCCGGCTGGCGCTCCAGGCTCTGGGGGAGCAACACCGTGAGGCGGCTGGCATCGACCTCCAACACGCTGCGGATCACGGCGGAGTTCACGCCCTGGGCCCCGGAGGTGATCAGGTTGTGGCCTTCATGGGCCAGGGAGCGGGCCACCAGCTCCACCAGATGGATCGAGACCACCGGCACATGGCGGCTGCCGAGGATGGCAATGCGGCGCTTACCCCGGTCCTGGAGCAGGGCCAGTTCCTGGGCGAGCGTATCAATCCGGCCCAATGCCGGTAGGTCGAGGGACCGGGTCACCCGTTGACCGCAAGCTTCCGCACGAACCTAGCAGCCATGGGCGAACGAGAGGTCAGGCCCGCACCGGCAGCCGCAGCCTTTCCAGCAGGCGGCTGAAATCGCAATGCTCCTCCACCAGGCGAATGGCGTAGCTGGCCTTGACCGGCTCATGCAAATTCACATGGCCAAAGGCCGCCTCAATCGTCTCCACGGTGGTGAGGGTGTCGTGGTCGACCTTGAGCACCGGAACCTCCAGTTCCTCGGCGCGGTTGAGCAGCTGGGGCAGGGGTTCCCCCACCCCGGTGAGGATCAGGCACTGGGTGGAGGCCTCCAGGGCCGCCAGCTGGATGTCGGTGCGATCGGCACCGGTGACCACGGCCATGTTGCGGCGGCGGCGGAAAAACTCCATCGCCGAGTTCACATTCATCGCACCGATCGACAGGGTTTCAACCAAAAGATCCAGACGGTCATGGCAGCAGAGCACGCGGGCATCCAAGCGGCGGGCCAGCTCCTCCACGGTCACGCTGCGCAGCAGGGGGCTGCGGGGCATCACCCCGAGCACCGGCAGCCCGAGCCGCTCCAGGGCTGGCACCACGTCCGCCCGCAGGGCAGCGAGGCCCTCCGGGTCGACGCCATTGAGCACCACACCGGCCAGCAGGGAGCCCAGCTGCTGGCGGGCCTCCAGCAACGGTTCAACGCTGCGGCTGTCGTGCCAGGCATGCACCAAGACCACCGGCGCCCCAAGGCCCCGGGCCAACTGCGGCAGCGACAGGCCAAACAGCAGTCCTTCGTTGAGGGTGCCAGGCCCCTCCAGCAGCACTGTCTGCTCCCCTTCTGCGGCGATCCGCTCCCGCAGGGCTGCCAGGTCGCCGGCGGGATCGAGATCGCCGCTCAGCAGCCGCTCCTGGGCCGACCCCGCCTCCAGCACCTGCAGGGAAGGCAGCAGCTGCTGATCCGATAGGCCGAGGGTGCTGCCCACAAAGCGCACCTCCGGATCCATCGGGAAACCGGTGGCACTGCCCGCCAGGGGCTTGCCAAACAGGATCGAGAAGCCTTGCCGAGCCAGCTGGCGGCCCAGGCCGAGCACCACCGCCGACTTGCCACTGAAGGGTTCGCAGGAGCCGATCAGCAGCGGAGTGGGCATGGGAACCTCGGGGGGATCCACAGGGCCGCCAATCTAGGCAGCGGCTCGCCGTGGCCCCGCCATGCTGGCGGAGCGCTCCCCATCGCAGGGTTCATGACGGACCCGTTCCTTCCCTTGGATGAGCAATCCGTTGATCACAACACCGATCCTTACCGCCCCCCGGCGGCCATGACGGCAGCCCCCTCGGCGTCCCTGCCGCCAGAGGCAGCGGCAGCACAGGCCCCCCTGGTGGCCATCACCGGAGCGGGCGGCAGCCTGGGCCGAGCCCTGCTGCAGCGCTGGCACGCCCGCGGGGCCCGGCTGATCGCCCTCACCAGCGGCGAGGAGCCCCTCCACCTTCTCGACCCCGCGGGTGTGCCGATCCCCCTGCGGCAGGTGCGCTGGCAAGTCGGCCAGGAGAGCGACCTCACCGCTGTGCTGGAGGAGGTGGACGTGCTGGTGCTGAACCACGGGGTGAACGTGCATGGCGCCCGCGATCCGGAGGCGGTTTGGCGTTCGCTGGAGGTGAATGCCCTCAGCGGCTGGCGCCTGCTCGAGCTCTTCGCCGAGGTGGTCCAGCGGCGGCAAAAGGTGCCGGGGCGCCCCCAGGCCGAGGTGTGGCTCAACACCTCCGAAGCGGAGATCCAACCGGCAGTGAGTCCGCTCTACGAGATCAGCAAGCGGCTGGCGGGCGAGCTGCTGAGCCTGCGCGGCCTCGATCTGGCCGACACCGCCGGCGGCCCCCTGCGCCTGCGCCGGCTCGTGCTGGGCCCCTTCCGTTCGGCGCTCAATCCGATCGGTGTGATGGGGGCCGATTGGGTGGCGGGGCAGATCCTGCGCCAGGCCCTCGACTGGAATTGCGGCCTGGTGATCGTGACCCCCAATCCCCTCACCTACCTGCTGATGCCCCTGGCCAGCCTCGGCCGCTGGAGCTACTACCGGCTCACCACCCGCCCTGCCGAGCCGGCGATCAGAAATCCCGGTCGGTGAGGATCTCGCAACCATCGCTGGTCACCACGATGGTGTGTTCCCACTGGGCCGAGAAGCTGCCGTCCGCGGTCACCACGGTCCAGCGATCCTTGAGGGTGCGGCAGCCCTTGCCGCCGGCATTGAGGATCGGCTCCACCGCCAGGGTCATGCCCGGCCGCAGGGTCATGTTGGGCAGGTCGCGGG
>DAIQNM010000226.1:0-4587 GCA_036788375.1 Cyanobium sp. CTOTU6536 | reverse complement strand
GACGGCGGCAGCAGGCCGAACCAACTGCCGGACCAACTGCCGGACCAACTGCTGAGCCAACTGCCGGACCAACTGCCGAACCAACTGCTGAGTTAACGAACCAAGCGCCGCTGCTGCTCCTAGTGGGGGCCAGCCAAGCCGAGTACGAGGAGGTGGAGACCCTTTGCCAGGGGTACCCGGGCGCGGTGGTGTTGATCAATGCCAGCCTTGAGGATGCCGCCGTGGGGATCGGCAGCGTGGCCCGCCAGCGCCGGCGGGGCTTCCTCTCCCTCTGGAGCGCGGCCTACGCCCTGATCCCCCACCCCGCCAGCGCCCTGCGCCGCTGCTATCCCCACGACTGGGAGCTGTACCGCCTCGACCCCGATGGCTATCGGGCCGTGGCCCGCTTCGACCATCGGCCCGATGGCGAGGAGCAGGACGCGGCCCTGGCGACGGAAGGCGGCACCGGACTGGCCGGCACCCTGCGGTCGGTGGACCGGCTGCTGGAGGGATTGCAGAACTGACCCGGCCCGGTGGCTGGTGCCCCCGGGCCGGGCTGCTTACACTTCGCGAACTTTCCTCACGCCATGACCTCCTCTCCCAAAACCAGCCGTCACTGGTCGGTCGTGGATCTCGCCGCCGGTGCTGCCGTCCTTTTGGCGGCCGGTGGAGTGCTGTGGGGGCCAAAGCTCAGCGGTGCAGTGGCGAGCGCCACCGGTGCCCTGCGCCCCGTCACCGTGACGGTGGATGTGCGAGGGGTGCCGGCCGCCGACCCCGCCGGTCTGCTGCGCAGCGCCGAAGCTGAGGGCAAGGTCGCCATCGTCATCCGCAACCAGCCCCATGGCAGCGTCAAGCTCAAGCAGATCCAGAGCCTGGAGCGCCGCATCACGATCCTCACCCCCGATGGTCGGGTGGTGAGTGCCCCCGACCCCAACCAAAAGACCTTCAGCACCTTCGATGGACGCTTCGTGCTCGAAGGGGAGGGCCGCAAAACCGCCGGAGGGGTGGTCTTCGGTAACCAGACCATCAAGGTGGGGGCCCCGGTGGAACTGGAAGGGAACAATTACCGCTTTAACGGCACCGTGACCAATCTCAGCCTCGAGGGCCGTTGACCATGGCCAGCTTGCGATCCTTCCGCACCATCAGTCCCAGGCTTGTGGCTTCGGGCTTGGCGGCCCTGAGCTGCTCTTCGTTGTTCGGTTGGTCTGCAGCCCAGGCGCAGCAGCTCTCCCCCTCCCTGCCGCCCAGAACCGGGGTGGGGCTGCCGCGGTTGGCGGCCCTGCCCCCCCTGCCACCGCCGGTGGGATCGCCGCAGCTTCAGTCCCAGGTGAGCTGTCCGGCCCTGCAGCAACGGGTGGCCAGCGTGATCGGCTCTGAAGCCGACGTCTGGAGCGTGACCGTCGCCGACGCCCACGGGCGCCTGCTGGCCGATCTGAATGGCACCACCTCCCGCCTGCCGGCCTCCAACCAGAAGCTGATCAGCACGGCCTTCGCCTTGGATCGCCTCGGCCCAGATCACCGCCTGAGCACCCAGCTCTGGCGCCTGCCGGATGGAAGGCTTCGCCTGGTGGGACAGGGCGATCCCGACCTGGCCATTCCCCAGTTGCAGCGCCTGGCCCGCATGGCCCTCAGCGGCAGCGGAGCCACCCCCACCAGTCCGGTGCGGCTTGAACTGGCCGAGGAAAGCCAGGAGGCCTGGTGGCCCCGCGGCTGGAACTGGGGCGACCGCACGACCGCCTACGGGGCGCCAGTGACCCGCCTGGCCCTGACCAGCAACGCCATCGATAACGCCGTGATGAACCCTCCAGCGCGGTTTCGCACCCTCTTTGATCGCTCCCTCACCAGCCTGGGAGCTCCCGGGGCGATCAGCCTGAGCATGGTTTCGCCGAGGGAACCACTACCTGCCAATGCGGTGCTCCTTCACCAGGAGCCCTCCACCTCGATGGATGGCCTGCTGAGCCTGGCCAACACCGAAAGCCACAACTTCACCGCCGAGGTGCTGCTGCGCACCGCCGCCGGCACCTGGGACCTCGAAGAGGCCAACAGCCGCGTCACCGCATGGCTGCAGCAGCAGGGGCTGCCCCTGCAGGGGGTCAGGGTTCGCGATGGCAGCGGGCTCGACCGTGGTGACCGGGTCACCAGCCGCTTCGTGGCGGCCCTGCTGCTGCGCATGGACCAACACCCCTATGCGCGCCACTACTTGGGGTCGATGGCCATCGCCGGCCAACGGGGCACCCTTCGCCACCTCTTCAGCGGCACATCCCTCGATGGCATGCTTTACGCCAAAACCGGAACCCTGACGGGTGTGCGTGCGATCAGCGGGGTGCTGCAAACAGCCGATGGTCCCCGCTTCGTGAGTGCCATCTCCAATGGGGCAACCACCCCGAATCGGACCATCGGCAGGGTGATGGCCCAGGTTCAAAACATTGGTCTTTGCGGTGGAGCCACCCAGGCGGCTTACCTGAGCACCCCCTGATCCCAGGGGGGTAGCGCCAATTCAGCTTGGCGACTCTCCACCAAAAAAAATGGCCTGGAGTTCATCCAGGCCTCATTGGGGTGTTCATTGGCTTGAAGGCCAGTAAACCGGCCTAGCTAGCAAGTCCGCGGCTAGCGGCCCGACGTACCCGGTTGGCGGCCCGACGGGCCCGGTTCATCGGTTGCTGGGCCTCGGACAGGGTGGTCACCTCGGCGGGGCGAGCCGGTGCCGTTGCATCGATGCCCTGCAGCCGTACCAGTTCGCGGCGGCCGCCCAGCACCACCTGGCTGAGCTCCTTCAGCCTCCCTTCCAGCTCACCAAGCACCTGCTCGGCGTAGTGGTTGGCACCCTCCTGCACTTGGGCCGCCTCCTGGCGGGTGCGGGTGATCAGGCCCTCGCACTGCTGCTGGGTTTGCTGGCGGAATTGAAGGGCATCCCCGTGGAGGCGCTCCGCCTCGGCCTGGCTATCCCGCTGGATGCGGGCGCCTTCCTGGCGTATGGCCTCGAGCTCCTGTAGTGCCTGCTGGCGACTCCGCTCGTGCTGCTCGAGCAGCTGGTGGTTGCGTTCGGCGGCCTCGTGCTCCAGGTGCTGGCGCCGGGCCTGGGCCTCCTGCTCCAGTTGCTGGCGCCGGGTGGCGAACTGCTGCTCCAGCTGGGCCATGCGGGCCTGGAGTTCCTGTTCGGCCTGGGCCGCCTGCTGGCGGGCACTGAGGATGAGCTGCTCACCCTGCTGACGGGCCTGTTCCCGGAGCTCGGCGCCTTGGCGTTCCGCTTCCTGGCGGATCGAAGCGGAGGCAATCAGGTTTTCCCGCTCCCGCCGGGCCTGGGAGAGGAGTTCATCGGCCTGCTGGCGGGCCTTCTCGATGAAGCTCTCCCGTTGACGCAGGAGGTCCTCAGCGTGGGCGATCTGGCTGGGGAGGGCGGCCCGGAGGGTGTCCATCATCTCGATGGCCTCCTGCTCATTGACCAGGCGACCCCCGCTGAAGGGGATGCGACTGCCTTCTAAAACGATGTCCTCCAGCTGGTCGAGCTGGTCGAGAACGGTGATGCGCGCCTCGCTCATGTCATCCGAGTGGGTATGGCCGATTAAAGAGCCTCCCGAGGTCCTGCGCCACTCCCGGCGGCACCATGTGGCTCACATCGCCCCCGAAGCGGGCCACCTCCTTGACCACCGAGCTGCTGAGAAAGCTGTGGTGGGTGGCGGTGGCGAGGAAGAGGGTTTCCAGGTTCGGCGCCAGGCTGTGGTTGGTGTGGGCGATCTGGAGCTCAAATTCGAAGTCACTAAGGGCGCGCAGGCCGCGAAGAATCACGTCGGCGCGGCATTGGCTGGCGAAATCCACGGTGAGGCCATCGAAACTGGCTACCTCCACGCCGGGCAGGTGGGCGGTGGCGGAGCGGATCTGGCCAAGCCGCTGATCGAGCGGAAAGCTGGCCTGCTTGCTGGGGTTCTGCAGCACGGCCACCACCAGGCCATCGAAGAGGCGTGCCGCCCGTTCGATCAGGTCGAGGTGGCCCAGGGTGAGGGGGTCGAAGCTGCCGGGGTACAGGGCACGCATGGTCCAGCGAGGGGGGGACTGCTTCCTAGAGTCGCGCCACGCCCCTCCCCATCGCCATGACCAACGTGACCCTTGACGCCGCGGCCAAGAAGGCCCTGCTGCGCAAAATCCCCCATGGACTGTTCATCTGCGGCGTGGCGGAAGGGGAAGTGGTCAACGGCTTCACCGCCAGTTGGGTCACCCAGGGATCCTTTGAACCACCGCTGGTGGTGATGGCGGTGCGGGCCGATTCCACCAGCAACGCCATCATCCGCCGTAGCGGCCGCTTCTCGCTCAACGTGCTCCGGGCCGACCAGAAGGATCTGGCGGCGGTCTTCTTCAAGCCTCAAGAGGCGGTGGGTGGCCGCTTCGATGCGGCACCCTTCCACCTCGGCCCCCTGGGACTGCCGATCCTCGACGACGTTCTGGGGGGGGTGGAGTGTGAGTTGGTCGGCACGGTCGACCATGGCGACCACACCGTGTTTGTGGGCGAGGTGAAGACGGCCACCCTGCTGCGGGAAGGCGACTCCCTGGAGCTGGCTGGCACCGGCTGGCAATACGGCGGCTGAGTTGTCTGAGGCTGCGTTGTCTGAACTT
>DAIQNM010000225.1:0-4602 GCA_036788375.1 Cyanobium sp. CTOTU6536 | reverse complement strand
CGAGCAGCAGGTCGGTGGGCTGGCTGCCCCGCATCAGCGGCAGGGTGGCGGTGGAGCCGGGATGGCAGAAGGATCCCTGGCCCTCCACCAAGACCAGGGTCTGGGCCCCGGCGCCCTCAGCCGCAGCCAGCACGGCCTGTTCCACGGCGCCGGCGGCGTAGTCGACCCGCACCGCATCAAGGGCCAGACCGGTGCCGGCGATCAGGATCCCGGCCTGGCCCGTGGCCACGAAGCGGGCATCGCGGCCGCAGCGTTCAGCCGCGGCCTGCAACTCCAGGCAGGCGCTCATCTTGCCCACCGACATGTCGGAGCCCACCGCAAGCAGCCGCCTGCCGGGAAGGGCCGCAGCCCTGGCCGAACCCACCAGCAGGTGCTCGGGTTCCCGGCGCAGGTCCCAGATCCAGCGGCCCGGCTTCACCACAGCCGCCAGGGTTGGATCATCACCGAGGCGACTGTGGAGTCCACTGGCCACGGAAAGCCCCGCCTCCAGCCCCACCACCAGATCGTCATGGAGTTCGGTGGGCAGACGCCCACCGGAGGGGGCCAGCCCCACCACCGCTACCGCCCCAGGCCCAACGCCCTCCCCAGGGGCGGCCAGGGCATCAGGGGGAACCAGGGCGAGGGCCTCAGCCATCGAAGCCACCAGGGGCACGGAGCGCCGGATGCCGGTGATCGCCTCCAGGTCACCGCCAGCCTGGGCCGGATCCACCACCGCCACGATCGGTCCGCGCCGGTAGCGCAACAGCGCCAGGCCGGTTTTGCCACCGAGGTTGTCGAGGCCGTGGTGCTGAAGGAGCACCACCGGGGCATCAGGGGGCAGCATCGGTGGGTTGGGGAGAGGGGATTGGTGGGCTGGAGCCCACGGAAGCAGCCACGGTCGCTGAAGCGGGACCCACCCCCAGACCAGGGCCAGATCCGGGATGCAGCTCCCCGCCGATCAGGAGCGGGCCGCTGAAGGGATCGTCAATCAGGTTGAGGTGGCTGTCGAGGTCGGGCCAGGTGACCAGGGGCAGCAATTGGGCGGCGGCGCCGTTGAGCAGAGCGCTGTCGGAGTAGCAGCCCACCATCACCCCCAGCCCCAGCCGCCGGGCAGCCTGGGCCATGAGCAGGCCCTCACTGAGCCCGCCGCTCTTGAGCAACTTGATGTTCACGCCATCGACAAAGGGCGCCAGGCGCACCAGATCGGCCAGGTCCCAACAGCTCTCATCAGCCACCAGGGCAATCGGGCAATCCAGTTCGAGGGCCGCGAAGCCCGCCGCATCGGCCTCCGGATCCTCCAGGGGTGGCAGAGGCTGCTCCACCAGCACCACCTGGTGCTCCGCCAACCACCCCACCATGCGGCGGGCCCCCTCCAGATCCCAGCCGCCATTGGCATCCACCTGGAGCTCGCAGGGCGCGCCGCTGGCCTGGCGCCGCCGCTCCAGGGCCACGCCCACCGCCTCCACCAGGGCCCGGTCGTGGGCCAGCCCCTCCGGACTGCCGAGTTTGAGCTTGATGCGGCTGGCCGGCAGCTGGACCCACCACCGCTCCAGCCGGGCCAGCACGGCCTCCACCGAGCCCAACCCCAGGGTCACGCTGGTGGGCACGGTCTGGGCAGGATCGAGGCCCCAGAGACGGTGCAAGGGCTGACCCAGACGCTTGCCCCACCAGTCGTGCAGGGCAAGATCCAGGCCGCAGCGGGCCGGCGGCGAGAGGCTGGCCAGGAGGGACTCGAGGGCCTGGTAGGGCTGGGGTGCCACACCCTCCAGGCGCGGGCGGAGGGCGTGGAGTTCGGCCTCCAGATCGGCCGTTTCATAGCGGCGGTGGCCGGTGTCGAAGCCACCGCATTCCCCGATGCCGCGCACCCCCCCATGCTCGATCTCCACCAGAAGGTGCTCCACCGAGGCGGTGGTACCGCGGCTGATCGCCAGTGGCACGGCCTTGGTGAGGGTGAAACGGTGCAGGTGGAGGTCCATCCCTTCAAGCTGCCACAGCCCTGACGGTAGCGACGGAGACCGCAGTCCCCCCTACCGCTGACATGGGATCGCCCCTTGCGCCTACGTCGACCGCCATGGCCCCGAACCCGACCAATGCCTCGGCCATCCAGGAACTGCTGGAGGAGGTCCACGGGCGGTACCGGAGCCTCTGCGATGGCGCCGTGGCGGATTACATCCCGGAATTGGCCCGGGCCGATCCCGATGGCTTTGGCCTCGCGCTGGCCACGGCCGATGGCCGGCTGTATGCGGTGGGGGACACGGACGTTCCCTTCACGATCCAATCGATCTCCAAACCCTTCGCCTATGGCCTGGCCCTGCAGCTTCTCTCCGAGGAGCACATGCAGCGCAAGGTTGGGGTGGAACCCTCCGGGGAGGCCTTCAACGCGATCAGCCTCGATCCCACCACCGGCATCCCCCGCAACCCGATGATCAATGCGGGGGCGATCGCCACCACCGCCCAGATCCGGGGGCATGCCGGCGAGGCCGCCGAGCAGCAGCTGCTGGCCTTTTTCTCCGCCTTGGCGGGTCACCCCCTCCGGATCGATCCAGCCGTCTATGCCTCCGAACGGGACACCGGCCACCGCAACCGGGCCATCAGCCACCTGCTGCGCAACGCCAACGTGATTGAGGAGGACCCGGAACTGGGCCTTGACCTCTACTTCCGCCAATGTGCCATCAGCGTCACCTGCCGGGACTTGGCGGTGATGGCCGCCACCCTGGCCTGCCAGGGCCGCAACCCATTCACCGGCGCCCAACCGCTCACCCGAAACGCCACCACCCGCCTGCTGGCCCTGATGGGCACCTGCGGCATGTACGACTACGCCGGCCAATGGCTGCACGATGTGGGGATGCCCGCCAAGAGCGGGGTGGCAGGCGGGGTGCTGGCGGTGGTTCCCGGCCGGCTCGGTCTGGCCATCTGGTCACCGCGGCTGGATCACTTCGGCAACAGCGTGCGGGGCATCGCCGTGTGCGAGGAGCTCTCGCGCCGGCTCGAGCTTCACCTCTATGACCAAAATCCCGCCAGCCAAAACCCGATCCGCCGCTGCACCAGCAGCCGCGAACGGCAGTCGCGGCGGTGGCGACCTCCGGCCGAAGAAGAGCAGCTGGCAGCGGTAGGGGAGCAGCTGCAGGTGCTCCAGGCCCAGGGGGTGCTTGATTTCGCCGCCACCGAACAGCTGCTGGCCAAACTTGAAACGATCACCGCCAAGGCCGATCTGGTGGTGCTCGACCTGGCCCGGGTGATCGACGTGCAAGCCAGTTGCCTGCCGATGCTGCTCCGCCAGTTCACCCTTCTGGCGGAGCGGGGCATCACCCTGCTGCTCTGTCGGGCCGAGGTGATCGGCGCCCTGGAGGCCAGCGCCGCCGAACTCCGCTGGTTCCCCAGCCTGGATCTGGCCCTAGAGGCCGGCGAGAACGCCCTGGTGGGGAAGCTGCGGGCCGCCGACCCCACGGACGGGCCGGCCCGCAGCACCGAGACCCTGCTCGACCGGCTCCAGGCCCGGCACCGGGAGGTGATCGCGCCCCTGCTGCAGACCCGCGACTTCGCCGCGGGAGAGGCCGTGATGCGCCGCGGCGAATCCAGCGAAGCCCTGTTCATCGCCCGCGAGGGGTTGTTCGAGACCACCATCAGCCTCGATCGTTTCAACGGCGCAGCGGACCAGTCGCGCCTGGCCACCTTCTCCCCCGGCATCTGTTTCGGTGAGATCGGCTTCCTCACCGGCCAGCCCCGCAGCGCCGATGTGGTGTGCACCACCGGCGGCAGCTGCTGGGAGCTCGAACGCAGCCGCTTCAACGACCTGCAGCAGAGCGATCCGGAGGCCGCCATGCAGCTGATGGTGGCGATCCTTGGCGAACTGGGGGTGAAGCTGGCCCGCACCAGCCTGCAGCTGAGCCTGCTGGAACACCACTGAGCCCCGCCGTGCCCGCGTCGCAGAATGGGCCGATGAGCGCCACCCTTCACCAGGTCACCCCAACCACCGTCGGGACGGCGGCCGGGTCCAGCAGTGCCGTCGCCCTGGGCGCGGAGCTCCCCAGCCCCGGCGGCCAAGGCCGGCGCGGCAGCTTCTGGATCACCACCTTCGGTTGCCAGATGAACAAGGCCGATTCCGAACGGATGGCCGGCATCCTCGAAACCATGGGCTACCGCCCCGGGATCGACGAGCACACGGCCGATCTGGTGCTCTACAACACCTGCACGATCCGCGACAACGCCGAGCAGAAGGTTTACAGCTACCTCGGTCGCCAGGCCCAGCGCAAACGCACCAATCCCCACCTCACCCTGGTGGTGGCCGGCTGCGTGGCCCAGCAGGAAGGCGAGGCCCTGCTGCGGCGGGTGCCCGAGCTGGATCTGGTCATGGGCCCCCAACACGCCAACCGGCTGGCCACCCTGCTGGAGCAGGTGGAAAGCGGCCAGCAGGTGGTGGCCACCGGCGAGCATCACATCCTCGAAGACATCACCACCGCCCGACGCGACAGCCGGGTGTGCGCCTGGGTGAATGTGATCTACGGCTGCAATGAGCGCTGCACCTACTGCGTGGTGCCGGCCGTGCGGGGGCGGGAACAGAGCCGGCTGCCCCAGGCCATCCGGCTGGAAATGGAGGGCCTGGCGGCTCGGGGTTTTCGGGAG
>DAIQNM010000224.1:0-4607 GCA_036788375.1 Cyanobium sp. CTOTU6536 | reverse complement strand
CCAATTTGATCCAGCGATTGTCGCCTGAGAGTTTGCCGCCAAATGGCAGAAAGAAATCTGCCAATGAAAGCTGATGGCGATGCTCGCGCCGGTACATGTGGAAAACTTTGGGCGGCTTTTCGGCTCAAATCAGCCGATTTCAGCACATTTTACAGCTTTCAACAGCTCAGATCAACTGCAGCGGAAGCGATCTTCCATTTTTCAGAAAGCCCTACGTACTAAGCCCAGGAAAACTTAATTTAGCAAGCCCTAATTCATTTTAGATCATCTCAGGTTCTCGCAGCAAGGCTCCCTTGGATTTTTGCGATACCAGCGAAAGAGATATTTTAAACCTTGGCCACTTTGAAGAGAGTCGCGTATTATTAATCAGCTTAGGGGATGACAGCTGCGATCGGTAACTTGTCTTCTAATCCCTTACCATCCTTGCCACAAATGCGACTTCCGCCCCAGGGAGGCGTCATCCTGCTGAAACCTTCCCCGCAGGACATGAGATTTCACCAGTCCGGTATGGGGCTCTCCCGATCCCTGAACAGCGACTGTTGTCAGCCGGAGCTTTCAGCCAGTTTTTACACGCTGTCAACTCTCCGCCGGCCGAAGCTCCTCCATCAACAGTGCCAGGGCTACATTCAATTGGAGTCGGTTGCGGGGGGTGCCGGCGAGGAGGAATCGACACTGAGCAACAAGGCATCGAGCCTGGATTCGATAGCGGCGAGCCGTTTGTTCTCTTGCTTCAGCCGCTCGATATCGTTCTCGATCAGCTTCGTTCGCCGCTCGCTCTCGCGCTCTCTGATCTGCGCGTCGATCGTTGGATGCCAGTTTAACTTCGCCAACAAGCGCCGCCATGGCGGCAAGGAGGAGAGGAATTCCGATTTGCTGATTGACCTTAAAGTGGAGGAATCCGAGGAAATCGACATGGCTATATGAAGTGAAAAAGGTGATCAGAACAACCAGTAGCCCAGCCGCCAAGGATGCCCATCCCATGGAATCCAGCGGGCTCGAACTCGCTTCCGCATCAGCAGCGCGGGGATCTGAAATCGTTTCCATAAGCTTAGCCAGGCCAGGCGGCGGCCGATCAACGAGTGATAGTACACCTGTTCTTGCCGGATGTCGTCCGTGTTGTCTCGGATCCTTGCTTCGAGGTCGGCCGACAAAGGCGAACGCCATTCGGGCCACACCGCAGCCATCAAAAAGCCCCCGCCATAGCGGGGGCCACGAGAGTGCTGCAGGGCGGAGGCCAAGAGCCGCGCCGCCCGCCGGAATCAAACCTTGCGGCTATAAAACTCCACCACCAGGAGTTCGTTGATTTCAAGCGCCACCCATTCGCGCTCGATCTTGCCATTCACCTTGGCAGTGAGTTTTGCCTTGTCGAACTCAAGATGGGGAGGGATGTTGGCCAGGCCCGGGAAGGCCATGTTGCCTTCGGCCAGTTGCTTGGAAGCCTTGCGTTCGCGGATGGCCACCACGTCACCGGCCTTGCACTGGAAGCTGGCGATGTCCACCACCCGACCGTTCACGGTCACGTGGCCATGGTTCACCAGCTGGCGGGCGCCGGGCACGGTGGGGCCAAAGCCGATGCGGAAGCAGATGTTGTCGAGACGGTTCTCGAGCAGCTTGAGCAGGTTGGTTCCGGTGGAACCCTCCTGGGCACGGGCCTTCTTCACGTAGCGCACCAGCTGACGTTCGGAAATGCCGTAGTTGAAGCGGAGCTTCTGTTTTTCTTCGAGACGGATCGCGTATTCGGAGCGCTTGCGACGGGCTTGGCCGTGCTGACCGGGGGGATAAGCCCGCTTGGCGGACTTACGGGTGAGACCGGGGAGGTCTCCCAAGCGCCGCGTGATCCTCAGGCGAGGGCCGCGGTATCGGGACATGAAGGGTTCGGGTCGGGGGGACGGGATCGAGCCGGGAAGCGGCTCGGGCGCAGGTGAGCATCGGGCGGCATGCTGGATCAAACCCCAGCTCAGCCCGGTGCCATGAAGCGCCAATTGGCGATCTTAAACAATGGCCTTGCCGCCCTCCTGCTGACCCTGATCGGCGCCTACCAGCGCTGGATCTCGCCCCTGCTTGGGCCCCGCTGTCGCTTCATTCCCAGCTGCAGCGCCTACGGGGTGGAGGCCATTGGCCGCCATGGGCCCTGGCGCGGTGGCTGGCTCACCCTGCGGCGTTTGGGGCGCTGCCATCCCTTCACTCCCTGCGGCTGCGACCCGGTGCCCGATTGAGGCCCTCATCTGCTCCGCTGGCGCGTTAGGGGTTCCGCCAAGGCGCCCTGGTACCCCCGGATCGCCCATGACTTCGGGGGGGAAATTTTGGCCCCCGCCTGAGCACCCTCTCCCCAATCTCCGCTTTCCCACTGGCCTGATGCATCCCCTTCCGCCGCTGCGCCTTTACACCCGTGCGGGCTGCTGCCTCTGCGAGGGCCTCGAGGAGCGGCTGCGGGCTCTGGATCTGCCGCCTCCCCTGGAGCTGGTCGATGTGGATGGGGATCCGGCTTTGCAGGCCCGCTACGGCCTGCGGGTGCCGGTGCTGGCGGTGCCCCGGGAGCCATCCCAATGGCACGATCTGCAACCGGTGCCGCCGCGGCTCAGCGGCGATCGGCTGGCCAGCTGGCTGGTGGCCAACGGGGCGGTTGGCGGAGCGGCAGCCTTCGGCTGTTCTGCGCCGGAAGAGCGCCCTAGACAGGCCCCAGGATTTGATGCCCAAGGCGCTCCATGATTCAACTGCTCCATCCGCTGCTCCACCAGGTAGGCCTGGCGATTCCGGAGGGGTTCCCGAATCCGGAGATCACGGCGATCAGCTGCGATTCGCGCCGTGTTGGCCCCGGCACCCTGTTTGTTGGACTGCCCGGCACGCGGGTCGATGGGGGCAGTTTCTGGCGCCAGGTGTTGGCGGCCGGGGCTGCGGCCGTGGTGATTGGCCCCGCCGCCGCGGCGGGTGATCCGCCCGCGCCGGCCGATCCCGTGATCGTGGTGGCGGATCCGGTGGCGCTCTGGGCCGGTGAACTCGCCGCCAGCTTCTGGCACCATCCCAGCCAGCGCCTGTCCCTGATCGGGGTGACGGGCACCAACGGCAAGACCACCACCACCTATTTGATTGAACACCTGGCCGGATCCCTGGGTCAGCCCACCGCCCTCTTCGGCACCCTGGTCAACCGCTGGCCCGGCCACAGCCTCACGGCGCAGCACACCACCGCCTTCGCCGATGGGCTCCAGCCCCAGCTGGCCCAGGCGGTGGAGGCCGGTGCCCGGATCGCGGCGATGGAGGTGAGCTCCCATTCCCTCGACCAGCAACGGGTGGCGGGCTGCCGGTTCGCCGGCGCCGTGTTCACCAACCTCACCCAGGACCACCTCGATTACCACCCCTCGATGCAGGCCTACTTCGAGGCCAAGGCCCTGTTGTTCGGCGAGCCCTTGCTGGCCGCTGGTGGGGCGGTGGTCAACGTCGATGATCCCTGGGGTCAGCGTTTGGCCGATGCCCTGATCGAGCGGGGTCAGCGCTGCTGGCGGGCCTCCCTGGAGCGTTCCGATGTGGAGCTCCGCATCGAGGACGTCACCATGGGGGCCACGGGCGTGGCTGGCACCCTGGTCAGTCCCGTGGGCCGAGGCTCCTTCACCTCGCCCCTGGTGGGCCGCTTCAACCTGATGAATCTGCTGGAGGCCGTGGGGGTTCTGCTGCAACAGGACCTACCCCTTCCCCAGTTGCTGGCGGGCCTGGCCAGTTTTCGGGGCGTGCCGGGCCGGATGGAGCAGGTGATCGGCGGCGATCGGCCGGCACCGGCGGTGCTGGTGGACTATGCCCACACCCCCGATGGGCTGGAGAGTGCCCTGGCGGCCTGTCGTCCCTTCACCGCCGGCCGGCTGATCTGCGTGTTCGGCTGCGGTGGCGACCGCGACCGCACCAAACGGCCCCGGATGGGGGCCATCGCCGCCCGGCTGGCCGACGTGGTGGTGGTGACCTCCGACAATCCCCGCACGGAGGACCCCCAGCAGATCCTCAACGATGTGGTGGCCGGTATCCCCGCCGAAACCGCCCTGGAGGTGGAAATCGACCGGGCCCGGGCCATTGCCGCAGCGATCGCCTCTGCCAGCGCGGAGGACCTGGTGCTGATTGCCGGCAAGGGCCATGAGGATTACCAGATCCTCGGCACCACGAAGGTGCATTTCGACGACCGCGAGGAGGCCGAAAAGGCCCTGCGCAACCGCACGGTGCCGGCCTGATCGCTTCCCTAGGAGCTGATTTCGCGCCATGAAAAAAGGCCCCCGGCTGGGGGCCTCCGTTCCGCAGGCCCGGCCTGGGAGGCCGGGCGTAGGCGCTTCAGCTGAAGCGCACGGTGGAGCGGTCGTAGCGCAGGTCGATGTCGCGCACCCAGCCACCATTGACCACTTCCAGCCAGTCGTGGCGGCGGTGGCCGGTGAGCAGCACGGTGTCGCCGTTGCGCACGCGACGCAGGATGCCCGAGGTGATGTCGGGCTGGTCGCGCACCTCCAGCTGACCATCGTGGGCATTGGCCTCCACGGAGATGTTGCGGGAGGTGGTGGTGCCGTAGGTGGTACCGGTCGTGGTGGTGCCGCTGGTGTAGCTGCCGCTGAAGGTCGAGGTATCAGCCTCTTTGC
>DAIQNM010000223.1:3013-4608 GCA_036788375.1 Cyanobium sp. CTOTU6536 | reverse complement strand
CCGGCTTCAAAGAGGAGGTGATCGGGGCCAGCCGGGGGTTCATCTCCACCACCTGGCGCCTCGATCTGCAGACCGATCCGCCCGGCTCAACGCCCCAGAGCGTGGTGCTCAAAAGTGAGACCTCCAATCCCCAGTTCCGCCAACTGGCGCGGGATTTGCGGGCCTTTGAGCGGGAGGTGCGCTTCTATCGCGATCTGGCCCCCCGCATCGACACCCATCTGCCCACCATCTATGCCTGCGGCGATGGCCAGCAGGACTGCTGGCTGTTGATGGAGGATCTTTCCGCCCTCCGCCCGGGCGACCAGGTGCGCGGCCTGCGGCAGCGGGAGGCCATCGCCGTGCTGCGTCGCATCGCGGCGGTGCACGCCACCTACTGGATGGATCCGGCCCTGCAGGCCCATCCCTGGCTGCCGAGCCACACCTTCTGGTTCCAAGGGGAGTTCGCCAGCCTGCTGGATGGTTTCGAGGCCGACTACGGCCTACGGATCGGCGAGCGCACCATGGCCCTGGTGCGCCAGGTGGTGGAGCAAAACGAGGCCATCGACCGGGCCCTCAGCGAGCGCCCCTGGACCCTGGTGCATGGCGACCTGCGGGCCGACAATCTGCTCTTTGGAGCGCCCGGCGACGTTGATGAGGCCCTGATCCTGGATTGGCAGACCGTGAACCGCAGCCTGGGGGCGATTGATCTGGCCTTCCTGGTGGGCGGCAGCGAACCGCCGGCCGAGCGGGCCGGCCATCTCTTCGAACTGCTTGAGATCTGGCATGGCGAACTGGTGGCCCAGGGGGTGCGCGATTACTCCCTGGCCGATGCCCGCCACGACCTGCAATTGGCTGGTCTGCGGTGTCTCACGGCCGTGTTGCAGCTTTACCGTTTCGCCCAGGATCCGGAGATCACGGTGCGCTCCGCCGTGCTCAACGGCGAAGCGATCCAGCGCTATGCCGGCGTGATGGAGGAATTGCGGGCCTGGGAGGCCCTCCCGGCGGGGGCCTGAGGGGCAGGGCTCAGCCCGGCAGGGCGGCCAGTTCGTCGAGGCGGGGGAAGCGCTCGGCGATCCGATCGCCGGTGAACTGGGCCACCCAGCCTTCGGTGTTGGCGAAGAAGCGCAGGGCGCAGAAGTGGGGCTCGGGCCCCATGTCGAACCAGTGGCGGGTGCCGGCGGGCACGCTGATCCAGTCGTCCTGTTCGCAGAGCAGCTGCAGCACCTCATGGCCGAGGTGCAGGCAGAAGAGCCCCTGGCCTTCCACGAAGAAGCGCACCTCGTCTTCGCTGTGGGTGTGTTCAGCCAGAAACTTCTGCCGCAGGGCGGCGCGGTCGGGATGGTCCGGCGTCAGGCGGATCGCATCCACCGTGGGATAGGTGCCCAAGGTCTGCACCCGGGCGATCTCTGGGGCATAGGCCGCCAGGATTTCCTCGGCGCTGGCCCCCGCGGCCAGGGCGGTGCGAGCCGGCCAGCGCTCGAAACGGATGCCCCGGGACCCCAGTTCGGCGCCGATCACGGCGGGGTCGGCGCTGCGCTGGGGGGCCGTAGCCCCCTGCGGGCCGGCTTCGGCGGGATGGATCACCAGAAGGGTCATGGCAGGCGGGCGGCTGGCCC
>DAIQNM010000223.1:0-3003 GCA_036788375.1 Cyanobium sp. CTOTU6536 | reverse complement strand
CGATCAAGGGCCGCAGCCTAGAAAGGGGCGACACCTGGCATCCATGGTTCCTGCTGCGTCGACCCCATTCCCGTCGCCCCCTGGCCGGCCGGGGCTGACCCTGGTGGGGGTGGGGCCTGGCGATCCGGATCTGCTCACCGTGGCGGCGGTGCGGGCGATTGCGGCGGCGGCGGTGGTGGCCTACCCGGTGGCCCGCGACGGTGCCGAGGGCATGGCGGCAGCGATCGCCGCCCCCTGGATCGGCCCCCATCAAGGGCGGCTGCCCCTGGTGTTTCCAATGACCGAAGCGGCGGAGCCGCGGCGCCTGGCCTGGCGAGCCGCCGCCGATCGGCTGGCCGCGGCCGTGGCGGAGGGGCAGGCGGTGGTCTTGCTCTGTGAGGGGGATGTTTCCCTCTTTGCCACCAGCAGCTACGTGCTCCTGGCCCTGCGCCGCTTCCATCCCGCCTGCCCGGTGCGGTTGGTGCCGGGCATCAGTGCGGTGGCCGCCGCTGCCGCCGCCGGTGCCTGGCCCCTGGCCCTGCAACAGGAGGGCCTATTGATCCGGCCCACCCCAGACGATGCCGCCAGCCTCGCGGGGCTGTTAGAGCAGGCGGCCGCCGCCGATCTGGTGCTGGCCCTGCTCAAGCTCGGCCAGCGCTGGAGCTGGGTCCGGCCCCTGCTGGAGCAGCGGGGTTTGCTGGCGGGGGCCCTCTTCGCCCGCCGGATCGGCTGGCCCGACCAACAGGTGGGCCCGGCCGCGGCGGTGGCCGCCGCCGAGGCCCCCTACTTTTCGCTGCTGCTGATTCGTCAGGGCTGGCCGCCGGTGCTGCCCTGATCGCCCCAGGGGAGATTCGGCCCTGTAGGGCCGGTGCTTGCATGGGGGCCGTTTTCACCGCGGGTTTCCCGACCGGATGCGATGACCGCCCTCGACTGGCTGGCCCTGCTCCATCCGGTGCTGATGATCCTCTTTGTGTATCCCGTGGTGGGGGCCACGATCAGGTTGGGGATTTTGGTGCGGGAGCGGCGGCTCCAGATCAATCCCCTGCCCCCCACCGTGCCGGTGGAGCACACCGACCATGGCCGCTGGGTGACGACCGGCACGGTGGTGGCGGTGCTGATCGCGTTGCTGTGGTCGTTTTTGCACCAGGTGGAAGCTGATGTGCCCTTCCCCGGTGGGGTGGGCCGCTTGGTTCGCCTCCTGCTTCTGGGGGGCGTGGCCCTGGCCGGTTGTGGGGCCCTCTGGCGGCTGCGCCGCCCCGGGCGCCGGGCCTTCAGCGCCCTGCTCAGTTGGGGTGCCCTGCTCCTGGTGGGGCTGGAGCCGGAGGTCTGGCGCCTGGGCGACAACCCCCTGCAGCCGGCCTTCTGGCAGTCGCACTTCTGGTCGGGCTGGTTGCTTTGCGGCCTGCTCCTCTTTGCGATGGCGGCGGCCCCCGAGATCGCCCGCTCGCCGCGGCTGCGGACCCTGCACGTGGTGGCGGCTGGTCTGGTTTCGGTGTTGCTAGCGGTTCAGGCGATCACGGGCTGCCGGGATCTGCTCCAGCTGGCACCGGGATAGGTCCGGCGCCCTGATCCTTGGCACACCCGCCGCCAGATCAGGCCTCGCACGCCCCGAGCCCCGCGGCCGCCTGGGCCAGCAGCTCCAGGGCGTCGGCGGGAGTGGGGGCGCGCATCAGGCCATGGCGCAGCTCGGCCGCCCCCGCAAACCCCTGGCAGGTCCAGCCCATGTGCTTGCGGGCGATCAGCAGACCCTGCTCCCCCTTGGCCGAGACCAAGCCCTCTAACTGCTCGGCCGCCAGGGCGATGCGCTCCGCCGCGGTGGGCAGGGGCGGCAGGGGACGGCCCTCCAGGGCCGCGTCGATCCGGCCCACCAGCCAGGGGGCCCCCATGGTGCCCCGGCCCACCATCACCCCGTCGGCGCCGGTGGCGGCCAGGCAGCGCAGGGCCTCCTCGGGACCTTTCACATCGCCGTTGGCGATCACGGGAATGGCCAGGGCCTGCTTCACCGCCGCGATGGCGGCCCAGTCGGCCTGACCCTTGAACCCCTGCTCCCGGGTGCGGCCGTGCAGGGTGAGGGCCCGCGCACCGGCGTTTTCGAGCATGCGGGCAAAACCCACGGCATCGGCACTGACGCCGCACCAGCCCAGCCGGGTCTTGACGGTCACCGGAATCCGCACCGCCTCCGCCACCGCCGCCACGATCCGCGCCGCCAGTTCGGGGTCGCGGATCAGGCCGCTGCCCCCCCCTTTGCGGGAAATCTTGGGCACGGGGCAGCCCATGTTGATGTCGATCAGAAAGGCCCCGCAGGCCTCGGCCCGGCGCGCCGCCTCGGCCATGGCCGCCGGCCGGTGGTCGAAGAGCTGCACGGCAATCGGCCCGCTTTCGCCGGCCAGGTCGTCGAGTTTGGAGCGGCCATGGCCCAGCTCCAGGCCGGTGGCATTCACCATCTCGGTGAACAGCAGCGCATCCGGGGCCCAGCGGCGCACCAACGCCCGGAAAATCCGGTCGCTCACCCCCGCCAGGGGCGACTGCAGCACCCGGCAACGCAGCTGGCGGCTGCTGCCGTTGCCGGCCAGCTGCAGGGGCTGGGGGAAGGGCTGGCAGGGGGGCGCGGGCAAGGGCGACAGGGATGGAGGGGCGAAAATCAGATTGTCATGGCGGCGACAGTCATGGCATGGACAGTCATGGCGTAGGCCATCTTGGTGTTGCCATGGTTTGCTGGCGATCGATGAAGTGGTACCAGTTTGGTTTGATTTCAACCATGCGGCTTTTCATGGTCTTGGCATCCAAGTCCGGGCGGGTAAAATAGTAATTTAGACCAATTGGGAACCTGGAAACGGTGAGATTCTGCAGAGCGGTCTCGAAACTGAGCTCTATGATTATGGCAGCCTGGAGGGCCGCCAAAAGATGCGCAATTTAAGTTTGGTGCCCAGCTCTGATGCTGTGCTTCAACCGGCATTGAGCCTGCTATTCGATCGGATCATTGCCGACGAACTGCAGGCCCCATTGCCTGGGGCTTGGCAAGCC
>DAIQNM010000222.1:0-4626 GCA_036788375.1 Cyanobium sp. CTOTU6536 | reverse complement strand
GGGCGGGTTCGGTGGTGACCCGCGATGTGGCACCCGGCACCTTGGTGATGGGGGCGCCGGCCCAGCCCAAGCGGGAGCTCAGCCTCGAAGCGATCGAGGCGCAGCGTCAACATTCCCGTCGCTACCGCCAGCTGGCCATGGCCCATGCCGCTCGGGAGGGGAGGCAGGGCCTGGCTGGCCAGGACTTGCCTTGAAGCGAGCGGATCGTGGCGCCGGGTGAGGCGTTTGGGGGCCACCTTGGGCTGATCGGTTCGTGAACGCGCCCAGGGATCAGGCTCGTCCAGGAGGCAGCTGCCGATCCGGCGGCGGCGCATGGCGTCCAGGTCACCGTTGCCTCGAAGGGACCTTGGCTTCGTAGGGACCTTGGCTTCAAAGGGACCTTGGCTTCAAAGGGACCTTGGCTTCAAAGGGACCCTTGCCTCGTCGACACCGTTACCTCGAAGTCACCTTTGCCTCGAAATCAGTCGTTGGAGGAAGCCAGTTCTCACTCCCGCGGCGCCGTTCCCTAAGATCACGCCATCCTGCCTTCGCCACCATGGACCTCAGGCTCATCCTGGTCGCCGCCCCCATCCTCCTTGCCGCCAGCTGGGCCGTGTTCCACATCGGCCGTGCCGCCGTGGGCCAACTGCAGCTCTTCATCAAGCGCGCTTGAGCGCCCTTCGGCTCCCGTACCGCCCCAGCTTCCAGCCACTACCCATCCCCTTTCTAGTGGGGTGCTTCTGTGGCTTTTGTCGCTGTTGTTCGGTCGGCCGGCCTCAGGCCAGCACCTAGCTTGACGGCTGGTTCTTGCCCGACGCGTGCCCGATTCGCTGCCTGACCCTGCCCCGCTGAATGGACCCGTAGGACAGGAGATCCTGGTGATCGGGGCCGGCTTGGCGGGCACCGAGGCCGCCTGGCAGATCGCCCAGGCCGGGGTGCCGGTGCGGCTGGTCGAGATGCGTCCGGTGCGGCGCTCTCCCGCCCACCACAGCGCTGAATTTGCCGAGCTGGTCTGCAGCAACAGCTTCGGGGCCCTTTCGGCCGACCGGGCCGCCGGCCTGCTCCAGGAGGAGCTGCGCCGCCTGGGATCCTTGGTGATCCGCACCGCCGACCAGCACGCCGTGCCCGCCGGTGGGGCCCTGGCGGTGGATCGGGGCCGCTACAGCGCCGCCCTGACGGCTGCCCTGGAAAGCCATCCCCTGGTCCAGGTGGAGCGCCGCGAGCAGCTGGAGCTGCCGGGGCCGGAGCAGATCACCGTGCTGGCCACCGGGCCCCTCACCGCCGATGCCCTGGCGGAGCAGCTGCGGGGCTTCACCGGCCGCGACGACTGCCACTTCTTCGATGCCGCCAGCCCGATCGTCGAGGGCGAATCGATCGACCTCTCGGTTGCCTTCCGGGCCAGCCGCTACGACAAGGGCGACGCCGACTACATCAACTGCCCGATGGACCGGGAGCAGTTCCTGGCCTTCCGCAACGCCTTGCTGGAGGCCGAACAGGCTGACCTCAAGGACTTTGAGGCTGAAAGCGCCCATTTCTTCGAGGGTTGCCTGCCGATCGAGGAGCTGGCCCGCCGCGGCGAGGACACCATGCGCTACGGCCCCCTCAAACCGATCGGCCTCTGGGATCCCCGCTGGGGCGACGTCAATGACCGTGACGTGCGGCGTGCCAAGCGGGCCTATGCGGTGGTGCAGCTGCGCCAGGAAGACAAAGATGGCCGCCTCTGGAACCTGGTGGGCTTCCAGACCAACCTCAAATGGGGCGAACAGAAGCGGGTGCTGCGCCTGATCCCGGGGCTTGAGGCGGCCGAGTTCGTGCGCTTCGGCGTGATGCACCGCAACACCTTCCTCGAATCCCCCCAACTGCTCGATCCCACCCTGCAGTTCCGCCAGCGGCCCAGGTTGCTGGCAGCGGGCCAGATCACCGGCACCGAGGGCTATGCGGCGGCGGTGGCCGGCGGCTGGCTGGCGGGCACCAATGCGGGCCGGCTGGCCATGGGGCTGACCCCCTTCAGCCTGCCCCCCACCACCATGGCCGGGGCCCTCACCCACTTCATCGCCACCGCCCCCTGCGGCGGCGGTGGTTCGGGCAAGGGGCGCTTTCAGCCCATGCCCCCCACCTTCGGCCTCATGCCGGAGCTTGGCGAGCGGATCCGCGATAAGCGGCGCCGCTACGGCGCCTACCGCGACCGCTCCCTGGCGGACCTGGCGGCCGCCTGGCCATCCGTCGCCCCGCAGGAGGGGGATCGCGACCAGCAGACGGAATCCTGAGCGGATCTTCTGCGGATCTTTCGCTGATTCATATTATCGCCAAGGCCCTGTGATGGGGTTTTGGATGATTGCCGATGGCTTTGATTCAGCCGGACACAGGGCAATGTTGCGGTGATCACAGGCCAGGGAGATACAACGCACACTTGAGGCGGATGCGAAGATTTCAATCAAGCGGCCAGCGGCGCAAATCCTTGGCTCAGATAGCGAAAAAGTCCCTATAGCTCTTGGGTTTTCAATGGCATGGTCCGCTACTTCTTCGCCTCGATAAGGTTGCGGTAAAGCCCAACAATGGTTTCCCGGATCACTTGCCAAGCCGAGGCCAGGGGAATAGCTTTTTAACAGCGCTCTCTGCGCCGGTTGAAGCGCGAAAACCCATGATCGGATCTTTACGCATCTGAGCTTGGGCATGAATGGTCACTTCCGATTGTTCGGAAATGCTTCTTTTCGTTTGCTCCAGCATCCTTCTCCCTCACCCAACCCACCCCAATGGCTACTCGCACCGTCATCGGTCTGTTTGCCGAGAATGCCCACGCCTCCAAGGCCCTTGAGGATCTGGCCGCCGCTGGTCTGCATCGCGATGCCCTCGATCTGCTGAGCGCCGATGATGCTTCGGATGCTCCCAAGCTCCGCGCCCTTTCCGATCTGGTGCCCGAGCCCGATCTCAGCATCTACCTCGAAGGCGTCCGCCAGGGCGGCACCCTGCTCACCGCCCAGGTGCCCCTCGACCGCGAAGCCCGCGCCGCCGAAATCATCGGTGCCAACACCCCTGTCAACATCCGTGAGCACGCCGTTACCCTCAAGGCCCGCAACCCCGAGCTGAAGGCTGAACTGATCGACGCCAAGCGCGATCCCAACGTGCTCGAAGTGGTGGAAGAAGTGGTGGAACTCGGCAAGGAGAAGGTCGAAGCCGGCCGTATGCGCATCTACAACGTGGTCTCCGAGGCCAAGGTTTCCAAGTCCATCGACCTGGTGGATGAGACCGTCACCGTTCAGCGCCGCGCCGTCAACCGCGCTGCCCTGGAAGATGCCTTCAAAGAGCGCGTGTTTGAACTCTCCGAGTTCGACGAGCGTGCCCTTGTTAGCAAGCGTGCCCAGGTTGTCGAAGAAGTCAACCTCGCCAAGCAGGCCGAAACCAAGGGTCAAACCGTCACCGAAACCGTGCGCCGCTCCGATGTGCGTGCCGAGCGGGTCGATGCTGATGGCAAGGTGATCGAAACCGTTCACTCCACCGAGCGCGGCTGATCTCCGCTGGCTGGGGCTTCGGCCCCAGCCTCTCCCCGCAATAGCCCCCTTGGGGCCATCCTTAAGGGGGCCGGAGGGTCCCCTGTTTTCTCGCTGATTCGGAATGTTCCGCCGTACGTTGCGCGCCTTGTTGGGTGTTGATTTGTCCCCTGCCGTCGATCCCACCGTCCTGCCTTCGCCCTCCGCCCCCGCCAGCCCCCGGAGTTCCGCCGTGACCGCTCCTTACACGCCTGAGACCACCCAGAACCTCGTTGTCGTCGGCGAGAATGGCGAGCCATACAGCCTCCTGCAGCGCAGCAACGACAACGGCATCGACACGCTGCTGCTGGGCCGGGGCGATGGCTCCCAGATCAGCCTCCCCTTCACCGATCTCACCTGGAAGGGAGCCGGTACTTGGATGCTCACCGACGTCGTGCGCGATGCCCGTGGTCTGGTGATCCCGGTGGTGGAAGAACAGCTCGAGCTGTCCCGCGAGCGGGTCGAAACCGGTCGGGTGCGGATCAGTAAATCCGTGGAAACCCGCGAGGTGGTCGTGGATGACCCCCTCAAGCGCGAAACCGTGCGGGTCGAGCACGTGCCGATCAACCAGGTGGTGACGGGCGATGTACCCCAGGTGCGCGAAGAAGGCGATGTCACGGTGATTCCGATCCTCGAAGAACGGGTCGTGACCCGCACCGAGCTGGTGCTGGTGGAGGAAGTGCGCATCCACCGCGACCACAGCCAATACCGCGACCCCCAACGGCTAACCCTGCGCAAGGAAGTGGTGGCGGTGGAGCGATTTGGCGAAGATGGAAAGCCACTGCCCTCCTAGTCGCTCATCTCTAGGCGTGATCATCTTCACAGAAACAACTTGATCAGACTCTGAATAAACGCAGACAAACTTGGATTTCAGGGCAGAATTTCTATGGGGTCTAATCACCCAAACAGGATCCTCTCCTTGGCGGCAATGATTAGCCCTATCCAGTTCTTCCTGTATCCATCCCAATGGAAGTCCCCACTTCTCCCATGAGCCACCGCAAGCTCAGAACACTGATGGCCAGCCTTGCCTCGCTGGTTTTCTGCATCACTCTCCTCTTCAACGTATCCACCGCCTCTGCCGCAACCTTGGCAGACGACATGGTGCAAGCCAGTAAGGATG
>DAIQNM010000221.1:0-4636 GCA_036788375.1 Cyanobium sp. CTOTU6536 | reverse complement strand
CGGGGGCAGCCATCGGGGCCGTAGATGGCATCGCTGGGGGAGAGGCAGCCGAAACTGTTCTTGAGGGCCACCTGTGCGGGGTGGAGGTGCAGGGGCTGGAGCGGCGCATCCTTGACCGCCACGATCAGGGGGCAGGGAGGAATGGGGGGCCGGGGGCCACTCACCGCCTCCGGCTGGTTGGGCCGGGCCGGATTGAAGGGCTGGCCGCCGTTGGGAAGGAGCAGTTCCGGCGGGGGGCTGCCCTGCAGGGAGGGACCGTTGGGATCGAAGGCCCAGGCGGGGTTTAGCGGGGACGGCGCCGCCAGGGGAGCGGCCGGGGCGGGGACTTTGGGCGCCGGTGCGGCCTTCACGATGTTTGGGCTGCCCAGGTTGGTCGCCGCCGCCAGTCCCACCACCCCCGCCACGGCCGCAAGGCGGCTCGTCGGCAGTCGGGGCACGGATCGGCTCGGGGGCATGGGCGCCTGGGGTGATGCGTGAGGTCGCTCCAGTCTGCCGTCTGCGCCAAGATCCACCCGCCCGTTGTTCCGCTGTGATGGCTGCCCCGCCGATCTCCCCCAACCCGACCGATCCTTCCGATGCCTGTCCGGCGGAGTCCCCGACGGAGCCGGATGCTGCGCTGGTGGGAGCTCTGGCGGAGGCCTCACGCCGTTTCGATGCCACAGGGGCTGATGCGGAACGCAATTGCTGGTTGGCGGTGCACCAGCACGTGCACGGCGTGCTGCCCTCCGAATACGACATCCGCGACATTGACGAGGATTTGTATCTGGCAGTCCTGGCCTACCGTCTCAGCGCAAAGGAAGGCTCTGACAACGATTAGAGCGGCGCTGTGCCCTTGTCGTCGGTGACAGGAGAAGCCTGAAAAGACCTTGAAATGCGTGCCGTATGCATCGGCCCGTGCATTGGGTGCAAGTCGGTTTTTTTCTCCGCGTCGTGTTCCCCCATGGCCTCGATCAACTCCCCATGGGAGGGCTTCGCCATCACCAAGCCACCCGCAGCAGGCGGGCTAGGTTCGGACCTGACCGGTTCCCCACCTCAGCAGCCTTCTTGAACAAAATTCTCCTAGCCGCCGCCTTTGGTGCCCTCACCCTGGCGGCGGTACCTGCCTCAGCTCGTGAGTTGTGCGGGATCGGCTTCATCAGGGGCCCCTATGGCAACTGTGTCCCTAGAGGTGCGGTCGTTGCCCCCGCCGCGGCTGCCCCCGTTGTCGTTGCGCCGGCCCCCGTCGTCGCCCCTGCTGCGGTTGTGGCCCCTGGTGCGGTCTATCGCGGCGGTGCCTACGGAGCCGAGGGCTACCGAGGTGTTTATGGGGGCGCTGCCGTTAGCGGGCCTAATGGCGGCGGCGCCGTTCGCGGACCTAATGGCGCCGCTGCCGTTCGCGGACCTAATGGCGCCGCTGCCGTTAGCGGGCCTAATGGTGGCGCTGCCGTTCGCGGGCCTGCGGGCAACACCTACGTCCGCCGCTGAGCGGGATGGCCACAGATCCAGAAAGAGGGAGCGGGCTGCTGTCAGATCAGGACTGCCGCCTCGGGCTGAGTTCTTGACAGCCTGTTTCTCTCGCACCTGTTGTCAGAGGCATGATGAGGTTGTCCAGCCGGCTCCCGTGGCGGGCCGCCACTGGACTCCACCTTCCGCCCTTCGGGCCGTCCTGGACGCCGGCCTTTGGGCCCCACGATCTGATGAAGGCCCCCATCACCGCGGTGCTGGCAGATCCCTTGCGGCAGTAGCGGGCTCGTTCCGTTGGCATGGCCGCAAGCGCGACTCTGATGGGCTGGCAGAGCCACCGCTGATGCACCGCCGTTCAGACGCACTGCGGCAACAGGCCGGAACGACGACCATCCGCGAGGTGCCGGAAGCGCTCTACCTGGCCGTTTTGGCCGAGTGGCGCGGCTGGTTTGAGGGTTCGATTGGCGGGCCTGGCCAACAAAAAAAGCCCCGGACAGGCCGGGGCTGAGAGGAGAGGATGATTCGTGGTGGTGTGGCGGAAAGCGAGTGCTCTCCACCTCACCGATCCGATCACCAGCCCTTGGCGGACTGTTCGATCACATAGGCAGACACGTCGGCGATGTCGCCGGCGCTGAGCTTGCCGCCAAAGGCGGGCATGGCATTTTTGCCGTTGGTGACCTGGTAGGCCACGGCGGTTTCAGGGCCATCGGCATAGCCGGCCAGGTAGGCCTTGAGGGCATCAGCCTTGAGGGTGCGCTCGGCATTCACCACATTGCCGCCGCCCATGTGGCAGGCGGCGCAGTTGGCGGAGAAGACTTGGGCGCCATGGGCGCTATCGGCGGCGAAGCTCGGAGCGGCTCCCAGCACCAACGCCAGGCAAAGAGCGAAAAGAGAGAAGAGACGACGCATGGTCGGCGCGGATTAGCACGTTCAACTTTCCAAAGCTACGGGCCAGGTGTCGGGTGTTGCGGGTGCTTGTTTCATTCGCAACAATTACCCACAAAGCTGATGGCCACTGGGTTTGCCCCCAGGCGGTTTGACCGCCGAGGTACGGTTAACCGAACCTTCCTTCGCTCCGCCGCTGGGTTGGAGCTGTTCGCGGCGGGCCGTGGCCATCGATGCGGCCCTGGCCTGTCCGTGCTGGGGGGCTTCAGCCCTGGATTCGGCCCCGGTGGGGCACCCCGGCGGTGTCGAGCACCGCCTCCAGGGTCGGGGCGTAGCTGGTGAGCCCGAACCGCTCCGGCGGACTCACCGGCTGATGCACGAAGTGTCGCTGGCGGATCGAGAAGCGATCCCAGGCATTCACCTCAATCCGCAGCAGCTTGATCAGACCCTCGATCAGCCAGGGGGTGAGATCGAGCCCCACCGGCGCCGCCCAGCCCCGCCGCCAGCGCACCAGGGTGGCCACGGCCTGGTTGATCGTGATCGGCGCCTGGCCCAGCACCAGCCGCCGCACCGCTCCCTGGCCCGGCTCCGGATTCCGCTGGTGCGGCGTGGTGGCCAGGTGGGCGCAGACCGTGGCGATGTCGGCGGCGTGGATGAAATGGAAGCTGGAATCGGTGCGTAGCCACTTGGCCAGCCACAGCCAGGGGAAGGCCTCCTTCACGCCGGATGTGAGGTAGCTGGTGGGGTGGGGGTCGCCCGGCACCACCCGACCGCCAAACACCAGGGTGGGAAAGACCGCCACGATCCGCTCCGCCAGCGGATGGACCTCCAGGTCCTGCAGGCACTGGGCCTTGGTCTGGATGTATTCGGTGCCGTAGGCCATCGCTTCGGGCAGGAGCTTCAGGTTGCGATCGAGGATGCTGGCGGTGGAGAAATAGATCACCTGCTCGATTCGCGCCGGATCGAGCAGGGCCAGCAGCCGCTTCACCGCCACCACATTCACCTGTTGGGCCCGCTCCGGATCGCCCCAGGCCGTGGCCGTGTGGATCACGCGGGTGGCGCTGGCGATCGCATCGGCATGGGGATCCAGATCGCGCAGATCGCCCACCAGCAGCGTGATGCGGGGATCGTTGGCTGGCACCGCCTTGAGCTTGCTGGGGTCGCGCAGCAGCAGCAGCAGGTGGGCGTTGGAGTTGCGATAGAGATGGTCGGCCGTGTACTGGCCGACGCAGCCGGCGGCGCCCGTGATCAGGATGCGGGCCGGCCCCCCGGCAGCTCCCGCCGTTCCGGCGGATGCAGCGGCGGTTGCGCTCAAACGGCTGCCCCCAGCAATTCGTTCACGGCTTTGCCGGTTTCGAAGAAGACGCGGGCATTCTCTTCAGGGGTGCCGGGCAGGATGCCGTGGCCAAGGTTGAGGATGTGCCGGCGGCCGCGGGCCTTGCGCACCGTGTCGAGGATGCGCTCGCGGATGCCCTCGGGGGTGCCGAACAACAGGCCGGGGTCCACGTTGCCCTGGACGCCGATGTGCTCCGGCAGGCGGGCGAGGCCATCGGCCATGTCCACGGTCCAGTCGAGCGAAATGATGTCGACGCCGGTGCGGCCCATGCGCTCCAGCACGCCGGCACTGCCGGAGATATAGAGAATCAGCGGCGTGTCGGGGTGGGTGGCCTTCACCTGGTCGATCACCCGCTTCTGGTAGGGCGCCGCGAAGGTGTCGTAGTCGATCGGGCTCAGCTGACCCGCCCAGGAATCGAACAGCTGCACCACCTGGGCACCGGAATCGATCTGATAGCGCACGTAGGCGGCGATCGAATCGGCCAGGTGGCCCAGCAGCTGGTGCAGCAGCGCCGGCTCCCGGAAGGCCATCGCCTTGATCACCGAGTAGGTCTTGGAGCTCTTGCCCTCCACCGCGTAGGCGGCCAGGGTCCAGGGGGCGCCCACGAAACCCAGCACCGCGGCGGCATTGCCCACGTCGGCCCGGAGGCGGCCCAGCACCTCGCCCACAAAAGGCAGGGCCTCGGCGGGGTTGAGGGGCTTCAGCGCATCCACCTGGGACTGGCTGCGGATGGCGGGCTCGATGATCGGGCCCTTGCTCTCGATGATGTCGAAGTCGATCCCCATGCCCGGCAGCGGCGTGAGGATGTCGGAGAAGAGGATCACGCCATCGGGGGCGAAGGCGTGGAAGGGCTGCATCGAGATCTCGTAGGAGAGATCGGGGTTCTCGGAGCGTTCGCGGAAGCCGGGATGCCGGTCGCGCAGGTCGCGGTACACCTTCATGTAGCGGCCCGCTTGGCGCATCATCCACACC
>DAIQNM010000220.1:0-4718 GCA_036788375.1 Cyanobium sp. CTOTU6536 | reverse complement strand
CAACCTCTTCAAGCTCACGCCGCTCCAGAACAACTTCAACGCCTACATGCTGGCGTTGGTGAAGGGCGAGCCGATCCTGCTCACCCTGCGCAAGATGCTCGAGGTGTTCCTCGACTTCCGGATCGAGACGATTGAGCGGCGCACCCGCTACCTGCTGCGCAAGGCCGAGGAGCGGGACCACATCCTGCTGGGCCTCTTGATTGCCCTCGACAACCTCGACGCGATCATTGCCCTGATTCGCTCGGCCGCCGACACCGCCTCGGCCCGCCAGGGCCTGATGGATCAGTTCGGTCTGAGCGACGTGCAGGCCGACGCCATCCTGCAGATGCAGCTGCGGCGCCTCACCGCCCTGGAGGCGGACAAGATCCGGCTGGAGCACGACGATCTCCTCGCCAAGATCACCGACTACCAGGACATCCTGGCGCGGCGGGAGCGGGTGTTCGGCCTGATCACCGATGAGCTCCAGGCGATCCGCAGCCGTTACAACTCCCCGCGCCGCACCGAGATCCTCGATCTGGAGGGCGGCCTCGACGACATCGATCTGATCGCCAACGAGCGCTCGGTGGTGCTGCTCACCGAGAACGGCTACCTCAAGCGGATGCCAGTGAGCGAGTTCGAGGCCACCAGCCGCGGCACCCGCGGCAAGGCCGGCACCCGCAGCCAGGGCGAGGAGGCGGTGAAGCTGTTCATCAGCTGCAACGACCACGATGCCCTGCTGCTGTTCAGCGACCGCGGGGTGGTCTATTCGGTGCCCGCCTACCGGGTGCCGATCTGCAGCCGCACCGCCAAGGGCACGCCGATCGTGCAGTTGCTGCCGATTCCCCGCGAGGAGGCGATCACCTCGCTGGTGTCGGTGAGTGCCTTCGACGACGAGGGCCAGCTGGTGATGCTCACCAGTGGCGGTTATGTGAAGCGCACCCGCCTCTCGGCCTTCAGCAACATTCGCTCTAACGGCCTCATTGCCATCTCCCTGGAGGACGGCGACGACCTGCGCTGGGTGCGCCTTGCCCTTCCGGGCGACAGCGTGCTGATCGGCTCCCTCAAGGCGATGACCATCCACTTCCGCCTCAGCGATGAGGAGCTGCGCCCCCTCGGACGCACGGCGCGGGGGGTGCGGGCCATGAACCTGCGCGAGGGCGACCGACTGGTGAGCATGGATGTGCTGCCGGCTGAGCTCGCCGACCGCGTCGCGAGCAGCGCCGCCGGGGAAGCCGACGACGACGAAGGCGACGAAGTGGCGGCCAGCGAGGGGCCCTGGGTGCTGGTGGCCAGTGCCAGCGGCCTGGGCAAGCGGGTGCCGGTGGATCAGTTCCGGCTGCAGAAGCGGGCCGGCATGGGCTTGCGCTGCATGAAGTTTCGCCGCGATGGCGATGGGCTGGTGGGCCTCAAGGTGCTCGGAGCCGGTGAGGAGCTGCTGTTGGTGAGCGAGCGGGGCGTGATCGTGCGGATGCAGGCCGATGCCATACCCCAGCAGTCGCGGGCGGCCACCGGCGTGCGCCTGCAGCGCATCGATGCCGGCGACCGCCTGGCTGAGGTGGTGTTGGTGCCCCCGGCCCCGGAAGGGGAGGGGGAGGAACTCACCAGCCCCGAGGGCTCCGCCAACGGCGAGGAAGCAGCTGAACCGGGGCCCCAGGCCAGCGGCGAAGCCAGCGATCCTGCCCCAGCTGACGAGGCCTGACCCTGGGCGCCCAGCTCCCTGCCGATGTGCTGGTGATCGGCGCCGGACCGGCCGCCTTGGCCATTGCCGCCGCACTGGCTGGCCGCGGCCTGCGGGTCGAGGCGCTGGCCGCCCAGGATCCGCAGGATCCCTGGGCCAACACCTACGGCATCTGGGCAGCGGAAGCCGACCGGGCCGGCCTTTCCCAGCTGCTCGGCCACCGCTGGTCCGACACGGAGAGCTGGTTTGCGGACCAACCCACCCGCCATGGTCTCGACTACGGCCTGTTCGACAAGCGGGCCCTGCAGCAGCACTGGCTGGCGATCCTGGCGGCCCAGGGGGTGGTGTGGCACCGGGGCCTGGCCAGCGCCATCGCCCATGAAGCGAAGCAGTCGGAGGTGATCACCGCCGAAGGGCAGCACCTCACCGCCCGGCTGGTGGTGGATGCCAGCGGCCATCAGCCGGTGTTCGTGCAACGGCCGGATGAAGGCCCGGTGGCGGGCCAGGCGGCCTACGGCATCGTGGGCACCTTTTCGACGCCGCCGGTGCAGCAAGGCCAGTTCGTGCTGATGGATTTCCGCGCCGACCACCTCAGTGAGGCGGAGCGCCAGGGAGAAGCGCCCACCTTCCTCTACGCCATGGACCTGGGCGGCGGTGTGTTTTTCGTGGAGGAAACCTCCCTGGCCCTGGCTCCACCACTCCCCTTCCCGCTGCTGAAGGAGCGCCTGCGACGGCGGCTGGCCCAGCGCGGCATCACGGTGGAGCGCATCGACCACGAGGAGTTGTGCCTCTTTCCGATGAACCTGCCCCTGCCCGACCTCGACCAGCGAGTGGTGGGCTTTGGCGGCGCCGCCTCGATGGTGCACCCAGCCTCGGGCTACCTGGTGGGCTCCCTGCTGCGGCGGGCCCCGGATCTGGCCGACGCCATCGCCGCAGCCCTGGCCGATCCGGAGCTGGATGGCGCCGCCGTGGCCCGCCAAGCCTGGGGCGGCCTCTGGCCCCTGGAGCTGCGGCGCCGCCATGCCCTGTTCCGCTTCGGCCTGGAGAAGCTGATGCGCTACCCGGAACACCAGCTTCGCGCCTTCTTCACCACCTTTTTCTCCCTACCCACCGCCCAATGGAGCGGCTTCCTCACCAACACCCTGCCCCTGCCCCAACTGGTGGGCGCCATGGTGCGGTTGTTTGCCACCGCCCCTTGGGGCGTGCGCTGGGGCCTGATCCAGCAGCAGGGTCGGGAACTGACGCTGCTGGCCAGGGTTCTGGCGCCCTGAGCGGCGGCGGCCGCGGTCGGGGGAGGCGATCCGGGGGCCAACCGGCCCGGCAGCAGCCACCGGTGTCACCGATGATGCAGGCGAAGGGAGCGGATCCGATCGCGATGATTTCAGATGGGAATGCCACGAGCGGATCCGGGGATTCGGGCCCGCCGCTGAGCGGCCTGGGCCCTGGCCACAGCGCAGCCGACTGCCGCTCCGAGTTGCTGCAGCTGCTGCGGGACCGCGGCCATCCCAGCTCGGCGGCCGAGGCGCCGCGGGTGAAGGAGCTGCTGCAGCAATTGGAGCGGCTGCAGCCCGCCAACCTGGCGGTGGACAGCGATCGGCTGGCGGGGGTGTGGGAGCTGCGCTGGAGCAGCGGTAACCAGCCCTACCTGCTGGTGGCCCCCTGGCTGGAAAACCTGCAGCTGCTGGATCCCCAGCGGGGTCGGGGCATGAACCTGCTGCGGCTGGCCGGACCGATCGGCCCCCTGGCCGCCATTGCCGTGCAAGCGCGAATCACGGTGGAGGGCCTGCAGCGGGTGGGGGTGCGCTTTGAGCGGGGCGGCTGGCTTGGCCCCCAGATCGGCGAGCGGCGGCTGCAGCTGTTGCGCATGGTCAACCAGAGCTTCCCGGCCTGGCTGGACATCACCGTGCTCGATCACGACCTGCGGGTGTGCCGCGGCAATGCCGGCACCCTCTTCGCCCTGGTGCGACGCACGGACCTCAGGCTGGGCGATTTCTTCGAAGCCCAGCCCCCCGGCTGAATCGGCCCCAGGAAGAAGCCTGCGGATCCCGCCTTCCTAGCGAGGGGCGATCGGGAAGATTTCGCTCATGTCCTACTGGGCCACCCCGCCTATGGTTGGCCCGATCGATCGCCTTGCAGTGTGGACGCAGCACCGGACGCCGCCGTCGCGCCACCGGCTCCGAAGTGGCGACTTTTCCTGAAGGTGCTGCCCCTGACGGCGCTATTTGCCCTGGCCAAGTTTGCGGTTCATTCGATCGGCCTGGAGCCCTGGGAGTTTGATTCGCTCACGGGCTCCCTGTTCGGGGCCGCCACCTTCGTGATCGCCTTCGTGCTCAGTGGGACCCTAGCCAATTATAACGCCAGCGAAGAGATGTTGATTCAACTCATCAATGCCGTTGAGTCGATTGAGGATATCAATCGCTACACGGCAAGCCTCCATGCCAACCACGATGGCTCACAACTTAGCGGCCAACTGGCCGATCTGCTGCTCAAGGCCAAGCAATGGCTCACCAATACTGCCGGCTTCGATCAGCTCGAAGCATCCCTCTCTCAGCTCAACCGCTGCCTTGCCGATCTGCGCCTCAACAGCGGCGATTCCGTTAGCGATCGTGGCCTGCCGGAGCTGGCCAGAATCCGCATTCTACTTCAGAAGATGGCCATCAACCGCAACACCGATTTCCTCGGGCCTGCCTATGCAATGCTCGAGATTTTCCTCGTGGGAGCCGTGCTGGCTCTGTTGCTGATCGGAGCCGATCGCTTCAGTGAAAACCTGGTGGTCTCCTGTTTTCTGTTTACTTCTTTTACCTATCTTCTGCTGCTCATCAAAGATCTCGACAATCCCTTTCAGTATGACGGCACCTCCTGCGTGGAGGTGGATCTTGCCGTCCTAAGCGACTGCCGCCATCGACTGCTTGCCGATCCAGGCAGCGCGGCCCAGCCCACCGTTTCCTAGCTCTCGATCCTTCTCCCGCCATGGTGATCAAACTCTTCCGCAAACTCGGTGTGCAATCCAAGGTGCTGGCCATGGTGCTGCTGGCCAGCCTGCTGAGCCTCTTGCTCACCG
>DAIQNM010000219.1:0-4772 GCA_036788375.1 Cyanobium sp. CTOTU6536 | reverse complement strand
AATCGTGGTCACAACCCCGGAGGTTTCGGCCGTGCGCGATGCCGACCGGGTGATCGGATTGCTGAATAGCCAGGGGGTCAAGCCGGTGCAGTTGGTGCTGAACCGGGTGCGGCCAAAAATGGTGGTCAACCAGGAGATGCTCTCGGTTGACGATGTCACCGACATCCTGGCCCTGCCGCTGCTGGGCCTGGTGGTGGAGGACGAGCAGGTGATCGTCTCGACCAACCGGGGCGAACCGTTGACCCTCAACGGCAACGGCTCGCCTGCGGCCCGGGCCTACGTCAACGTGGCCCGGCGGCTGCGGGGCGAGGAGGTGCCCCTGATCGATCCATCCAAGCAGCGACGGGGCCTGCGGGCCCGTCTGCTGGACAAGCTGCGCAAATCCGGGACCTTCTGAGGCGATGACCCTGTTCGATTTCATCCAACGCCTGCTGGGCCGCGAGAAACCCAGTGGCGCCCTGGCCAAGGAACGGCTGCAACTGGTGCTGGCCCATGACCGCAGCGACCTCAACCCCGAACTGCTTGAGCAGATGCGCCGCGAGATCCTTGAGGTGGTGCAGAAGTACGTGGAAATCGACCTTGAGGAGGGCGATGTGAGCCTGGAGACCGGCGATCGGGTCACCGCACTGGTGGCGAACCTGCCGATCCGTAGGGCGCGACCCTTGGTTCCCCAGAGCCCTGCAGACGCAACCTTGGCCGCCGCCCCAGGCCCCGAGGGAACGGCGGCCGTTGGCGATGGCGCAGCCCTGGCCTCAGGCCCCGCAGCTCCAGGGCTGAGTAGCGCCGAGGACAGCGATCCGGTGGAAGCCAGTCCAATCCCCTGAGCCCGGCAGCCGAAGGGCTGACAAGCGCGGGGCAATCGGCCCAAGATGTCAGCCCCCATGACCCAGCCCTTACCCCTGCATCACCTGCCGCGGCCCGCCCAGAACACCCCTTACCTGGCGGCCCTGGCGGCGGCGCCGTTGATCAACCTGGCGATCAGCATCAACAGCTATGCCCATTTTCGCAGCATTGCCAAGCAGCAACTGCCAATCAACCATTCGATCTTCGGCCTCTCTGAGCTTATCCTGGGCGGCATTCTTTCCCTGCTGACCATCAACCTTCTGCGTACATTCATACTGGGGCACCACCAAATCCGCAAAACCCTTCTTGCCTTTAGCGTCCTCTCCACCCTTGACCTGCTGCTCAATATCACCACGATCACGGCGGGGATCTATTCCTTCAAAATTGGCTCGTTTTACCTATTGCTGATCGCAGCAGGGCTGTATTGCTCCCTTAACCTGATTTTTCTTTTCTGGTATTGGTTTGTCGATTACCCCGGCCAGGTGCGGCATCTGCATCACCCCGACCATCTCTGCGAGCTCATTTTCCCCCGGGAGGCGGTCAGTGCTAATCCCCACTGGCTACCAGGGTTCCTCGATTATCTGTATTTCACCGTCATGACCAGCAACACCCTGGGTGCCCCCGAAAACCACTCGCCGGTGGGATCGCGTCTGAAATCCATCCAGTTGCTGCACTCCTCACTGATGCTGGTGCTGCTGGTGATCGTGATCTCCCGGGCCGTGAACACCATGGGCTGAATGCAGCGCAATCGGTCTGTCGGCCTTGGGGAATGCTGGGGCAATCCGGTGCAGCTCGTTGCCAAACCCCATCTGGCCAACCGTGAGCCCGGCCGAGCGCCGGGTGCTGGAGGTGCTGGGCAAGGGCGCCAGCAACCGGGAAATCGCCGCGGTGCTTTACCTCAGCGTCCGCACCGTGGAGAGCCACATCTCCACCCTGCTGGCCAAGACCGGTTGCAGCAGCCGCACCCAGCTTGTGCTCTGGGCCCTGGCCCGGCCTTAGGCTCAGCGGCGGGTTGGTTGCAGCCCATCGCCGGCTTAGCTCAGTGGTAGAGCAGCGCTTTTGTAAAGCGAAGGCCATCGGTTCAAATCCGTTAGCCGGCTTTCCTTCGCCATTTGGCGACCTCAGCCCCGACCCTCGGCGGTTGGCCTCTGGGCTGAGGTCGGCTCAGGGGTGCGAAACGGGTCTTGGGAGGAACGGGCCGGGTTGAAGCGATAGAAATCGAGCTCCAAGGCCTGGCGGGGTCCCCGCATCAAGCTGACCCGGCCAAGGGATTGAAGTTGCTGCAGCTGACCTGCGGCCTGCAGGGAGGCGATCCGGCTGGCATCGGAGCGGAGGGTGAAAAAGACGCCCCGCTGGGCCGATGGCGGGATCCTGGCCCGCCAAAAACGAAAGCCCCGGGGATCGCGGGAGAACACGGTGTACCGGGCCCGGCTTTCACCCCGCAGGGCCAGGGCCAGAAAACCAGGCATTTCGTAGCGGTTGGTGGCAATCACCTCGGCCTCGGTGAGGGCCCTCCAGATCCCGGGGTCTTGATGGAGGGTGCGGCGCAGATGGACCGGATCCATCAGCTCGGCCGAGGTATCGACACCACCCGGCAGCAGGGCGCTGGCCAGGCCCCAGCGCACGTGGCTGGCGGCGAGCAGACACAGCAGCGGCACCAGCACCACCGTCACTCGGGCGGCCCGGAGCACGCCCCGATCCCGCCGCTCCCAGGCCGGCACGAGGGCGGCAGCGGCCAGGGGAAGCGACAACCACCAGGCCGGCAGCAGCCAGGTTTGGAGCACCTGCATCCGGCCGGCCAGCAACAGAAATAACAGCAACTGGGGCATGACCATCCAGCGGAGGGTGCAAGCCCACTCCTGGTGCCGCGCCAGCACCGGATGGCGGAGGGGGTTGGCCCGCAATCCGGCCAGTAGGGCCAGGGCGATCGGAGGGAAAAGGAGGGCAAACTGGCTCAGCGCGAAGAGCAGCGTGCCGGCCGGCTGGAAGCCGACCCTTGCCGTAGTCCGACCCGTGTGGAAGGCCAGCGATGCCCAGCCATGGCTGAGGTTCCAAAGCCAGAGCGGTGAGGACACCAGCAGCCAGGAGATCAGCACCTGCAGCGTTTCGACGGGGCGATAGGCCCGTAGCCGCCACGATTGATGCAGCCGCAGCACGAGCAGCGAAGCGATCAACACAAAGGCCTGGTACTTGCAGAGGGTGAGCAGACCGAGCAGCCCCCCCAGCACCAGGCGGTGGCGGGGAGTGGAGGGCTGGCTGAGGGGATGGCGCTCCAGCCACCAGATCAGCAGGGAAAGGGCCAGCAACAGGGGGCTGTCGGGTAGGAGCAATAGGCCGCCCCCCACCAGCAGCAGGGGCGAGAGGGTGGCGAGGCCCGCCAGCAGCAGGGCGGCCTTCGCCCCAAAGGCCCGGCGGGTGGCCTCCGCCAGCAGGGCGGTGGAGACGGTGAAGCTCAGCAGAACCGGGATGCGGAGCGCCACGATCCCCCCGCCCAGCCGGTTGCCCAGCCACGACCACACCCCAATGGCCACGGGATGGTCGAAGTAACTCAGGTCGAGGTGCTGGCCATAGAAGAGGTAATAGCTCTCGTCGTAGCCGGGCGGCAAAATCAGGCTGAACAGCAACCGCATCGCCAAACCCAGGGCCAGGATCGCGGCCAGTTGGTTGCGGTACGGGGAAGCCAAGGGGGGCAGCTGGGCATGGTTCAGCGCCGGGAGGGTAGGCCAATTAGGCCCCAATCCCATGTATTGCCCAGCAGCCTCAGCCCAGCCGGGCCGCCGGCAACCGCGCACCGGCCAGGGATGCACCCTCCAGGCGGGCACCGGCGAGCTGGCTGTGCCGCAGGTCGCACCCCCGTAGGTCGGCGCCCTGGAGGTTGGCGGCGCTGCAATGGTTCGGGATCCGGCGGTGTTTGATCACGGGCAACGGCACAGGGTGACGGGATCGGGGTGACTATGTGGGTGGTTCAAGAAGCTGCATCGAAACCGGCAACGTCAACGAAGCGGTATTGGATCAGGATTCCAGGAACACACTCCACCGCGATGGCGATGCTCGCCGCCCAGCCCTCTGGAACGGACCGCGACCACCCGGGTCCTTGCCTTTCCAAGGTGAGTCAGGGCAGGCCCGCCCGGGGGGGCTGGCGCCGCACCTCCGCCCTGGCCCTGGTCCTGGGCCTGCTCAGCGGCGGTCCGGCCATGGCGGTGGAGATGGTGCTGATCCGGTTGCCGCTGCTGCCGGATGCGTTCACGCTCAAACTCAGCGAGTTGAGCGATCCAGCCAGCCTGCTGCGGGGCAAGAGCGACGTGGCCGAACTCAACCGAGCCAGCGGCGGCAGCTTCGGGCAGCAGCTGGTGGACCTGTTCCAACAGCCCCTACCGATCCAGACCAGCCAGGTGTTGGACAAGGCGGCAGGCACCGCGCTGAAGGAGCAGATCCTGCTGGCCCTCTCCAGCGTGGTGGGGGTGGACGATCTGCCGGTGGATAGCCCGGGGGGTATGGCCTGGGTGGATGCGCTCCAACAGGCCGCTGCCCGGCAGGGGACCCTCACCCTGGCGGGGGTACTGCGGGAGCTACCGGGACGCTCGGTGACGATCGACCTGGAGGAGGCGGTTTGGCACATCGGCAGGATCAGCCGCCAGCAGCGGCAGGCGGATCAGCGCTTGGCAGGCCGGATGCCCCAGGCCGTGGACCCGGCCCTAGCCAAGCCGGGTCCCCTCAGGCCCATGCACACCAGCGCCAGCCGGGTGGTGGCCCACCGCCCCCGCCCCCTGGTGGTGGAGGTGGTCCGGCCGGAGCGGGGCAGCAACGGGCAGCTCGTGCTGATCTCCCATGGAATCTGGGATGACGCCACCAGCTTCATGGGCTGGGCCAACCATCTGGCCAGCCATGGCTACAGCGTGCTGCTGAGCCAGCACCCGGGCAGCGATGGC
>DAIQNM010000218.1:0-4814 GCA_036788375.1 Cyanobium sp. CTOTU6536 | reverse complement strand
TTGGTGCCCCGCCTCCGGTTCGGCGGTGAGCGATCTGGAGGTGGAGATGAAGGAGGTGGACGGCCATCTCTGGCATTTCCGTTATCCCTTGACCAGCGGCGCCGGCTTCCTGGAAGTGGCCACCACCCGTCCCGAAACCCTGCTGGGTGACACGGCCGTGGCGGTGAATCCCAAGGATCCGCGCTACGCCGAGCTAGTGGGCCAGACCGTGACCCTGCCCCTGGTGGGCCGCCAGATTCCGATCGTGGCCGACGACCACGTGGATGCGGAGTTCGGCACCGGCTGCGTCAAGGTGACCCCAGCCCATGACCCCAACGACTTCGCGATCGGCCAGCGCCACAACCTGCCGCTAATCACAGTGATGGCCAAGGACGGCTCGATGAACGAAGCGGCCGGCCGCTTCGCCGGGCTTGATCGCTTCGACGCTCGCCAAGCGGTGGTGGCGGCCATGGACGCCGAAGGCTTCCTGGTGAAGGTGGAGGATTACCGCCACAGCGTGCCCTTCTCCGATCGCGGCAAGGTGCCGGTGGAGCCCCTGCTCTCCACCCAGTGGTTTGTGCGCACCGAGCCGCTGGCGGCCCGCTGCCGTGAAGCCCTCGAGAACGCCGATCCCCGCTTCGTGCCGGAGCGCTGGAGCAAGGTGTATCGCGACTGGCTCACCGACATCCGCGATTGGTGTATATCCCGTCAGCTCTGGTGGGGGCACCGCATCCCCGCCTGGTTTGTGGTGAGTGAAACGGGCGATGTGATCACCGACAACACGCCCTATGTGGTGGCTCGCGATGAGTCGGAAGCCATGGCGAAGGCGGAAGCCCAATTTGGCGGCGGCACCCACGCCCATCCCGTGGTGCTGGAGCAGGACCCCGACGCCCTCGACACCTGGTTCTCCAGCGGCCTCTGGCCCTTCTCCACCCTGGGCTGGCCTGATGCCGAAGCCGCCGATCTGGCCCGTTGGTATCCCATCAGCGTGCTGGTGACGGGCTTCGACATCATCTTTTTCTGGGTGGCCCGGATGACGATGATGGCCGGCGCCCTAATGAGTGGCCGGGAAGGTTCTGGAATCCCTTGGATTCCCTTCAAAGACGTGTACATCCACGGCCTGGTGCGGGATGAACAGAACCGCAAGATGAGTAAGTCGTCTGGCAACGGCATCGACCCGCTGCTGCTGATCGAGCGCTACGGCGCCGATGCCCTGCGCTTCGCCCTGGTGCGTGAGGTGGCCGGTGCCGGCCAGGACATCCGCCTCGATTACGACCGCAAATCCGACACCTCCGCCACGGTGGAGGCCTCGCGCAACTTCGCCAACAAGCTCTGGAACGTCACCCGTTTCGCCCTGATGAACCTGGACGGCGAAACGCCGGCCGGTTTGGGCGAGCCCGATGCTGCGGCCCTGCAGCTGGCCGACCGCTGGATCCTTTCGCGCCTGGCCCGCGTCAACCTTGATATCGCTGAGCGCTATGGCAACTACGGCCTGGGCGAGGCGGCCAAGGGGCTTTATGAGTTCGCCTGGAACGAGGTGTGCGATTGGTATGTGGAGCTGATCAAGCGGCGGCTCAATCCAGGTGAAAACCCGAGCCCAGCAGCCCTTGCCGACCAGCGCACCGCCCGCGCCGTGTTGGCCAAGGTTCTTGGCGAGTTGCTGGTGATGCTGCATCCGCTGATGCCGCACCTGAGTGAGGAGCTGTGGCACGGCCTCACTGGCCAGCCAGAGAGCAGCTTTCTGGCCCTGCAGAGCTGGCCGGCGCTTGATCAGGCCGATCTAGACGACCAGCTTGAGGCCCAGTTTGCCGAGCTGATCGAGGCGATTCGGGTGGTGCGCAACCTGCGGGCTTTGGCGGGGCTCAAGCCCAGCCAGAGCGCGCCGGTGTCGTTTGTGACTGGCCGCGCTGGGCTGGCAGCCCTGTTGCAGGAGGCCAGCCCCGACATCACGGCCCTCACCCGAGCCGAGAGCGTGGCGGTGCTTAGCCCCGAGCAGGCCGAAGCTGCTCCGGCCGCCAAGGCCCTGGCCGGCGTGAGTGGTGAGCTGCAGGTGCTCTTGCCCATCGAGGGCCTGGTGGATCTCGACGCCCTGCGCGGCCGCCTGGAGAAGGACATCGCCAAGGCCGATAGGGAGATCAAGGGCCTGGCGGGTCGCCTCGCTAACCCCAACTTTGCAGATAAGGCTCCGCCTGAGGTGGTGCTGGAGTGCAAGGCAAATCTGGCCGAAGCTGAAGCCCAGGCGGACCTGGCCCGCAGACGGCTGGGGGATTTGGGCTGAGCCTCGGGCTCAGGCGCTCGCCACCAGTCGGCCGTCCTCCAGGTTCACCACTCGGTCAGCGATATCGAGGATCTTGTTGTCGTGGGTAACCATCACGATCGCGGCGCCGTGGCTGTCGGCCAGCTGGCGGAACAGGTCGACCACATCGCGGCCGGAGGTCTTGTCGAGGGCTGCGGTGGGTTCATCGGCCAGCAGCAATCGGGGGCTGGGGGCCAGGGCGCGGGCGATCGCCACCCGCTGCTTCTGGCCGCCGGAGAGTTTCTCGGGGTAGTAATGCACCCGTTCCCCCAGTCCCACGTGGCCCAGCATGGCGGCGGCGCAGTCATCCATCGCCAGCCGGCCTTGCCCCAGCCAGACGGGGCTGACCTCCAGGCCGAAGCGCACGTTCTCCAGGGCCGTCAGGTAGGGCAGCAGATTGTGGGCCTGGAAGATGAAGCCGGCCTGGCGCCGCAGCCGGGTCAGGGTGGTGTTGTCGGCCTCCAGCAGCTCTTCACCCAGCACCCGCAGGCTGCCGCTCTGGGCGGCCCGCAGGCCGCCGAGCATGGTCAGCAGGGTGGTCTTGCCTGAGCCGGAGGGGCCGGTGAGGATCACGATCTCGCCGGCATGCACGGTCAGGTTGATGTCGGTGAGCACCTGCTTGGCGGTTGCCCCCTCGCCGAACCAGTGGTTCAGATGCTCCACCTCGATCCGCAGGTCGCGCCCGCTGTGATCGGGTGAGCCGGCTGCAGCGTCCAGCGGCCCCATCAGAAGATGTCGGCGGGATCAAGCCGCCGCAGCTCGCCGGTGGCCAGCCAGCCCGATCCGGCCGCCATCGTCAGGGTCAGGGCGAACACCGCAACGGCTCGCTGGGCGGTCATGGCGATCAGCAGCGAGGTGGAGTTGGCCAGCACGGCATAGAGCCCGATCGCCAGCACCAGGCTGGGCACGAAGGCCAGGGCAGCCAGCAGCACCGATTCCTGCACGATGATGCCGACGACGAAGCGATCGCTGTAGCCCATCGCCTTCATCGTGGCGTATTCCGGCAGGTGATCACTGACGTCGGAATAGAGAATCTGGTAGACGATGATCGCGCCGACGATCAGGCCCACCAGCACCCCCAGGTTGAAGATCAGACCGAAGGAGGTGTTGTTGCGCCAGTGGTCTACCTCCACCGCCTCCAGCTGCTGGAGGGTCAGCACCCTGACCGATGGATCGAGAAAGCTCGCCAGGGTGGCCTGCACCTGTTCGCGGCTGACGCCCGGTTGCAGCTGGATCACCCCGAGCTGGATGTCGTCACTGCTCTGATCGGGGAACCAGTTTTTGAAGTTGCTGGCCGACGTCAGCAGGTTGATGTCGGCGGCGAAGGTGAGGCCCATGGTGAACAGGCCGTTGACCACGGCCCGCTTGCCGCGCAGTTCGGTGTCATAAAAGCCGTCTTTGGCCACGATCCGGGCCACTGGACCGGCCGCCTTCTTGGAGAGGGTGTCGAAGAACAGGCCATCGGGACGCAGCAACTTGCCGCGATCGGCCTCTAGTTCGGGGATGCGTAGGGCTGGATTCTCCGGCGCCAGACCAAAAATTAGGGCCTGCTTTTTCTCGCGACTGTCGCGGTTCAGCCAGTCGGTCTTGCCGATGTACAGGGGTGTTACCGCTTCCACCCCTTGCACCCCGAGGGCCTGGAACAGGCGGCTGCGCGGCAGGTTGAGCGGTTCGCCCAGGTTGGTGTAGCGGCGGCTCACCATCACCAGATCGCCATTGAGGCGCTGCAGCGGCCGCTTCTGGCTGGCGTACAACCCGCTGGCCAGACCCAGCTGGAAGAACACCAGCACGTTGGCGAAGCTCACTCCGGCAATGGCGGCGAGCAACCGCATCGGTCGATGGCTGGTCTGCCGCCAGGCCAGGGGCGTGCGGCGCAGCGCGGCGAACGGGTTCATGGCGCGCCACTCAGGACGCGATCCCGGGCCGCCTTCTGGTCAGCCTGCTGGGCCGCGGTCAGCGGGGCGAACAGCACATTGACCTGCAGGTAGTTCAGATGGCTGGCGAGGGCCGACTCCTGCGGGGTAAGGCCGATCTTCACTTCCAGCACTCGCCGGTCCAGGTTCTCGCCGGCCTGGCCACTGAACACGGTCTGACGGCTGACCTCCCGGGCAATCTCCACCACCTGGCCCTCCACCTTGCGGCCCTTGAAACCATCCGCACTGAGGCTGGCCTTCTGACCCAGGGCGATCATCGGCCGATCGCTCTGATAAACCTCGGCGATCACGCCCATGCGGCTGCTGTCGCCCATTTCCAGCAGGCCATCCTCACCAACCTTGTCGCCGGGGCGGGCATGCACCTTGAAGATGGTGCCGGAGAACGGCGCCAGCACCGTGGCCTTGGCCCGTTCGGTCTTGTCCTTGTCCAGGGAGGCCCGGCTGGAACGCAGATCCTCCACCAGGGTTGCCTTGGTGGCGATCGCTTCGGCCAGCTGGGCCTTGGCGCTGCTTTCGTCAGCCTGCAGCTTTTCGACCCGGTTGGCACTGGTGGCCCCTGCGGCGAACAGTTGCTCGGCTCGGCGTGCCTCGGCACTGGCCTGGCC
>DAIQNM010000217.1:0-4833 GCA_036788375.1 Cyanobium sp. CTOTU6536 | reverse complement strand
CGAGCGCTGCTTGATCTGCTCGATCTCGAGCTCGATCCCGCGCACGGGTCGCCAGTTGAGAGTCGATAAAAACTGTCGCCACCGAGGCAGCGATGAGGGGGATGCCCCATTGCTGCTGGAGGCCGATGTTGTGGCCGAAGGCGGTGATGTGGTCATAGGAAGAAAAAAGAGCGATCAGGCCGAGGATCAGGCCACCGCTGGCCTGGATGGCACCGAGGTAATCCAGGCCGGGCCAGGAGCGCTGTGGTGCTGTCAATTCTGGCGGAGCTGAGGGCGGCTCGCTGTCCGCGGGGGCGCCTGGAGCGCCTGGAGTGGCAGGGGGCACAGGAGGCGGGAGGCAACAGAGAGCCCAGGGCTTCCCCTTGCCAGTTCCACCCTGTGCAACCCAGGCGTGCTCAAAGGCGAGTCCGATCCAGCAGCGGCTGCCCCGCCAGCACCGCAATCGACCCGGTGCATACCCATTGACCGAAACGCCGCTGCCGTTGCTGTTCAGAGCCCCTGCGCTGCCGGTAGGCGCCGCCAGCCCCCTTAGGGTGGATTTCTGGATTGCCAGGGCGTCTGTCCTTCATGATCCCCACCTCCGATCTCCACGTCGTCGAAACCCGCCCCCTGGTGCCGCCTGCGGTGCTGCACGCGGAGCTGCCGATCAGCGAGCAGGCGGCCCGCACCGTGCAGCGGGCCCGGGAGCGCATCAAGGCGATCCTCCATGGTGGGGATCGGCGCCAGCTGGTGATCGTGGGCCCTTGCTCGGTTCACGACGTGGGGGCGGCCCGGGAATACGCCACCGCGATTCTGGAGGCCCAGCAGCGCCATCAGGATGATCTCGAGATCGTGATGCGGGTGTACTTCGAGAAGCCCCGCACAACGGTGGGTTGGAAGGGCATGATCAACGATCCCCACCTCGACGGCAGCTACGACATCAACACCGGCCTGCGTCGGGCCCGGGGGCTGCTTCTCCACCTGGCCGACCTGGGCCTGCCGGCGGCCACCGAATTGCTCGATCCCGTGGTGCCCCAATACATCGCCGATCTGATCAGCTGGACCGCGATTGGTGCCCGCACCACCGAAAGCCAGACCCATCGTGAGATGGCTTCGGGATTGTCGATGCCGATCGGCTTCAAAAATGGCACCGATGGCAGTGTCGCCACCGCGATCAACGCCATGGAGTCGGCGGCCCGACCCCACCATTTCCTTGGCATCAGCCAGCTGGGCAATGCGGCGATCGTGAGCACCACCGGCAACCCCGATGGCCACCTGGTGTTGCGGGGTGGCAAGGAAGGGTCCAATTACCACCTGGAAGCCGTGGAGGCCGCCGCCGCCCAGCTGGCGCGTGATGGCCTGCCGGCTCGATTGATGGTGGACTGCAGCCATGGCAATTCCAACAAGGACTACCGCCGTCAGGGTGAGGTGCTGCGCGAGGTGGCCGCCCAGGTGCGGGGCGGCTCGATCCATGTGATGGGCGTGATGCTGGAAAGCCATCTGGTCGAGGGCAACCAGAAGATTTCCGCCGACCTCAACCAGCTCACCTACGGCCAGAGCATCACCGACGCCTGCATCAATCTGCCCACGACCCTGGGCTTGCTCGACGAGCTTGCCGCCGCAGTGCGGGCGGTGCGGGAGCAGCAACTGGCCGCCGTCTGAGCCTGGGCCCATTCGTGCCCTCCTTGGTCCGGGGGAATTAGCGCAGCAGGTTCCAGAGCGCCCCCACTAGCAGGGGCACGGTGAGGTTGTCGATCCCAAGCCAGGCCACCTGTTCGAGGGCCGTGGCCGCCAGGGCGATCAGCACGAGGGCGGCGGGTCCTGGTGCGACCTGCGGCGCCAGTAGGGCCACCACGCCCAGCCCCGCCAGGCTGCCCAGGGCCATGGCCGCCGTGCCGCCAAGGGAACGCCGTTCGCCCAGCACGTTCCAGCGCGGCGAAACAATCTGCGGGCCCAGCAGCCCCGCCAGTCCGTCCCCCAGCGCCATCACCATCACCCCCGCTGCGGCTGCCGCGCTTTGCTGGGGCCACCAGAGCAGCAGCAGCAGGGTGATCGAGGCGCCGTAGGCCACGGTGCCGTAGCTGGCCCGGTCCACGTCTTCGATGGCCGGCAGCACCTTCCGGCGGTGATTCAGGGCCGCCAGGGCGGTGACCAGCGCGGCTGCCCCAACGGCAAGCCAGCGATCAATGCCCAACCCCCAGGCGATCAGCACCACCGGCCCAGCCCCGATGTGAGCCACCTTCCGGCTCCATTCCCGCTGCATGGGCCAGCGCTGCCGCACCGCGAGGGAGGCGGCCGCCACCAGCGAGAGCCACAGGAGCGCCGCGGCCACCCCCATCGCCTGGCCCACCCACCAGCTGCTGATCACGCCGTTCAGGCGGCCTGTTGCAGGTTGCTCATCAGCCGCAACTTCAGGATTGCCTTGGCTTCGAGCTGCCGCACCCGCTCCCGGGACACGTTGATCTGGCGACCGATCTCCGCGAGGGTGAGGGGTTCACTGCCCTCCAGGCCGAAACGGAGCTTGAGGATCTTTTGTTCCCGGTCGTTGAGCTGGGAGAGCCAGGTCCCCAGGTGCTCCTTCTGCAGGTGGCGGTCCATCGAGTCGAAGTGCTCGCCACTGGCCGGATCGGCAATCAGCTCACCCAGGGTGCTGCGGTCTTCTTCGCCGCGGGCGTGGGCATCGAGGGAGGCACAGGGGGCGCTCTGGGCCATCAGCTCCTCCAGTTCCTCCGGCGTGGTGCCGATGGCATGGGCCAGCTCCAGGCGGTTGGGCTGGCGCCCCAGCCGATGGGAGAGCTCGCGGGTGATCCGCCGCATCTTCGAGAGCTTTTCGCTGATGTGAATCGGCAGCCGGATGGTGCGGGCGCTGTTGTCGATGGCGCGGGTCATCCCCTGGCGGATCCACCAATAGGCATAGGTAGAAAACTTGTATCCCATGGCGGGATCAAACTTGTCGACCGCCCTTTCCAGGCCGATGGCCCCTTCCTGAACCAGATCCAGCAATTCCAGCCCTTGATTCTGGTATTTCTTGGCCACGCTCACCACCAGTCGCAGGTTGGCGGCCATCATCCGGTCGCGGGCCCGCTGCCCCATGCGCACCCGGCGTTTCTGCTGGGCGCTGAGCTCACCGTCGCCAAGGGCAAGCAACTCCTTGCCGGCCTGCACATGGTGGGCCAGTTCGATTTCTTCGGCCGCCGTCAGCAGTGGCACCCGGCCAATCGTGCTCAGGTACCAGCCGATCGAATCGGCGCTGAGCCGTCCAGCAGAGCGCTGGGCCGCCGCTCGAGCCGAACTTGTGGCGGCTTTGCGTTTGGTCGTCGATTTGGATTCAAGCTGATTCGCATCGCCGGAAGCACCCTGGACGGGCGCGCCGATCGGTGCGGAATGCAGAGGTGTCCCCATCACCCCAGGCCTCCGAATGAATTTGGCCGGAATGTAGCACCGCGTGGCCGGATCGAACAGTTTGAAGTGGAAGATTTCCTTGATCGGTCCCTAAGGGCTTGTGGCCCTGTGATTTTGGTTACCTTTTCAACACCCTTCGCCACTGTTTCATCAGCAGGGCCTGGGTGACTTGGCCTTCGTTTTCTGGCTGCAGCTGCACAAAACTGCCGTCACTTTGCATATGCCATGCCTCGCTGTCCTGCAGGTACAGCTCCATCAGCTGCATCAGCTGCTCCCGCAACTCCGGATCTTGCACCGGCGCCACCGCTTCCACCCGGCGGTCGAGGTTGCGGGGCATCCAGTCGGCGCTGCCGATGAACAGTTCGTCTTCGCCGCCATTGCCAAACCAGAACAGGCGGGAGTGTTCGAGGAAGCGGCCGATCACGCTCACCACCCGAATGTTTTCGCTCAACCCTGCTAACCCGGGCCTGAGCGAGCACATGCCCCGCACCACCAACTCGATCCGAACCCCAGCGGCAGAGGCTTCGTAAAGCAGCCCGATGATCGCCGGGTCCACCAGGGCATTCATCTTGGCCCGGATCAATCCGCCCTTCCCTTCGCGGGCATGGACGATTTCGCGGCGGATCAGATCCTCCATGCCCCGCCGCAGGGTCACCGGCGCCACCAGCAGCCGGCGAAAACTCTGCTGCTTCGAGAAACCGGTGAGGTAGTTGAACAACTCCACCAGGTCCTGACCGAAGTCCTCCCGGGCCGTGAGCAGCCCGAGGTCGGTGTAGAGGTTGGAGGTGCGGGAGTTGTAATTGCCGGTGCCGATGTGGGCATAGCTGCGCAGGCGCTCCTTCTCCCGCCGCACCACCAGGGTCACCTTGGTGTGGGTTTTGAGGCCCAGCACGCCGTACACCACATGCACGCCGGAGCTCTCCAGTTGGCGGGCCCACTGAATGTTGTTGTCCTCGTCGAAGCGGGCCTTGAGTTCCACCAGGGCCATCACCTGTTTGCCGTTCTCGGCGGCCCGGATCAGGGCCGCTACCACCGGTGAATCCTTGGAGGTGCGGTAGAGGGTCATCTTGATCGCCAGCACCGAGGCGTCGTCGGCGGCCTGGTTGAGAAATTCCTCCACCGAGGTGGCGAACAGGTCAAAGGGGTGATGCAGCAGCACGTCGCCGCGGCGGAGCACCGAGAAGATGCTCTCAAACTCCTCAGGCTTGATCGAGCCATCCCCCAGTTCGCTGCGCTGGGCGCGGCTCAGGGCCGGGGCGGTGCGTCCTTTGTGGGGTTTGTCCTTGAGTTCGGGGAGGGGGATGGTCAGCAGGCTCATCAGGTCGTCAAGGCCGAGGGGGCCGTTGATGCGATACAGGTCCTCCGGTTCGACCGCGGTGCCCTCCATCAGCAGGTGCACCACCTCATCGGGCATCTCGTCGGCCACCTCCAGCCGCACCACCTCGCCGCCCA
>DAIQNM010000216.1:0-4873 GCA_036788375.1 Cyanobium sp. CTOTU6536 | reverse complement strand
CCACCGGCCCCCCCGTGCCCAGGCCCTCCGCCTCCCAAGTTCCGTCCAACCGGGCGCCCAGCCGTCAGGCCTCAGGCCGCCGCCGCCTGGCCGGAAGCCTGGTCACCTGGGGGGCCGCCGGCCTAGCGCTGTTGCTGCCGGTGCTGCCGATCGCCACCGCTACCGCCCAGGCCCAGGAGGAGATCAAGAGCCTGGCCGCCACCGGCACCGCCTTTGATGCCACCGCCGTGAAGGCGCTGATCGCCCGCGGCGATGCCGCCGTGGCCGCCGGCAACCTGGTGGAAGCCCGCCGTGCCTACGACCAGGCCCGCGACGCCAGCCGCCGCCTGCTGGGCTTCTACCGCGACCTCAGCGGGGCCTTCCGGGGCCTTGATGCCCGCATCCCCCGGGAGATGGATGAGAAATCGCGGTTGAGTCTCGAGTACTTGGTGCAGGCCAACATGCGACTGGCAGCCCTGTTCCGGCGCCAGGGCCAGCCGGAGGTGGCCGTGCCCCTGCTGGTGGAGGTGGTGAAGGTGATGTCGCCCTCCAGTGAGCCGGGCCGCAAGGCCTACCAGCAACTGCTGGAACTGGGCTTCGTGAGCACGCCCTACAGCGCCCCAGCCCCCTGAAGCCGCCGCCGGGCGCGGCTGCCGCCCTAGATTCTCAATCAACCCATTGGTTTCCCTTTCCCCTATGGTCCATCCGGATCAGGTTCGCGAGGCCATCCGCCGCGCCCTTCCCGATGCCACGGTGGAGGTGGAAGATCTCACCGGTGGCGGCGACCATCTGCAGGTGCGGGTGGTTTCCGATGCCTTTACCGGCCTGGCTCGGGTAAAGCAGCACCAACTGGTCTATGGCGCCCTGCGCAGCGAACTGGCCAGCGAAGCGATCCACGCCCTGGCGGTGCAGACCTCCAGTCCCTCCTGAAGGGCGGATCAACAGCCCTCGCCCCCATCCCCCCTTTCCTTCACCCAGCTCTCCCCACCGCCATGGACGCCAGCACCCAGCAACGGATTGAGGCCCTGATCACCAGCAGCCCGGTGGTGGTGTTCATGAAGGGCAACAAGTTGATGCCCCAGTGCGGCTTCAGCAACAACGTGGTTCAGATCCTCACGGCCTTGGCGGTGCCGTTTGAAACCTTTGATGTGCTTTCCGACATGGAAATCCGTCAGGGAATCAAGGAATTGTCCGACTGGCCCACGATCCCTCAGGTCTACGTGAAGGGCGAGTTCATCGGCGGATCCGACATCCTGATCGAGATGTACAACTCCGGTGAACTGCGCGAAAAGCTGGCCGTGGCCCTCGCCTCCTGAGCCCTCTGAGCCCAGGTTTCAGTAACGGCTCCTCTCCTGTTCAAACAGGGTGCGGGGGTCGCCATCGGGGCCGATGAAGCTGGAGGGATCCATGATCCAGCGGTCGATCAGCTCCTCCAAACGGCGCTGGGACAGGGGATCGAGCACGGCGGTGCGCCGCAGGGCATGGAGATAGCCATCGGCATAGAGCCGCAGTTCGGCAGGTCCGTGGAAGCGATGCGCCAGTTCCTGGCAGGCATCACAGAGGGACTGGAAGTGGCGGATGGCGTCGGGGTGTTGCAGCACGATCAAGGGGGCTCTGGCCCATCGATCCATTGTGCCGCCCCACGTCAACGCCAGGGGCTGGGGAGGGGGCGGGATCCCGGCCAGGGGCCTAGGCCGGTTTGGAAGGCAGCGGCGAATTGGCGATGATCGTTTACAAATCCGTTAGGGTGCGCACATCAATGGGTCCACCCCGGTCTCAACTCGGGGAAGCTGTTGATCGAACGGGCCCCACCCCGTTCAAAAGGCAACCTGAAGGCAACCGCAAAGGCAAGCTGCATGGTTCAGGAAACCACCACTGATGCCGGCCAAGCCCGCAGAGTCCTGGTGGTGGACCCCCATGCCACCCTGCGGACGGTGCTCGCTCAGCGCCTCCGCCAGGACGGCCATTTGGCCGCCGCCGTGGCCACGGTGCGCGAAGCCTTAGAGATCTGTCAGGAGCAGGCGCCCGATCTGCTGGTGAGTGCGGAGTTGCTGGAGGAAACCTCGGCCCTGCGGCTGGCCGCCCAGCTCCGTTGTCCGGTGATGGTGCTCACGGCCCGCGCCGGCTCCGAACCGGTGGTGTCGCTGCTTGATGCCGGCGCCGATGACGTGCTCCGCAAACCCTTTGGCCTGGAAGAACTGGCGGCGCGCTGTCGCACCCTGCTGCGCCGCAGCGGCGCCGGCCTGCAGGAACGGGTCTGCGTGGGCCCGCTGGAGGTGCACCTGCTGCTGCGCCAGGTGACCCTGCGGGACCAGCCAGTGGAGCTGAGCCCCCGCGAGTTCGCCCTGCTCTGTGCCTTGCTGATGCCGCCCGGGGTGGTGCGCAGCCGCCAGGAACTCTTGCGGATGGCCTGGCCCCCGTTCAGTGGCGGCCCGCGCTCGGTGGACACCCAGGTGCTCACCCTGCGCCGCAAGCTGGAACAGGCGGGCCTGGGCGAGGGCGGCGGCATCGAAACGATGCGCCAGCAGGGCTACCGCTTCAGTCTCGATACCCTCCCCCAGCAGGATCTTGAGGTGGTGAGCGCCGAAGGGGTGCCCCCCTCCCGGATCGCCGCCTTGAGCTGAGGCCAGCTCGGACTGAGATCAGGGAGGGCCAAACCCTCAGGTGCCTGGCAAACCCAACGCCAGGGTAAGAATTTCCCCGCCCAGCATCAGGGCGCAAAGAATGGCCAGCAACTGGTAGGTCCAGGGGGGACTGATCCGCCCCACCGCGGTCAGATCCAGGCCCGAGGAAGCCCCAAACCGCTCCAGAAAATCGCCAAACCGCTCCACCCGCTGGGGAAGCAGGAACGCGCCCCCGGCCCGGTCGCGCACATAGAACACCTTGCCGCCCTGGCTGGTGCCCACCGGGGTGAGCGATTGAATCGTGCTCCAGGGAAGCTGCCAGCCGCGGCGCAGCAGCCAGGCGCACCAGGGGGGATGGCCCACCCGGATGCCGCTGCCATCGACTTCGACCCGCTCGCTGGTGATCGCCAGCACCGCCACCAGCCCCAGGGGCACCGCCGCCAGGAGCAGGGGCCGCAACGCCGGTGGGGCCAGCACGGGCAAAGGCAGCACCAGGGCCAGATAAAGCCCCAGCAGGGTGAAACGGATCAGGGCCGCCATCCCGTAGCTCTGGAGCTCCGTTGGGGATTCGTTTTCGACCACGGCCCTCAGCGATCCTCCGGCGAACCGGGCAGGGGTTCGATCAAGCTAGGGGGCTGGTAGCGGCCGGTGAACACCTCTTCCTCACGGCCCTTCCAGAACTCACCGAGGCGCATCAGGTCGGCATGGGCCTCCTGCACGCTGGCCAGGTAGGCCTGGGGATCCATCGATTCCTTGGCTTCGCGGATTTTGGCTAGCCGCATCAGGTGCCAGATCCAGGGCTTGCCCATCTCGCCGCGGGCCTCGAAGTAGCGGGCCAGGTCCTCGGAGGCGGGCAGGGGAGGGGTGGCCATGGCGGGGCGAAGCCGGCTTGGAGCCTTCACCCTATGGAACGGGAGCAGGGATCTGTGGACGGTTCTGGGACGGGTTCCGCCGCGGCCCTGATCGCCATTTCAGCCTCAGGTTTGTCAGCCGTAGAGCTCGGGGCGCAGGTCGGCGTGGTAGCGGGTGCCGGCCGGGTGGAGGGGGCCGTAGTCGGCGGGAATGCAATCGGCCAGCAGCAGGGTGGGCTCGGGCCGGGCAGCCACCAGCACATCGCCGTGGGGCCCGCAGATGATGCTGTTGCCCAGGTAGGCGGCCATCACGGTGCCATTCACCGTTTCCTCACCGCAGCGGTTGGCGTAGGCCACAAAACAGTTGTTGTGGATGGCGTGGGCTGGGATCAGGGTGCGGGAGACATCCGGATAGGGGCGGTCGGTGCGTTGGCCATTGCTGAGCAGGGCCCAGGTGTCGGCGGCGGTGGGGATCAGCACGAACTTCGCCCCGAGCAGGGCGAGGCGCCGGCTGAGCTCGGGGAACTCCGCCTCGTAGCAATTGAGCAAGCCGAGCGGCAAGCCATTCACCTCCTGCACCGTGAAGGCCGGCCCCTCCTCGGGGTGTTCGTAGCCCGGGCTCCAGCAGAGCTTTTCATCGGGACCCCAGAGGTGGGTCTTGCGGTAGTTGCGCAGCAGAGAGCCATCGGCGCCAAACAGGGCGATGGCGTCGTAGAAGCGCTCTTGGCCGGCCACCCGGGCCCGCTCGGGGTAGGGGCAGGCCACCGCCAGGCCATGGCGGCGGGCGGCGGCGGCGACCCGCTGCAGGCTGGGGCCATCCACCGGCTCGGCCAGGCGCCGGGCCAGCTCCGGGGTCACGATGTAGCCGCTGAGGTAGAGCTCCGGGAAGGCCAGCAGCTGCACCCCCTGGGCGGCGGCGAGGCCGCAGACGGTTTCGAGGCGTTCGAGGTTCTCGGCCACGGCCCCGGGCGTGGCCGCCGTACCGGTGCCCTGCCAGATCCCCAGCCGCAGGCCCTCGCCAGGGGCCGGTGGCGTGGGCCTCAGGTAGCTGTTGAGGCGATAGGTGAGGTCCATCGGGATCAGGGTGGCCGGCTATGGGGGCCGTGGCGGTGTGCCTGATCCTCCGACAGCTGCTGGCCGGCGCCACGCCTGAGGGTTGTCATGGTGCCATGGCGTGCGGGTAAATAGCCGCTTGCGCTCCGGGTTTTCCTCGTTGTCTCGGACCAGCCCGGAAGGGGCTGCCGTCCTTCCAGCGGTTGCAGCACGTCATATCGGGCTGGCGCAGGACGAGGCGATGCTTGCCGCCGGGTTGCTTGCCTGCCTTGTTCCTTGCCTGCCTTATTGGCTTGTGCTCCTGGGCCCGGCCGGCCGCCCCGTCATGCCCCTTGAATGAGCTTATGGTTGCGGCCCAGTTCAGCC
>DAIQNM010000215.1:2735-4897 GCA_036788375.1 Cyanobium sp. CTOTU6536 | reverse complement strand
GCATGTCGCCCGGCTCCGGCTCGAGGGCCTTGGTGGAGAGGGAGATGCGGCCCCGCTCGGCGTCGAGGTCGATGATCATCACCTTCATCTGGTCGTTGACATTGAGCACCGTGTGGGGCGTCTCGATGTGTTCGTGGCTGATCTCGGAGATGTGGAGCAGGCCGCTGACGCCGCCGATGTCGATGAAGGCGCCGTAGGGCTTGATGCCCCGCACGGTGCCGAGCACCACCTCGCCCACCTCGAGGCGATTCATCTTGCGCTCCACCAGGGCGCGGCGATGGCTGAGCACCAGGCGGTTGCGCTCTTCGTCCACCTCCAGGAACTTGAGAGGGAGGAAGTCGGCCACCAGCTCCTCCTTGGCCTTGCGGGTGCTGATGTGGCTGCCGGGGATGAAGCCCCGCAGGCCTTCGACCCGAACCAGGGCACCACCGCGGTTGGTGGCGAACACTTCTGAATAGATGGTGGCGTCTTCCTTCTGGAGCTGACGCACCCGTTCCCAGGCCCGCTGATACTCGATGCGACGGATGGAAAGGGTGAGTTGGCCGTCTTCGTTTTCCTCGCTGAGGATGAAGAACTCGCGGACTTCGCCGGGCTCAAGCACGTCGGAGAGATGCTCGACCCGGTTGATCGACACCTCTTGAAGAGGCATGAAGGCAGCCGTTTTGGCGCCGATGTCAATCATGGCGCCCTTCGATTCCAGGGCAAACACGGTGCCGTTGACGACGTCGCCCGGCTTGAAGTTGTAGTCGTACTTGCTGAGCAGCGAGGCGAAGTCCTCGAGGGTGAAGCCCACGCCTTCGCTGTCACGACCGGCCCCCCGGCTGCTGGAGTCATCGGCGGAGGGAACATCCTCCGGAATCGCGAGATCGAGCTCCGCTGCTTCTGCGGTGGCTTCGGTCTCGAGGATGGCGACGTCGGTGTCGGTGGGGGTGACAGTCATGGAAAGTTGGCGGTCTGCCCTAGGCAGTGCGAAGGAACGCGCCACGCTGGCCCGCCAGCCGTGCGTGGGCGATTCAAGAATCTACCAAGACGTTGCCCCCTTAGCTGCCCATCCCCGGTGGGCGTCAGCCCACCACCGCTAGAAGGGTTGGCTCGGGATCTTCGGCTGTAGCGCCACTACCAAGACCCTCAAGGGTGGCCACGAAATCGCTGACGCTGCGGAACTGCCGGTAAACGGAGGCGAAGCGCACGTAGGCCACCTCACTCATGCCGCGAAGCTCTTGGAGTACCAACTCACCGATTTCGCTGCTGGTTACCTCACGGCCGTTGCGTTGGCCCAGGGCGAGTTCGATGTCATCCACCACCAACTCCAATCGGGCGGGCTCCAGGCCGGTTTTCTCGCAGGCCCGCAACAGGCCATGGAGGAGTTTGCTGCGGTTGAAGGTTTCACGGCAGCCGTTGCGCTTCAAGACTGTGATCGGCACGGTTTCGACCCGCTCGTAGGTGGTGAAGCGGAAGTCGCAATTGAGGCATTCACGCCGCCTGCGCACGCTACGGCCAGTATCAGCCGCTCGAGATTCAAGCACCCGGCTATCGGTGTGTTGGCAGGAAGGGCATTGCATGCCCGGCAGCTCGGGATTTGTTTTTCAAGTGTAGACAATCATTTGCACCTTGAGAAGGGTGCTTCCCGATTCGATCCCGCCAGCGCAGTGAAACCGCCCGTCTCCGGCGGCTGATCAAAGCCGGCAGCCATGAAAAAACCCCTGCTAGGCAGGGGTGGGAAGGTTCTGGGACGGTGATCACTTGCCGATCTTCGGGGGATCGCGGAAGGCGATCGCGAAGAAGAGGGTGGAAATGGCCAGGGCCAGAATGAGGATGTAGGCGAAGCTCTCCATGGGGAGTTCTCGGTAGGGGAGGGCGAGGTCCGGATGTCAGCCGATCGGATCAGCTGAGGGTGGTGCCGGCCGGCGGCACGTAGCCCTCCGGCAAACGGCGGGTGGAGCGGTCGCCCAGCTTCTGGAAGAGACCGAATTCCACCTGTTCGCCCAGGTCGGGGTCGATACCAGCGAAAACATCACGGTAAAGGGTGCGGGCCCCGTGCCAGATGTGGCCAAAGAAGAAGAGCAGGGCGAAGGTGGCGTGGCCGAAGGTGAACCAGCCCCGAGGCGAACTGCGGAAGGTGCCATCGGAGTGGTACTTCTCGCGGTCGAATTCGAAGGCTT
>DAIQNM010000215.1:0-2635 GCA_036788375.1 Cyanobium sp. CTOTU6536 | reverse complement strand
GAACTGCGGAAGGTGCCATCGGAGTGGTACTTCTCGCGGTCGAATTCGAAGGCTTCACCCAGCTGGGCCTTGCGGGCCAGCCGCTTCACGTCAGCAGGATCGGTGAACTGCTGGCCGTTGAGCGCACCGCCGTAGACGGTGGCGGTCACTCCCTGCTGTTCAAAGGAGTACTTGGCCTCGGCACGACGGAAGGGAATGTCGGCCCGAACAACTCCGGTTTCGTCCTGGAGGATCACCGGGAAGTTTTCGAAGAAGTTGGGAAGACGGCGCACTTGGAGATCGTGGCCGGCCTTATCGGTGAAGGAGATATGGCCGAGCCAGCCGGTGGGAAGGCCGTCGCCGTTGACCATGGGGCCGACCCGGAACAGGCCGCCTTTGGCAGGGCTGTTGCCCACGTAGTCGTAGAAGGCGAGCTTCTCGGGGATCGAAGCCCAGGCCTGTTCCTTGGTGGCACCGTTGTCGAGGGCTGTTTGAACGCGCCGATTGATTTCGGTCTTGAAGTAGCTCTGGTCCCACTGGTAGCGGGTCGGGCCGAACAGTTCGATCGGCGTGGCCGCGGCGCCATACCACATGGTGCCGGCCACGATGAAGGCCGCAAAGAACACCGCGGCGATGGCACTGGCCAGCACGGTTTCGATGTTGCCCATTCGCAGGGCCTTGTAGAGGCGCTCCGGCGGTCGGGTGGTGATGTGAAAGATGCCGGCGATGATGCCGACGATCCCGGCGGCGATGTGGTGGGCCACGATGCCGCCAGGATTGAAGGGGTTAAATCCTTCCGGTCCCCAGGAGGGCTGCACCTTTTCCAGGTGCCCGGTAATCCCGTAGGGGTCGGAGACCCACATGCCAGGGCCGAACACGCCAGTGAGGTGGAAGGCGCCGAAGCCGAAGCAGCCGAGGCCAGCCAGCAGGAGGTGAATGCCGAAAATCTTGGGGAGGTCAAGGGCAGGTTCGCCGGTGCGGGGGTCCTGCCAGATCTCCAGATCCCAGTAGGTCCAGTGCCAGATGGCAGCGAGGAACAGGAGTCCACTGAAAATGATGTGGGCGGCGGCAACGCCCTCGAAGCTCCAGAAGCCTGGATCCACACCGGTTTCACCGGTGATGCTCCAGCCCCCCCAGCTGCCAGTCACACCAAGGCGGGCCATGAACGGCATGACAAACATGCCCTGCCGCCACATCGGGTTGAGGACGGCGTCGGAAGGGTCAAAAATGGCGAGTTCATACAACGCCATGGAGCCGGCCCAGCCGGCTACCAGAGCGGTATGCATGAGGTGCACGGCGAGCAAGCGGCCCGGGTCGTTGATCACGACCGTGTGCACCCGGTACCAGGGCAATCCCATGGGGGTCAGGTCTGGGTGTGGTCGCGATCGTAGGTGCTGCTGGACGCCCCGCGGGGGTGCTGGTTACGGACCGCAACTGCGGGATTCAGAATGGTGAGCATCCAAGGGGCCCGAGCCATGCCTGTGATCCGATTTGTGCGGGAAGGCCGCGACCTGGAGTGCTACCCCGGGGAAAACCTCCGAGAGGTGGCCCTGCGGGAGGGGATCGAGCTGTATGGCCTCAAGGGCAAGCTCGGCAACTGTGGCGGCTGCGGCCAGTGCATCACCTGTTTCGTGGAGGTGGTGCCGGCAGGCCCCGCCGTGGCCTTGAGCCCCCGCACCGCCGTGGAGGATCAGAAGTTGCGGCGGCGTCCGGAGAGTTGGCGGCTGGCCTGCCAGGCCCTTGTGCAGCATTCGGTGCTGATCCTGACCCGTCCCCAGGGGGGGCTGAGCGATCAGCAGGCGCTGGTGGAGGCGGCCCTGGCCCGCCCCCTGCCCGCCGGCCCCACGGCCTGGCCAGCCCCGCCTGAGCCGCCGGCCGCTGAGGAAGACGGCGCTGGGCTTGATGCCGCCGCGGTGGAGGCGGTGGCGCCGACCACAACGAGCGATGAAGTTGGGGCGGAAGGGCCCGATGGGCGGTGATACGGTCCGTGTGGAACCTGAAGCCTGGACCTCCCGCACGCCATGGAAACCAACGATCTCGGCTTCGTTGCCAGCCTCATGTTCATTCTGGTTCCGGCCGTGTTCCTGATCGTTCTCTACATCCAAACCAGCAGCCGCCAGGGGGGCTGAATTCCCCCCGCTGGCAGCCTCTCGGGGCCGTCGGCTCAACGGACGCTTTCCGGTTCGCGGACCAGCAGCACCGGAGCCGGTGCATGCACCCGGATGTAGTCGCTCACGGAGCTGCCCAGCAGGCGGTCAAGGTCGACCAAGCCCTTGGCTACCAGTGGTCGGCGGTCTTGGGAGGCGATCACCATGAGGTCGGCCTTGATCTCTGCGGCTGCGGCGCACACGGTGCGGCCGATGTCGCCGGTGCGGTGCAGGGGCTGCATGGTCACGCCGTAGCCCCTGGCCCGCTGCACGGCTGTGTCCAGCACCTCATCGGCCGGGCTGCGGCCTCCGCGGGAAGGGGTGATGTCCTGGCGGGTCACATGGAGCCCCGTGAGGGTTCCGCCGGGGATTCCGGCCACCAGTTCGCAGGCCAGCCGGATCGCGTCATCACCGACACCGGTTCCATCGACCGGCACCAACACGCGGTTGATGGCGCGGATGTAGAGGTCGTCGCGCACCAGCAGCATCGGCCGGGTGGAGAGCTGGAA
>DAIQNM010000214.1:0-4901 GCA_036788375.1 Cyanobium sp. CTOTU6536 | reverse complement strand
GGGCGCGATGGGATCAGAACCAAATCAACCGGCCATGAGCGTTGGCCAGAAAAAGAGCACCGGGGTGTAAAAAAGGGGGGATGAATTCGGTGAGTAAGCCAGCAAAACCGATTCCAACCCTGTCCTGCCCATGGCTTGCCGCAGCAGTAATCAAAATGCCCGTCATGGTGCCAGGCATGCTCAAAGGCCCCAAAAAGGCCAGCAAATGAAGCTCAGGGCCTGGCAGGGCCTGCCTCTGCGGCTGCCCTCAACCGGCAGTGGCGGAAGCACCAACCGCATTGGTAGCCTTAATCCGCTTCCTCAGCGTGCGGCTGTAGCCGAAGGCGGCAGCGGCCCCAAAGGCAGGAAGGGGGCCGGGGACAGTGGCGAGGTCGGCTTGGGCCCAGGTATAAACTGAAGATGCGGGCTGGTACTGACTGCCTAAGCCTAAGTTTTCGAACTGATGCCAAAAGTAGACCTCTGCTGTGCTGGGGGACGTACGGGGGAAGTAATTCTGGGCGAAAAATGGGCCCTCGGATCCCTCGGTGTTAGGAAGGCCAAGAGACTGCCCTACCACATTTGCAAAGGACTCTGCAAGGTTTGAACATTGGATATAAGGAAGTATGCATCCTGTGAACCAAGGCATCACTCCGCCGTTGGCCGGAGTTGCGAATTTGCTGATGTTGTCGTTGTAAGTCCCCGTAAAAGTGGTCACGTTCCAGTTTTGACCATTCACGTTCACAACCACGGCTCGGGCTTGTCCGGCACCCAGCACCCCCGTCGCCAGAGCAATACCAATGGCTGCTTTGAGGGCTGTTTTGCCTAGCGCTGCCCTAAGCCGGCCGCGGGAATGGGGGGGGGGTCTCAGCGAGACTCATTGTGCCGGAAGCCAAGGCGATCTGAGCAGTTGTGCTTAACAACAGCGTAGCGCATGCAAGCGAGTTTTGTTGCTGTGGGGTAGGGATCCCCTACAGGCTTCTCGGCCCTAGGCCCTGAGCAGCGCCACCGCACTTCAAGCCAGCGGCTACCCCGCCGCCAAACAGGACTTCAGGGCGTCGCTCTAGGCAGTGCCGGCGGCGGACGCGGCCCGGCGCTGTGGCCGGTGGCAGGGATCGCCAGGCCCAGCAGGGGGAAGGGGCGATGGGCCCATGCGGTAGGCCTGTGAGGGCTTCTTCGTCCCGGCTGGCCGGATGCAGCAACCGGCTGATCGCTACCGATGCCACAACCAGAGGCTGGTGGCCCCTTGTTCGCGTGGATCAGCAGCAAGTTGAAGGGGGCCGTGATCGGATGGGGGGCTGATCGAAAACTCCGCTGCTTTGCTGGACAGTCCCTGCGCGGCCTCAGCCGAAAGCGCTGAACAGCACCACCAGGGCGATCACGCCGCCAAACACGATCAGGGCATAGAACTGGGCGCGGCCGGTTTCGAAGTATTTGAGCCCTTCGCCGCTGCCCAGGGTGAGCAGGCCGGTGAGGTTCACCACGCCATCCACCACCTTGGAATCCACCTCCAGCACCTGCTTGGCCAGCTTGCGGCTGCCCTGCACAAAGATTTTGTCGTTGATGGCATCGAGATACCACTTATTGGCGAAGAAGGCATTCACGGCCGGGAACCGTGCGGCCACGGCCTGGCCCAGGTCGATGCGGTGCAGGTAGTAGGCCAGCACCGCCAGGCTGATCCCGGCCACCGAGATCGCCACCGAGGCGCCCGCCAGGGGTAGGAATTCACCCCAGGAGAAGTGCTCGGCCATTTCAGCGGCCTCGTGGGGATCGAGCAGCTCGGCGAAGCGGCTGTGCCAGGGCGTGCCCAGCAGGCCGATCAGCACCGAAGGCACGGCCAGCACCACCAGGGGCATGGCCATCTGCCAGCCCGATTCGTGGGGGTGCTCGGCGTGGTGGCCGTGGCCCTCCTCAGAGCTCTCTCCGCCGCCTTCGCCGCTGCCCTTGCCGGCGGCGCTCAGCAGCTGGGCCCGCAGGGCCTTGTCGTTGCCGCGGAAACTGCCCTCAAAGGTAAGGAAATACAGGCGGAACATGTAGAAGGCGGTCATGCCGGCGGTGATGAAGCCGGCTGCCCAAAGCACCGGGTAGGTGTTGAAGGCCTGGCCCAGGATCTCATCCTTGCTCCAGAAGCCGGCCAGGGGCGGGATGCCGGCGATCGCCACGCAGCCGATCAGGAAGGTGATCGCCGTGATCGGCATGTAGCGGCGCAGGCCGCCCATCAACCGCATGTCCTGGGCGAGCACCGGCTCGTGGCCTACCACCTCTTCCATGGCGTGGATCACCGACCCCGAACCCAGGAAAAGCATCGCCTTGAAGAAGGCGTGGGTCACCAGGTGGAACATGCCCGCCAGCGGGGCTCCACAGCCCATCGCCAGCATCATGTAGCCGAGCTGGCTCACGGTGCTGTAGGCCAGGCCCTTCTTGAGGTCCTGCTGGGTGAGGGCGACCGAGGCCCCCAAAAACAGCGTGATCGTGCCCACCACCGCGATCACCAGCTGCACCACCGGGAAGGGCTCATACACGGGCTGCAGCCGGGCCACCAGGAACACCCCAGCCGCCACCATCGTGGCGGCGTGGATCAGGGCCGAGATTGGCGTGGGGCCCTCCATCGCATCGGGCAGCCACACGTGCAGCGGGAACTGGGCCGACTTGGCCATCGGTCCCATGAACACCAGCAGGCAGAGCAGCACGGCGATGCCGGCCGGCAGGCCGCCCCCCGCCACCGCCGCCTGCAACCGGCTGCCGATCTCCTCAAAGCCGAAGCTGCCGGTGGCCCAGAACAGCCCCAGGATCCCGAGCAGCAGGCCGAAGTCGCCCACCCGGTTCACCACAAAGGCCTTCTGGGCGGCATTGGCGGCGCCGTCGCGGTCGTACCAGAAGCCCACCAGCAGGTAGGAGCACATCCCCACCAGCTCCCAGAACACGTAGATCTCGAGCAGGTTGGGGCTGATCACCAGGCCCAGCATCGAGCTGCTGAACAGGGCCAGATAGGTGAAGAAGCGCACATAACCCTTGTCGTGGGCCATGTAGCCATCGGAATAGATCATCACCAGCAGGGCGATGGTGGTGACCAGGGCGAGCATCACCGCCCCCAGGGCATCGACCCGATAGCCCATCTGGAGGTTGAACGTGCCGGCGCTGGCCCAGTTGAACAGCACCTCAAGGGGGGCGGCACCGGCCAGCTGCTCGGCCAGCACCGCGTAGCTGAGCACCGCCGCCATGCCCACGCAGCTGAGCAGCAGCAGGGCCACCGGCTTGCGCAGACGGTTGATCGTGCGGTTGAAGCTGATCAGGCCCAGCCCCGTGATCGCGGCCCCCACCAGGGGAAGCAGCGGGATCAACCAGGCGAGCTCAGAGGCGGAGGGCATCCTGGTAGGGGCGGGCTGGGCCGAGTGTAGGCAGGGCGGCGACGGCCTTCATGGCCCTTGTGTGGCTCTCCAGCCAGGCCCCGCGCCGGCCGGACCTTTGCGCTCAGCCCCTTTCAGCCCAGCCAGTGGGCCAGGCCCGTGCGGGAAAAGGCCGTGGCCCCCAGGCCGATGAAGCGGTGGGCCCACCAAAACAGCGCCACGGCGATGGCGATGCCCAGCTGGGCGGGCCGCAGGAACTCCGCGGCCACCAGGGTCTGGCGGCCATCGAGCACCGCCTTGAAGGGCAGCACTGACGTGCTGGCCTTGAGCTCCTCGAAGGCGGCCCCGAAGCGCTTGCTGAGGCGCCGGTCGCCGTTCCACACGGCAAACAGATGGTGGGCGATCAGGCCAAAGCAGGCCCAGAGGGTGAAGCTGGTGCCGATCCAGAGCAGGTGGGTGGCGCACCAGAGGATCTGCCCCACCGCCTGGGGATGGCGGCTCACCCGGATGATGCCGGTGGCGTAGAGCCGCACCTGGGGTTTGAGCACTGCCGGGATCTCCAGCAGGTTGTAGGTGGCGGGGTAGAGAAACAAAAAGCTGACGGCGGTGCCGAGCCAGACCACCGGTTCGACCCAGGGCTGATCCTGCAGGTTCCAGAGGCGCAGGCCGTCGTAGCGGTGGGCCAGGAAGTAGCCCACCACCACCACCGCTGACGGGATGCTCACGGCGGCGAAAAGCAGGCGCCAGGCGCGCTCGCCGATCCTCTCCACCCCCCAGACCCGCAGAGAGGCCCCACCGCTGTGCAGCACCGCGAAGGCCAGCAGCAGGGCCAGCATCACCAAGCTGCTGTGGTGGAGGGTGCCAATGGGGGCCAAGGGCGGCATGGGGGAGAAGGGGGGCGGATGGGGGCGGATGGGGGCCGTTGCACCCGGATGTGAAGCACGATTCTGGCCATCGGTGGGGCCCCACTAGATTTCTGTTCTGCTCGACGGTGTCGGCCTCCGGGCCCTTCCATGGCCGATCTGCCCTTCACCCTCGACCAGCTCCGCATCCTGCGGGCCATCGCCAGCGAGGGCAGTTTCAAGAAGGCGGCCGACAGCCTTTATGTGACCCAGCCGGCGGTGAGCCTGCAGATCCAGAACCTGGAGAAGCAGCTGAGTGTTTCCCTTTTCGACCGCGGTGGCCGCAAGGCCCAGCTCACCGAGGCGGGCCATCTGCTGCTCAGTTACTGCGACCGGATCCTGGGCCAGTGCCAGGAGGCCTGCCGCGCCCTCGACGACCTCCACAACCTCCGCGGTGGCTCCCTGGTGGTGGGAGCAAGCCAGACCACCGGCACCTACCTGATGCCCCGCATGATCGGCCTGTTTCGCCAGAAGTATCCCGATGTGGCGGTGCAACTCCAGGTGCACAGCACCCGCCGCACCGGCTGGAGTGTGGCCAACGGCCAGGTCGACCTGGCGATCATCGGTGGGGAACTGCCGGGCGAACTCAACGACCTGCTGCAGGTGGTGCCCTACGCCAACGATGAACTGGCCCTGGTGCTGCCCCCCAAGCACCCCCTGGCCCGCCTGCCGGAGC
>DAIQNM010000213.1:0-4970 GCA_036788375.1 Cyanobium sp. CTOTU6536 | reverse complement strand
GGCTGCCACCGGCTGGCGGAGATCAGCGGCGCGATCATCGACCATTGCGTGGCCCAGGGGGTTCCCTTCGCCCGGGACTATGGCGGCAGCCTGGCCAACCGCAACTTCGGCGGCGCCCTGGTGAGCCGCACCTTCTACGCCCGCGGCCAGACCGGCCAGCAACTCCTCTATGGCGCTTACCAGGCCCTGATGCGCCAGGTGGAGGCGGGGCGGGTGGAGTTGTTCAGCCGCCGCGAGATGGTGGAGCTGATCAGCGTCGATGGGGTGGCCCGCGGGATTGTCTGCCGCCATGGCGTCAGCGGTGCCCTGGAGACCTTCACCGCCCATGCCGTGCTGCTGGCCAGCGGTGGGTACTCGAATGTTTATTTCCTCTCCACCAATGCGGTGCAGAGCAATGCTTCCGCCATCTGGCGGGCCCACCGCCAGGGGGCCTTTTTCGCGAATCCCTGCTACACCCAGATCCATCCCACCTGCATCCCGGCCGGCGGGATCGGGCAAAGCAAGCTCACCTTGATGAGCGAGAGCCTGCGCAATGACGGCCGCGTCTGGCTGCCGTTGCAGGCCGGTGATGGGCGGCCGGCCGCGGCGATTCCAGAGGCGGAGCGCGATTACTTCCTGGAGCGCCAATACCCCACCTACGGCAACATGGTGCCCCGCGATGTGGCCTCCCGCCGGGCCCGGGAGCTCTGCCTGGAGGGCCGTGGCGTGGGGGTGGGGGGACGATCGGTGTATCTCGATCTAGCCGAAGCGATCGCCCGCGATGGCAAGTCGGCGATCGAGGCCCGCTACGGCAACCTGCTGGAGATGTATGGGCGCATCACGGGCGACGATCCCACCGCCGTGCCGATGCGGATCTATCCCGCACCCCACTACACGATGGGGGGGCTGTGGGTGGATTACCACCTGATGAGCACGATCCCGGGGCTGTTTGTGCTCGGGGAGGCCAACTTCTCCGAGCACGGTGCTAACCGGCTCGGGGCCAGCGCCCTGATGCAGGGCCTGGCCGATGGCTATTTCATTGCCCCGGCCATGGTCACGGCCTGGTTGGCGGGATCGCCCCAGCCGGAGGTCACCGCCGACCATCCCGCCTGTCGGGCGGCGGTGGCTGCCTGCCAGGCCCGCATCGCCGCCCTGCGGCCCGCGCCTGGCCAACGGGCCCCAGGGCGGAGCGCCACAGCGGTGCACCGGGAGCTGGGGCTGCTGATGATCGAGGTCTGCGGCATCAGCCGCAGCGCGCCGGAGCTGGAGCGCGGCCTCGTTGAAGTGGCGAAGCTGCGGGAGCTATACCGCGAGGAGGTGCGCGTTCCGGACCACGGCCCGGGGCCGGATGGGGAGCTGGAGAAGGCGCTGCGGTTGGAGGATTTCCTCGGCCTAGCCGATCTGATGCTGCGCGATGCCTTGGCCAGGCAGGAATCCTGCGGGGCCCATTTTCGCGAGGAGTTTCAGACGGCCGAGGGGGAGGCCCGCCGCGATGACGAACGCTTCGCCCACATCGCCGCCTGGGAGTACCGGGAGGGGGCGTCGCCGCAGCGCCGTACCGAACCGTTGCTGTTCACCGCGATGGCGCCAAGCCAGCGCAATTACCGATGACCACGTTGCTGCTGACCATGCCGCTTCCCTGCTCCGCCATAGCCCTAGCGTCCCGATGACCTCCCTGTCCCAGCCCCGCCGTATCACCCTCACCCTCAAGGTGTGGCGCCAGGCTGGCCCGGACCAGGGCGGCGCCTTCGAGACCCATCGACTGGACGACCTTTCCACCGATCTTTCGCTGCTCGAGGCCCTCGACCTCCTCAATGAACGGTTGGTGGCGGCGGGCCAGCGGCCGGTGGGGTTTGAGCACGATTGCCGCGAGGGCATCTGCGGTTCCTGCGGCTTCCTGGTCAATGGCCAAGCCCATGGGCCCCAGGAGGCCACCACGGTGTGCCAGCTCTACCTGCGCCGCTTCCGCGATGGCGACACCCTGGTGCTGGAGCCCTGGCGGGCCCGGGCCTTTCCGCTCCTTCAGGATCTTCGGGTCGACCGCAATAGTTTCGATCGGATCATCGCGGCCGGCGGTTACTGCGCGGTCAACACCGGCAATGCCCCCGAGGCCAACGCCATCTTGATCGGCAAGCAGGAGGCCACCAGCGCCTTCGACACCGCCACCTGCATCGGCTGCGGGGCCTGCGTGGCCAGCTGCCGCAATGCCTCCGCCAGCCTGTTCGTGGCGGCCAAGCTCGCCCATCTGGCCCAGCTGCCCCAGGGCCAGCCGGAGCGCACCAGCCGGGTGCGGGCCATGACCACCCGCATGGCGGCGGAGGGGTTCGGAGGGTGCAGCAACCACTTGGAGTGCGAAGCGGCCTGCCCCAAGCAGATCTCCGCCGATTGGATCAGTTGGATGCGAAGGGAGGAGCGGCGGACCTGAGCCATCGGGTGGCAGCCCTCATGGGCCGGGGGCACCGCGCCCCCCTCAACCCAGCCCAAGCGAGCGGATTCGGCTCCGCAGCTTGCGGGAGAACCGCAGGGCTACGGCGGCGCCCAGCAGGGGCACCGGGCCGGGGGCAGCAGGGCTGGGGGCGAGGGTCCGGGTGGCGGTGGTGATGTTTCCGGTTGGTCCGGAGCTGTCACCAGCCTCCAGCTTGAAGGTGAGCATGGAATTGTTGGCCGGTGCGGTGGCGGTGTTGGAGGGAAGGCCGGCGGGGATGGTGAGGCGGAAGCGCAGTTGGTTGGTGCCGAAGGGGGTGCCCGAAGAAACCTCTGCGCCAGCTGGACCAAAGCTGCCGTTGGTGCCGGAGCTGAGGGTGCCGTTGTTGTAGGCCGTCCAGTTGGTGCCGTTGTTGAGGGAGTAGGCCACGCTGCTCACCGTGACCGGGTTGGCGCCGGCGTAGCTGAGGCTCAGCTTGAAGAATTGGTTGGTGGCGAGGTTGCTATCGGCGTAGCCAAAGGTCTCGGCTGCGGAGCTGCTGCTGGGATTGAAGGAGGCGCAATTGCTGCCTGCATCGCCGCTGAGGCAGAGGGCCAAGGCGGCACTGGGGTGCAGCAACGCTCCGGTGAGGAGCGCCAGGGTGGCGATCTTCAGGGGGTAGGGAGCGGGCCAGGGCGGAGCAGACCATGGAGGCATACATCTAATGCACCCTGCCTGTAGGCACCTCTGTGGGTGCGGGTCGCTCTAGTCCCCTGCCCCGGGCTGGTCGGAGGGTGGAAGCTGCCCGCCCTGGGGTGCGGCTGGGCCCGACGTGGGCCTGGGGCTCAAGGGGTTGGCTTCACCGGTTGGGCCCTCCAGGTTTTGGGACTGAGCCGGTGTTTGTTCCATCGATTCGGCATCCCAGAGGAAGCGCCCGATGAAGCTGGGTTGGGCGACCACCAGAAAGGCCATCGCGAAAAGCAGGTTGACCAGGGCGTCCTTCAAGGTGCCCTGGGTCCAGGTCCGCCACCGCTTCCCCTGCTGGATCTCGAAGCTTTGGTTGAGGTTCTGCAGCTGGGGGTTGAGCTCGCCAAGCAGCTGCTCCTTCACCTTCGGCAGCGGGTCGCGGAAATGCTGGGGAAGGGTGGGGGGAGCGCCTGGCACCCGGGCAATGGCCTGCTTGAGGCTGACTTCATCATCGGCAAGGCGGATCTCCTCAAACACGTCCTCCATGGTTTTCACCACAGCGAGGTCCTGACGTTTCTGCTTGACCAGGACGTTCACGCCCGCGGCGCTTTGCAGTGGGATCAGCATCAGGAAACCCAGGGCTGCCCAGATGGCGAGTCTGCGGATCCGGCCCACCCTGCAGGCTGCCGCCTACCCGTTCGATCCACTGCGGTTGAAGGGGCGCCAGGGGTAGGGAGACCGAGGTCACCGTCACGGCGTACACAATGATCAGGGCGAGGCCAATTCCCTGCAGGATGAGACCGGCTTCGCGCGGATCGGGATCGTTAAACATCGTTCCCGCTCCTGCCCTGAGCCCATGGCTGAGCCACAGTTTGCAGCATCTCGCGCTAGAGCCGGAAGCAGCGAATGGTGTGGACGACCGATCCGCGCCCCAAGACTTCGGATCCTTTTCCCACCCCCAGTCCGGGGCGATCGTCCTGTCGTTGGCCCAGCCTCAACCAGCCGCCTGCAGCTCCTGGTTGAGGCTGCGGCGCCATGCCTCCACCCTGCCGTCCCGCACCAACCGTTCCGCCCTGGTTGCTCCAGGTCGCCAGGGTGGTGAGCTCCACGTCCGGAAGCGGAGCGCTACGGCCCCTAGAGCGTCTTCTCGCCGGGACCGCCGCGCCGCGATCGGCCCATCCGCTTCTGGGTTCGGCAGCATGGCAGGGCTCGACGCGGCGCAAATTGGCCGTGCCGATCATGGGCCCCTTCCCCCCTTCAGCAGCGGCCATGTCCGATCCCTCCGCTGCCCTGCCTGTTCCGGATCGTGCCGAAGGGGGGGCCTGCCCCCTGGTGCTCCTGGTGCATGGCCGGGCCAACGGCGAGATTCCGGCCGAGCTCAAGGCCCTGGCCACCGAACTCCGGCGAAGCAGGGGCGCCCCGGTGCTGTTGCGGGCCCTGACGGATCCGCGGCCGGCCGACCTGCCCCCCTTTGATCAGCCGCTCTGGTTGGTGCCGCTGCTGCTGTTGCCCGGTGAGCACGTTCGCCAGGATCTGCCGCGCCTGCGCGAGGCGCTGCGGGCCCAGGGCCGGCTGCGGACCCTGCCCTTTTTAGGGAGCTGGCCGAGCTGGCAGCGCGCCCTTGTCGAAGAGCTGGGCTGTTTGGTTGATCGGTCCTGGCCTGCGGGTGCGGTACCCCGGCTGCTGCACCACCCGCTGGCCTCGCCGCTGGGTCGCCGCTACCTCGGCCATCTGGCCGCCACCACGGGAGCCCGGTGCCAGGAGGCTGCATACAGTTTGGACCCGCTCGAGGAGAGCCTTCTGACCCAACCAGGCCCTGTTCTGCCGCTGGCTTTGGCGGCCAACCGGCTCACCGAGGCCCTCACCCCCCGCTTTGGCGAGGCGGCGGCCCCGCTGCTCA
>DAIQNM010000212.1:0-4981 GCA_036788375.1 Cyanobium sp. CTOTU6536 | reverse complement strand
ACTGATCAGCAGCACCCCCACCGCCTTGATCGAGATCGCCACCACCACCGCCAGCAGCACGATGAACAGCAGCCGGTGACTACCGGCCGCCACCCCGCGGGAGATCGCCAGCGGTTCATCGAGGGTGAGCAGGATCTGGCTGCGCCGGCTCAGCAGCAGGTAGCCCCCGCAGCCGAGCAGCAGCAGCAGGATCACCCCAAGGTCGAGCCAGGAGACGCCCAGGATGTCGCCGAAGAGGAGCTGCTCAATGCCGCCCCGGTAGCTCCGCACCCGGCTCAGGGCCAGCACCGCCAAGGCGAGGGAGGAGGAATAGACAATGTTGAGCAGGGCATCGGTGGGTAGCCTGCTGCGGCGCGCTAAGCGGTCGACCCCGAGGGCGAAGAGCACCGCAAAGGGCACCAGCACCAGGGTGGGGTTGAGCCCCATCAGGATGGCGGCCGTGATCCCCAGCAGGGCTGAATGGCCCAGGGCATCACTGAAGAAGGAGAGCTGGCGCAGCACGGCGAAGCTCCCCAGCACGCCCCCCAGGGCGCCGGTGAGCAGGCCCGCCAGCAGGGCGCGTTGGAGGAAGGGCAGCTGCAACAGCTCCGGCAGCCCTGGAGCGGCGCTCATCGGGGGGCTGGACCGTTGGGGTGATGGTGGTGGTAGGGCACGTAGCCGGGGCCGTAGAGCCGTTCCAGCTGGGTGGGGCTGAGGGCGTGGTCGGGGGAACCGGAGCAGCGCAGGCTGCGGTTGAGGCAGAGCACGCCGTCACAGGTGCGTCGCACCATCTCGAGGTCGTGGGAGACCTGCAGGATGGTCCAGCCCTCACTGCGGCGCAGGCCGTAGAGCAGGGTGTGGAAGTGCTCGGTGGCCTGGGAGTCGAGCCCGGCTTGGGCCTCATCGAGCACCAGCAGGCTGCGGGGCCGCACCAGGCAGAAGGCGAGCAGCACCCGCTTGAGCTGCCCCACGGAGAGGTCGCTGATCAGCCGCTCGGCCAGGTCGCTGCTGTCGGTGCTGGCCAGGGCGGTCCGCACCGCGCCGGCCCGGCCCGGCCCCGCCCGCCAGGGGAGGGAGAGGCCGGGGGAGTCCCAGCCCAGACCCACGAACTCGGCCACGGTGAGGGGGATGCGGCCCCGCAGGGCGAGGGTCTGGGGGAGGTAGGCAATGTGGTCGCGCACGGCCGCCGGCAGCTGGCCGCGGGGGCCAAGGGGGTGGCCCAGCAACCGGATCGTTCCGGCGCTGCGGGGCAGGATCCCGAGCAGCGCCTGCACCAGGCTGCTCTTGCCGGCACCATTGGGCCCCACCAGGGCCGTATCGGTTTCGGGGGCCAGCGAGAAGCTCACGTCATCCACCACCGCCACCGCGTCGCGGTGGACGGTGAGGTGGTGAACATCGAGCACCGGGGTGGCCATGGGGCCAGCCTATCGACAAAGGTTGAGGCCGCCTCGGCGCTTAAGGTTCAAGCTGGTAACAGCCGATCAGGTCGTGCCACGGTTCGTTGCCCTGCCCCAAACCCTGCATGATCCCTGGCTGGATCTGCAGGAGTTTCTGGTGGGGGTCCATGGAAGGATCCGCCGCATCGACCCCGCCATCGGTCGGATCTCCTTCGTGATCCACGACCCGGCCACCGATCAGCTCCGCACCTACCTCAGCCACGATCCGAAGGTTCCGGAGCGCCGCTTTGCCGAGCGCACCCTGGCCTCTCTCCCCGCCCTGATCTCCCCGCAGGCCCAACGGGAGGCCCGGGTGATCGATGACCTCGCCACCGAACTCGACCCAACTCAGGAGCACAACCGTTGGTTGCTGGCGCAGGGCTGGCGCTCCTGCCTCACCGTGCCCTTGCTGCGACGGGACGTCCTGCTGGGTTTCCTGTTTTTGGATGCCAGCCGGCCGGCCGCCTTCGATGGGCCCGCCCTCGAAATCCTGCAGCCCCACCTCGACCTGCTGCTGCTGCGCATCGGCGATGACCTGGGCTCCATGGCCGATCTGCACGCCATCCTGGAGCTGATCTTGGAGATCGCTGCCCTGCGGGACCCGCAGACGGGCCATCACCTCCAACGGGTGTCCCATTACTGCCGCCTGGTGGCCCAGGAATTGGCGGAGGAGCTTCCCCTACCGCCGGATTTTGCGGAATTGTTGTTCCGTTTTGGGGCCCTGCATGATGTCGGCAAAATGGGCATTCCGGACCGGGTCCTGTTGAAGCCCCGGGAGCACAATCCCGCTGAACGGGAGGTGATGCGAAGCCACGTGGCGATCGGCATCGCACTGATCGAACGGCTGATCGAAACTCTTCATCTGGGCGACAAACCTGCGACCCAACTGCTGCGCCAAGTGGTGGCCCATCACCATGAATACCTCGATGGCAGCGGCTACCCGGCCGGCCTGCGTGGTGAGGCGGTGAGCCTGGCGGGGCGGATCGTGGCGGTGGCCGACATCTACGACTCCCTCACCCAGGCCCGGCCCTACAAGGCCGCCTTCAGTGAGCACCATGCCGAGCAGATCCTGCGCTCGATGGTGGGGGCTGGCAAATTGGACGGCCGCTGTGTGGAGGCGCTGCTCCGGGCCAAGCAGCACCGGGCCGTGATCCAGGCGCTTCCCGCCGCAGTGCTGGGGAAGGCCTGAGGTTCCAGGCCACGTCTCAGGCCGGCCCAGCTTCAGAGAAGCCTTTTCCTTGAACGTGCTCGACGGTGGGATGCAGGCATTCGCTCAGGATGTTGGTGAGCAGGCGACGCCACACCGGGGTGGCTGCTTGAAGCCAGCGGTTGCCATCGACCCGGAGGCGGGCCGCACCCTCGGTGCCGAGGGCGGTCGCCACGAAGCTGGCGTCCTCCCGGATCCACTGCTCCAGGCATTCGGGGCCCACCTCGATGTGGCATTGCAGGCCGTAGGCCCGCGGGCCGATACGAAACAGCTGCTCCGGGCAACTCAGGCTGGAGGCCAGCAGGGTGGCGCTGGGGGGCAGCTGGATCCGGTCGCCATGCCAGTGGAGCACCAGCAGGCTGGCGGGCAGGCCGGTGAGCACCGGTTCAGCGGCTTCGGTGGGGAGAAAACTGATCGCGCCAAAGCCCACCTCCCGATGGGGTAGGGGCGGATCGCCCACCTCCAGGGGCCCGGCGCCGCCACCGGCGGCCTCGGCCAGGAGCTGGGCGCCCAGGCAGAAGCCAATCACCGGCCGGCCATCGGCCAGGGCCTGTTGGAGCAGGCCCACGACGGGCTCCAGCCAGGGGAAGGCCGGATCGCCGATGTCGGCCACGCCCATGGGTCCGCCCATCACGGCCAGCAGCTGGTGGGGGGCGATTCGCCTCGGAAGGGAGTCGCCGGCGAAGGGACGCAGTCGCCGCAGCTTTAGCCCCGCCGCCGCCGCCACCTCCGCCAGCAGGCCGGGGCCCTCCCGTTCCACGTGCTGCACCACTAGCAGTTCGGTGGGTTGGCTGCTGAGGGCGGGGCGGGGCATCAAGGCGTCTGGGAAGGGGTGCTCCGAGGGGGCGTGGGGGCGGCCTTGGTTGCAGGGGGCGAAGGGGTGGATGCCGGGTTCGAGCCAGCTGGCGCGGCTGGTTTCGGGGGTCTGGGGCCCTGGAACCGCAGGGTGGCGGCGGGGGCTGGGGAATGGCGCTCGAGCTGGGTTCTCCCCGCTTGGCGGCCTGGAGCTGGGGTTCCGGCTCCGCTGGGCGCTGGCGCAGGCCAGTCCGACCCCCAGGAGGGCTTGGGGGCCAGGGCTGGCCGGGGCCGGTGGGAAGGCTGAAGCCGTTGTTGCTGGCGATGCTCCCAGGGGCGCTGAATGCCGCCAGCGGGCTGCCACACCCCATAGCGATGGCGACTGGCGCGGTACTCGGCCTGGCGGTACTCGGCGGCATTGCACTGGTGCACGTGCCTGGGGTAGACGAAGGCCTGGCCGTCCTCCAGCAGCACCAGATTGAGGTTCAGCTCGCCGATCACTTCGGCCACCAGGCGGCCGTAGCGGTCGATGGCCTTGGGCCAGAGCTGCACGGGGGTGCCGGGCCGTAGCCGTTGCTTCAGGTAGTCCCGGCTGGCGGCACCCCAGGGGGGCTGGTCGAGCTCGGGGGCATCAATGCAGGCAAGCCGCACCGTGCGCTTCTCGCCACCGATCCGCACCTGGATCGAATCGCCGTCGCCGATCCGCAGCACCGTGGCCTGGATCGGCCCTTCCCCCGTGGTGGGCAAGCCGCTCGCCGGGGTGGGATCCGAGGCCCGCAGGGGAGGGCCCCATACCAGGGCGGCCGCCAACAGCAGCCCCAGGCCGCACACCACGAGCAGGGAAACCAGCAGGGCCCGGGGCCTGGGGATCCGATCCATCAGCGCGAGGGGCCGCAGAGGTTGGGCCGCGGCGCTCAGTATGGGCCCGGTCGGATCCGGGCCAGTGGATCAGCATCACCCCAAAGCATGCCATCGGCGAAGCGGATTGAGGTCGTTGCCCCCCATGCCGACGAGGTGGGCATGGCCGTCAAAGCCTTCGATCCCGTCGGAATCAACGCCGCCGTCGAGGCCGTCGTTGGTGGTGGTGCCGCTCAGCAGGGAGCCCCAGGCCACAGGGAAATCACCGGCTGGCGATCGAGGCCGCGCAATCGGGCGGGTCAATCCCCACCGGCCCTTCCCAGGCGACCAGGTAGGGCGTCACGATCCAGCCGCCGCTCCATCCACGGATCCACCCGCCGATCAGCCGGCCTGGCCGCCCTGGCGCCGGAAGATCAGGGTGCGGTTGTGGGCCGGCATGGCGAGATCGGCCACCGGGTCGAGCCCGAGGCTGCGGGCCTGCTCGCCCAGCACCAGGGCATCGCGCACCCCCATCGCCGGATCCAGGCTGCGCAGGTGGGCATCGAAGGCGGCGTTGCTGGGGGCGGTGGGGACGCCGCCGTGGTGGAAGGGGCCATAGAGCAGCAGCAGGCCGCCGGGGGCCAGCACCCCGGCGGCGCCGGCGAGCAGGAGGGGCACCGCCGCCGCCGCCATGCCGTGAACCACCGCCACCGCCACCAGCAACAAC
>DAIQNM010000211.1:0-4982 GCA_036788375.1 Cyanobium sp. CTOTU6536 | reverse complement strand
CGGTGGCGACCGGGTGGCAGCGTTCCGGCCAGCGCTGGCGACGGGGGTGGGACGTCCGCAGGGGAACCGGGGGGCAAATCCGACGGCACGGGGGTCCAGCGGGGCCAGAGGTTCCGAAACCACACCCTTGGTCGATAAAGGAGCAGCCATCAGCCCAGAACCATTCCACGACTGGTGATGTCCTGGCAGCTCAGCCAGTGGTGATGCCCAGGCAGCTCAGCTGGGCGCCAGCCAAGCCCTAGCACCAGGCCCCTGGCATGGAACACGGGCAGCGTTGGGGCACCTCCCCTCAGTACGGGGGGGACGGGCTGACAGATTCGCTGAGCCATTGCATGCTGGGCGCCATGGAATCCTCCAGCCCAAAGCTGCCGCCCCGGAGGCACTGGCTGGAACAGACCGGCGGGCGCCTGCGCAACCTGGGCCCCCGCCAACAACTCGGTGCCGTCCTGGCCCTGATCGGCGGCGCCGTGGGTGCCTGGGCGCTGTTCTGGCTGGTGCCCACCGAGGTGGTGGGCAAAGGGGTGCTGCTGCTGCCCGACAACGCCGGCCTGCTCGATGCCCGCGCCGCCGGCCAGGTGCGTCGCCTGCCGATCGCCGTGGGGGACACGGTGCGGCGCGGCCAGGTGCTGGTGGAGCTCTATCTCCCCGTGCTCGAAAAGGAACTCGAGCAGCAGCGCGCCAACCTGCGGGAACTGGAACGGCAGAACCGTGCCCTCGACGAGCGGGATCGGCTGCGGCTCGAAACGGAGTCCACCAGCGTGGAGACCTCGCTCTCGAAGCTGCGCGGTGATGCCGAACGCTACGGCGCCTTGCGTAACACCTATGCCAGCAAGCTTCGCAACCTCGAATGGCTGGCCCGTCGGGAGGTGGTCGCCCCCCTCTCCAGCGAGGTGGTGAATGCGGAGCAGGGGCTGACCAGCACCGGCGTGAACCTCGACCAGGTGCGGATTGAGCAGAAGAAGGTGCTCACCGCCTTCCAGCAGGTGAAGCTGGCCATCGAAACCGAAGCTCTGCAACGTCGCTATGCCATCGACGATCTGCGCCGCCGGATCCGGGTCACCGAGGCCCGGCTGGCCTATGAGGGCAAACTCCATGCCGACCGCGATGGCCAGCTGCTCGACCTGCAGGTGATCCCCGGCCAGACCGTGGCCGTGGGCCAGCGGCTCGGCACGATCGGCCGCCTACCCAGTGGGCTACCGCTGCGGGCGGTGTCCTATTTCGCGCCGGCTGATGCCCGCCGACTCAGGCCTGGCATGCCGGTGGAGGTGGTGCCCCAGTGGGACCAGCGCAGCCGTTTCGGCGGCATCGTGGGCAAGGTGCGGCAGGTGAATACGCTGCCCGCCACCGAGGAGGACATCTCCACCACGATCGGCAACCCCCAGCTGGCCAAGGCCCTCGTGGAGAGCGGCCCGGTGATGCGCACCCTGATTGAACTCGAACGGGATCCCGGCAGCCACGACGGCTTCCGCTGGACCCTCTCCAACGGCAGCGACGTGTTCCCGGTGCGGGAGGGGCTCACCGTGGAGAGCCATGCCTACGTGGAATGGCGCACGCCTCTTTCCTACGTGCTGCCCGGACTGCGCTCGATCACCGGCGGCTACCGCAGCCGCGCCATCGACCGCACCTGGAAACGGGGCCTGGAGCCCGGGGGGCCGGCCAGTTGGTGAAACCGAAAAGCCGCGATCTTTTCCGCCGGGAACTGCCCTGGCTGGTGGCCGAGGTGGTGCTGCTGGTGGTGATCGCCAACGCCAATCTCCCGGAACTCTGGTTCTGGCTGGTGATGCTGGTGGTGATCCTGGCGTATCGGATCGAGCGCTTTCTGGCTGGTGGCGAGGGGGCAGGCCGCTAGGGAGTCGCCCTCCAGGCCGTCTCGAACCCCTGCACCGAAAGCAGCACCTGCTGGCAGGCCACGGTGCGCCTGGCTCCGGAGCCGGCCATCAACAGGGCCGTGGCCTCAGGATCCTCGAAGAGTCCGATTTCGGCGGTCTCCAGGTCGCGGCCGACCCGCTGCAGGGCATCCCCTCCGCCCTCGCTCGCCTGGGTTGGCGATCGGGGGGGGGTGGGCCAGGTGGTGGCCCACTGCTCCAGCCGATCGGCCACCGCCTCCAGCAGCGCCACGTTGGCCTCCACTAAGCGGGTCAGGCTGCCAAGGCGGCGCGGCACCGGCGGCAGACGCAGGAGGGTGCGGTAGCTGGCGACCAGGTCGCTCCACAGTTGCTCCTGCCGGTCCCACAGCCGCGTCAGTCGCTCCCCGATCTGGTCGGCGCCGAGCTCCACCGCCGCATCGACCCGCTGGTTCTGGTGCTCGAGGATTAAGCCCAGCAGGTGGTTGCGCCGTCCCAGGCCGCCGGCCCCATGCACACCATCGCCCTCGCGCAACAGGGCCGCCTGTTCCCGGAAGGCGATGGCGAACTCCCGAAAGAGCTGCAGCGAAAGCTCCTGGCGGCGATCGATGGCACGGCTGGGCCAGAAGCCGCGGATCGTGGCCATGGCCATCAACACCCCGACCAGGGTCAGTAGCAGCCGGATCGGCACCCAGCTGGTGATCGCGGTGGCATGGGCGGTCCAGCCCACGGCCACCACCAAGCCGGCCACCTTATAACCGCTGTGGAGGCCAAGGGAGCCCCCAAACAGGCGGGTGCAGGCCAAGGCAATCGCCACCCCAATCGGCATCGGCAGGATGGGGCTGAGCGTGGGATACAGCACCACCAGGATCAGCCCCCCCATCAGGGTGCCCAGCATCCGCTGCAGGCCCAGGGTGCGGCTTGCCCCCACCGTGCCGCCCATCACCGCCGCCACCGCCAGCGGCCCGTAAACGGGATCGGGCAGGCCCAGGGTGATCGCCAGGCCGGCCGAGAGTCCGGCGGTGAGGGCCAGCCTCAGCTCGGCCCGGGTGATCAGCGGTGGATCGGCGCGATTCATGCGGTGCCATCCCGCCGGCCCGCCAGGGCCAGGCTGTGGAGGCTGCGCACCAGGCGCTGGAGCTCATCCTCCAAGGCCAGCAGGAGCAGGGGTTGGAGTTGCAGGCCCGTGGCCAGGCGCACCAGGCTCTCCCGTTTGGGCAAGGCCGGAACCGCACCGGTGGCATCGCTGCGCAGCATCGCCGGTAGGTCTTCCAGCCAGGGGGTGTTGACGCTGGCGAAGGCCCCGGGGGGCAACAGCCCAGCCAGCCGCTCCACTTGGAGGCTGTGGTGGTGGATTCGCTCCCAGAGCAGCTGACGTTGGCGCCAGTGCTGCCGGTGGGCCCGGCCGGCGGGGGTACTGCGCAGCTCATCGGCCACCAACTGCTGGAGGCGCAGGGTCAGCCGGCTGCCTTCGAGCGGAACCGATGGCCCCACCGCAGCGCTTGCGGGCTGTTTCAGCGCTTGGCGGATCCCCTCCAGCCTGGGGCCGATCGCCAGCCGCAGCTGGGCATCGATGGTCTGGATCTCCGCCAGCCGGTTGACGGGCCAAAACAGAAAACTCACCACCAGCACCGCCCCGATGCCGATCAAGGTGTCGAAGATGCGGGCACCCACATAGGCCCAGTCCATCAGGGTGTAGCGCTCGACCAGAAACAACATCGAGCACACCAACATCCCCAAGGCGCGGCTGGACTGCCAGCCCAGCCGACGCAACAGCGGAATCACCAGGATCAAGCTCACCGTGAGGCCGACCCAACCGCTCAGCACCATGTGCACCAAGCCGCCGACCACACCCCCGGTGACCGTGCCGAGCACCCGGGTTCGGGAGGCGGCGAGCACCCGGGTGTCGGTCTCGTCCATGCACATCACCACCGCCACCAGGGGGTACCAGGCGAACTTCACGTCCTTGCTGTTCATGGCCAGGGTGCCGGCCAGGGCCGCCGCCAGTCCGTACTTCAGCGCGGTACGCAGGACAGAAGGGGACAGCATGGGCCGAGGGGTCCGGAAAAATTCAGGGCGCGGTTGGGGACCCTTTGGCTGGTAGGGCGATGGGAGAGCCCGCTGCTGCCCCATCAGCCGGGGTCAGGGGGCGTAGCGATCCGACGACGGCCTGGGGCAGGTCCAGCCGCGGCTGCAGCGGGGCCGCCGGATCGCGAGGCACCGGCAGCAGTTCCCGCAGCAGGCGGGCATAGGTGATGTTCACATCGATGGTGGCGTTGAGCCGGCGCACCAGGCTCTGCACCAGGCGGTCCTGGGTGAGGGAAAGGGTGATTTCGTCGGAGAGGCCGCTCTGGTAGCGGAGCCGGGCATCGCGGAAGCCCTCGAGGCTGGCCGCCACACCGCGGCGGGCCGAGGCCAGCTTGGCCAGGCTGGCCTCATGCTCAAAGAAGGCCTGCTCCAGCCGCAGGCGGATGTCGTTGCGCTGGGCCGCAAACCGCTGGGCCTGGGCCTCCTCCTGGCGGGCCAGGGCCCGCACCTGGGCCGCCGTGCTGCCGGCATCGAACAGCAGCCAGCGGAAGGTGAGGCCCACTGCCCAGTCGTAGCCGCCGTTGTAGAGGATGGGGATCACGGTGGTGCCGCAGCAATCGCCGCTGATCGACCATTGGCTGGTCTGTTGGGCTAGGCCGCCGGCGCGCCCTAGGAAACTGAGCTTCGGCAGCAGCTGGGCCACGACGCTGTCTTTCTCGCGGGCCAGGGCTTCACGGGTGGCCAGCACCGCCTCGAGTTCGGGGTTGCCCTGGTAGGCCGCCAGCAGGCTGGTCTCCAGGTCGAGGGGCCAGGCGGGCTGCAGCCGCACCGGGTCGCTGGCACTCGGGGTGATCGCTGGCGCCAGGTTGAGCAGGGTGGCCAACCGCCGCCGGGCCACGGCCCGATCGGCCAGGGCCTGGGTGAGCAGTTCCTGGCTTTCCGCCTCAATCGCCTGGCGCCGCAGCAGATCCAGCCGGGGCACCAGGCCCGCCTGCTTGAGGGCGAGCACGTCCTGAAGGATGACCAGATCGTTGGCGAGATCGGCCTCGCGGATGCGAACCAATTGGTCGTTGCGCTGGAGGTTGTAGTAGCCCTCGCTCACGGCGAGCT
>DAIQNM010000210.1:0-5009 GCA_036788375.1 Cyanobium sp. CTOTU6536 | reverse complement strand
GGCGAAACTGGTGCAGATCCATGGCTTCGGTGGCTTTCTGGCGGCGGGCGGCTGAAGCCGGTGTTGTCTTGGTCTGGGGGGATCGGCGATTTGGCCCCCCTGGGCGGCAGAGTAGCCAGCACTGCATGGTTCGGGTCGCCAGGTCGATGAGGGACTTTCTGGTCAACGTGACGCGCTACCCCCGCTATCTGGTGGCCTTCAGCCTGGGGGTGATCAACTCGGTGGTCGAACCCCTGGCGCGGCGCCGTAGCAACCCGGTCACCGCCGTGGCGCTGATCGGGGCCCTGCTGAGCGGGTTGCTCACCCTTGCCCTGGTGCTGCGTGCCATGGTGGGCGGGGCGGAAGTGGCCTAGCCATGGCTCAAGGAAGACGGGTGGAACGGGTGGCGGCCCTGATCCGCCGCGAGATGAGCGAAATGCTGCGCAACGGCATCAAGGATGAGCGCGTCCAATTGGGCATGGTCAGCGTGACCGAGGTCGAGGTGGCCGGCGACCTGCAGCACTGCAAGGTGTTCGTGAGTGTGTTCGGCAGCGACGACGACCGCAACCAGGCGATGGCGGGCCTCCAGTCGGCGGCACCCTTCGTGAAGGGGGAGCTGGCCCGGCGCCTGCAGCTGCGGCGCACACCGGAGGTGGTGTTCCAGCTCGATCGGGCCCTGGAGCGGGGCACCACGGTGCTGGGCCTGCTCAACCGGCTGGAGCAGGAGCGCACCGACCGGGGCCCGATTCCCCCCGGCGACGACGGCGCCGAAACCGACGCGATCAATCTGGACTGATCAACCTCCACTGCGCTTCCATGGAACGCCAGCCGCCAGCCGCGGCATCGCCATGGGCACCGGCATGAACCCCACCTCCCTGGCGAACCCAACCCTCCCCCAAGCCCCAGGCGAGGAGTTGCGCCGCCTGGTGGCCAGCCTCTTGGTGGTGCGCTGCAGCGGTTACCTCAGCGATCCCCAGCGCCACTATCCCCGCTGGGAACTCGACAACGCCACCCTCCAGCGCCTGCTCGCGGCGGGGGTGGGTGGCGTGATCCTGCTGGGCGGTAGCGCCGCCGAAGTGCGGCTGCGCACGCGGCAGCTGGCGGCCTGGGCCAGCACCGATCTGCTGCTCTGCGCCGATGTGGAGGAAGGGGTAGGCCAGCGCTTTGAAGGGGCCAGCTGGCTGGTGCCTCCCCTCGCCCTCGGCCGACTCCACGCCGAAGACCCCGCAGCCGCCGTGGCCCTGGCCGAACGCTACGGCCGCTGCACGGGCCGGGAAGCCCGGGCCCTGGGACTCAACTGGGTGCTCGGGCCCGTCTGCGATGTCAACAACAACCCAGCCAATCCGGTGATCAACGTGCGGGCCTGGGCGGAGGAGCCTGGCCCCGCCGGCGCCTTGGCCAGCGCCTTCCTGCGGGGTGCCCAGGCGGAGGGGGTTCTCTGCTGCGCCAAGCATTTCCCCGGCCATGGCGACACCAGCACCGACTCCCACCTGGAGCTGCCCGTGCTGCCCCACAGCCGCGAGCGGCTGGAGGCGGTGGAGCTGCCACCCTTCCGGGAGGCCATCGCCGCCGGGGTGGCCTCGGTGATGACGGCCCACCTGCTGCTGCCGGCCCTCGATCCCCTCCACCCGGCCACCCTCTCGCCGGCGGTGCTCACGGGGCTGCTGCGGCGGGATCTGGCCTTCGAGGGCCTGGTGGTGACCGATGCCCTGGTGATGGAGGCGATCGCCGCCCGCCATGGGGCCGGGGAAGCGGCGGTGCTTGCCCTGGAGGCGGGAGCCGATCTGGTGCTGATGCCCGCCGATGCCGACGCCGCCCTGGAGGCCATCGTGGCGGCGGTCGAAACGGGCCGGTTGCCCCGCCAGCGGCTGCAGGCCAGTGCCGAGCGGCGCCAAAGGGCCCTGGCCCAAACCAAGGCCAGCGAGCCCACCGCCCCCATCACCATCGCCGCGGCCGAGCCCCTCGGTGCCCTGAGCAACGGTCCACTCCCCGAGGACCGCGACCTGGCCCTGGAGTTGGTGGACCGCAGCCTCCGGCACCAGGAGGGGCGACTGGTGCCGCCGGCCGCTGGCGGTATCAACCTGGTGCGGCTGGATGGGGCCCTGGGCTGCGCCTTTCTGCCGGCGGGGGCCCCGAGCCTCGCCTGGACCACGGCCGCCGGACTGCGGACCTTGCTGCTGGATGGCACCAGCCCTTCGCCCTGGCAAACCACCTCCGGCCCAGCCGCTGGTGACGGCCCCCTGGATCTGGAGCGGTTGGGGCAGGGCCCGGTGCTGCTGCAGCTGTTCGTGCGGGGCAATCCCTTCCGCGGCAGCGCCGGGGGACAAGAACCCTGGCCGGCCGTGATCAGCCAGCTCCAGGCGGCGGGCCGCCTGGCCGGATTGGCGGTCTACGGCAGCCCCTACCTCTGGGAAAGCCTCCGCCCCCTGCTGGCCGAGGGCATCCCGGCGGCCTGGAGTCCCGGCCAGATGCCCCTGGCCCAGGCCCGGGTGCTGGCCACCCTCGGCCTCGAGCCGGCTGCCGCCGCGCTGCCTCCCATCACCAGCGGAGCGGCGCCGCCGGAGTTCACCGACTGATGCTCAGCCTCTCCATGCTGGCCCGCAACGAAGCGGGACAGATCGAAGCGGCCCTGGCCTCCGTGGCCGACTTCGTAGACGAGATGGTGGTGCTCGATACGGGCTCCACCGACGACACCGTGGCCATTGCCGAGCGCTGCGGCGCCGTGGTCCATTCGATCGCCTGGCCCGGCGACTTCGCCCCCGCCCGCAACCGGGCCCTGGAGCTGGTGCGGGGCGACTGGGTGCTGGTGCTCGACGCCGATGAGCGGCTGCGACCTGAGGCCCGCCAACCGCTGCTGGAGCTGATCCAACAGCCCGATCTGCTGCTGGTCACCCTGCTGCGCCAGGAGCTGGGGGCGACGCAGTCGCCTTACTCCAGCGTGAGCCGGCTGTTCCGCCGCCATGGCGCGATCCGCTGGAGTCGCCCGTATCACGCCATGGTCGACGACAGCGTGATGGCCCTCATGGCGGCCGAACCCCACTGGCGGCTGGCCCAATGCCCCGAGCCCGCCCTGCTCCACACGGGCTATCGGCCCGAGCTGCTGGCCGATGGGGCCAAGGCCGGCCGCCTGCGGCAGGCCATGGAGGCCGACCTGCGGGAGCACCCGGGCGACCCCTACGCCAGCGCCAAGCTGGGGGCCCTGCTGGTGGAGGAGGGTGAGCGGACCGCCGGCATCGCCCTGCTGGAGCAGGGCCTGGCCCAGTGCCCCGCCGCCGCCGATCCGGAACGGTTTGAGCTGCTGCTGCACCTGGCGATCGCCCACGGAGCCAGGAGCCCGGACCTGGCGATTCCCCTCTACCGCCAGGCCCTTGCCCTGCCCCTCGACCCACGCCTCACCCTGGCGGCCCGCCTCAACCTGGCCGGCCTGCTCCTCGAGGCTGGGGCATCGGGGCAGTCATCGGAGCAGGCAACGGAGGAGGCCGCCTTGCTCTGCCGGGAGGCCACCACCGCCGCGCCGGCCATCGCCCTGGCCTGGAGCCAACTGGGCCTGGTCGAACGCCGCCGCGGGGCGATCGGCGCCGCCATCCACGCCTACCGCCGGGCCCTCAGCCTCGACCCCGACCACACCCCCACCCACCAGAACCTGGCGGTGGCCCTGCTGCTGGGCGGCGACATCCCGGGCTGCCGGGCCGCCTTCCGCCAAACGATCCGGCTGCTGGAGCAGCAGGGTCGCCCTGAGGAGGCCAAGGCCCTAGCCCGGCAAGCCGCCACGATGGTGCGACTCGACGACTGAAGGGGACAGAGCGCCGCCATGCCCGAGCAGAAACCCCTGGCCGGCCGTTGCATCGGCGTGACCCGGGCGGAACAGCAGCTGGGCACAGCCCGCCAGCTGTTCGAGGCCGCCGGCGCCAGCGTGGTGGACCTGCCGGCCCTGGCCGTGACCCCACCGGACAGCTGGGCCCACCTCGACGACGCCCTGGCGGAATGGCAGGACTTCCACTGGATCCTCTTCTCCAGCGCCAATGGCGTGGAGGCGGTGCAGCAACGGCTGAAACGTCTTGGCGGCAGCCTGGCCCACCGGCCAGCCGGGGTGCGCCTGGCGGCGGTGGGCCGCAAGACCGCCGCAGTGCTGGAGGCCCTCGGGGCCCCCGCCGATTTCGTTCCCCCCGACTTCGTGGCCGACAGCCTGATCGACAACTTCCCGGTTTCGGGCTGGGGACTGCGGCTGCTGGTGCCCCGCGTCCAGAGCGGCGGCCGCACCGTGCTGGCGGAAGCCTTTGCCGCAGCCGGCAGCCGGGTGGTGGAGGTGCCGGCCTACGAAACCCGTTGCCCCGAGAGCTGGCCCAGCGCCGCCCTGCTGGCCCTGGAGCAGCGGCGGCTCGATGCCATCACCTTCAGCAGCGCCAAGACGGTGAGCCACACCTGCCAGCTGCTGGAGCGCCATTTCGGCGAAGGGTGGCGCGGGCTGCTCGAAGGCGTGCAGCTGGTGTCGATCGGCCCCCAGACCAGCCAACGCTGCCAAGCGCTGCTGCAACGGGTGGATGCGGAAGCCGATCCCCACGACCTCGACGGCTTGGTGGCTGCCTGCGCAAGGATCCTGAACCGCGGCGGGGATCAGGAATTGGGGCACTTGTAGGTGTGGAGCTGGCCGCCCTGCTTCAGCACGAGGCGGCAGGCATTGATGTTGATCGACTCCACCCTCCATCCCGGCGGCAGCAGGGGGTTCTTGTTGGATCCCTGCTGGCCGATCCGGAGGCTGTCGCTCTGGTTGCCCATCACCACGATCGCCTCGGGCCTGCCACCGGACTGAATCACCCCAGTGAGCACAAGCCCCGGCGCGGCCTGAACCACCCGGGCGGGAGGCGAAGCGGCCGCACCGGGCCTTGAACCCGTCCCAGGGGGAAGGGCGCCCGGGGCGGATGCGGGGGCCGCGGGCGGGCGAGGATCGCTGAAGGGGTCGATCCTTCCCTGTTGCACCGCCCCGCTGACCTGCTGGGGGGATGGCAGGGGCACCAGCCCCAGTCCTGCCC
>DAIQNM010000209.1:0-5024 GCA_036788375.1 Cyanobium sp. CTOTU6536 | reverse complement strand
TGCGGAGGATGCCTCCTATGCCGAGGCTATATCCCGCTTCTGATCTTGGCGTTAGATCTTCCTGCGGCTAAGGTGTGAAAGGCAATTGATGCAGTCCTGACCAATCCAGCTATGACAGCAGCTGTCTTCTCTATTCAACCAGAGCAAGTTATCATCGCAATGGATACTCTAGCGATGGCGGGAGACACCGGAAAGCCATTCTTCTTCACGACCAAGTTCTATATTCTCCCGCATCTGCAGGGAGTAATGTTCGCGACTGGTATTGGAGACCTGGCTTCAAAGTGGTTCTCGAAACTGGAGAGATACCTCGCACGTGACATTCATCATCTAGATAACTTCGTCACGCCAGCCCTAAGAGACCTTGGTACTGAGTTCGAGCTGAACGAAGAGCTTACAACAACTGTTTATCATGTAGGATATTCAGAAGAAGAATCAAGATATGTCGGCTTCGCATACCGTTCAACCGATTCGTTTGCGTCTGAGCGCCTTGAATACGGCTTTAGAGTCAAACCCCCAGTCGAAGTCCAGCCCCCGGAGAACTTTCCAGATGACTTTGTGGCGATCATAACGAAACAGAAGCAGATTGATGATCAAAAGCCAATGAGTGAGCGTGTGCATATCGGAGGAGAGATCCACCTGCTGTTAATGCAAGAAGGTTCAATGGTGGTTCGGACAGTTCACAGGTTTGATGAATACTATGGTTTGTACTTAGAAATGTGTGAGCAACTTTCAGATTCACCTATGGAGATCTAACAAGCCCCTCGAGTGGTCAGGCCACCACGAGCATTCTGCTGCGCCATCCCAGGCTCCCTGCCTGCCACTCAGGGACAGCGTAGGGCCAAAGCCGCGGGAATTCCAGCTTGGCGAATAAAGAGATACCAGTTTTGATTTGCGCTTGAATGCATCCCATGTGTGCGCAAAGTGAAGATGGTGAAAGCTTGTCTCGCTTGGCAAGATTTCAACTCTTCCTTCTAGCTGTCGACGATGCTTTTTCCAGTCTACTGTTCGCGCTGTCTTCAGCTTTGTCAATATAAACTACCGAGTTTTTGTAATCAGCGGCCCTCCTTGGCCGCAAACGGACTGCGCCCCACCAGCGCAGCGATCCCCAGCTGCTCTCGCCACTCCGCCAGCGGCCTCTGCCAACCCTCCTCCCACCGCTGGGCCAGCAGTGGCGCGCACACGGCTCCAAGCTCCAGACCAAAGGCCGTCGTCAGACCCACGTCGGGTTCGTCAGCCGCTGGCCCCGCCAGGCACCGGTGCAGCAGGTCAGCGCCGAGGAGCATGGCGCTGCCGGGCCAGCGCAGCTGCATCACGTTGATGGCGCTCATGGCCGCCTCGCCGGCCGGGCTCGGCGGGCAGCCGCTCACCACATGCCACACGTCATGGGTACGGCGCACCCGCTGCTGCAGCCAGGTGTCGTCGCCGTCAGTGCCAGGCGCCAGCACCGGATCTGGCAGGGGCTGGCCGCCGGCGTTGGCGAACCAGGTCGCGTAGCGATGGCCAAGACTCTCCGGCGGCAGGGCCAGCAGCTCCACCTGCGACGGCCAGGGGCCCCAATAGCGCTCCGCCACCAGCGGCGCAATGGCCGGGTCCGCCCGCAGGGTGGCGCGGGCGGCGTCGGCCGCCGGGGTGGTGTAGCTGCGGGTCAGCAGATCAAAACCGTGGGGGAGATCGCTGGGGTTTTCCACCAGCTCCGCCAGGTCTGTAGCTAGATGCAGCAGCTGGCGGCGGAGGGAGGCGTGCATCGCGAAGCGGCTTTTGCCGTCACTCTGCAATGGTGAGTTGCAGCCGCATCTTCCCTTTGATGCCGATCCCGCCCGAACCGGGGGCGTTGCCGTCGATCCTGATCGTGGCGGCCCTTCCTGAGGAACTCGACCATCCCGGCGTGCTGCACACGGGCCTCGGCAAGCTCAACGCTGCCTATTCGCTCACCCGGGAGCTGCAGCGCTGGCGGCCCAAGCTGGTGGTGAACTACGGCACTGCGGGCGGCCTCAACCCCGCCCTGGCCGGCCTGGTGGAGATCCGCCGCGTGCTGCAGGTGGACATGGAGGCCGAACCCCGGGCCCCTTCCAGCTCGACTCCGGCACAGATGGCGTGGTGTGCGGCAGCGGGGATCGCTTTGTGACGGCGGTGGATCCCTGGCTGCTGCAACACGGCGTGGAGGTGGTGGACATGGAACTGTTCGCGATTGCCTCCGTCTGCCAGCGGGAAGGGATTCCCTGGCCCTCGTTTCAATACATCTCCGACCATGCCGACCGGGATTCCGAGACGAGCTGGCAGGCCCATGTGCGGGGCGGGCAGGTGTTGTTTCTGGAACGGCCGGCGGCGCTGGCTGGGGAAGGCTGACAGGGCCGACTCCTCAGACCCACGACCCAAAACAAAAGAGCCGAGGACGCGCAGTCAGATGAAGGGTTTTGCTATAAATCCTTTGCGGTAGTTCTAAAGATATGTGGACAGATTCAAGGTCGCTATCAGTCATCTGTAGCATTAAGATCAAGACAATATCTGCAAAAATGAAGATTATTTCATTTAATTCATGGATCAAGTTGCTTGCTTGGATGCGCCCACGTCAACGCGAAAAGCATTCGGGAAGGGCGATTTTGCGGTACTAGACGGGACGAGTATCGTATCGCTTATTCGGTCAATGATTCTGTACATCTGACTTGAAATCGTCAACTCAGTGTTTATGAGTTGAAGTCTATTGATGGCGAACTTTCTAGCATCAAGATCCAGAGGGCAGGCGCCGAGCTTGGTGGCTTTGCTGAGGCTGATTCCCACTACTGATCTTGAGCGTTATGCAGAGACCCAATCATCCCACACCCTCAACAATTCATTTCCAAAGCTGGAGCCTCCCCAGCGTCATCGCCTTGCCGCACCGGCCCTGGTCATCGTCTTTCACCAGTCAGCCCTGCCCCTGGCCTAAGCCAGCTGGCATCCTGTGAGGGCCGAACTCCTCGCCCCGTTGACCGACGCCGACAGCCCGCTGCGCGATGCCGGCCTGCAAGACAGCCAGGAGGACGATCGGCAGGATGAATTCCTGGGCGCCCTCGCCGCCCTTGGCGCCTCCGCTGGCAACGGTCACTCCAGGACCTATCCCAAGCTCCTGCAGCCCTTTCAGCTTCTGTACACCAGATCGTGGGAGCCGATGTCGATCGTGATGAGCTTTTGGCCTTCAATCAGAACTTTTTGCGTGATGCGATAGCCCAGGTTAATGCAAACAGAATGCACTCCTTGAAGGCGACCTCGTCGTGAATGAAGGCTTTGCACCTCGTCATCGGGGCCGATGGCCATGACGTCCAAACGTTTGAGGTGATCGCCCACCGATTTGTCCACAACGCGTCCGGCGGCAAGAACCAGAGGAAATCGGCCAGCTCTTTTCGGGCTTTCAGCGCTTTCTTGATGCAGCTTCTACCTGATGCTTGCACCGTTCATGAAGTCGTGTCACTGAGATCAGATCGTGCCTAGCACCTCCCACTCAAGCGCTCAGCAGCCGGCCACAGCGCTCTAGCCCCTCGGTGCAGTCGCCCCGCATCAGCAGGCCGGAGCCCCCCCAGACCAGGCGGAGCGGCAGGTCGGTGAGGCTGGCCCCCACCTCCCGCACCGGCTCAAAGCCCAATCGCTCGAAATAGCGCACCAGGCGGCGGTGCTGGCTGTCGCCGTCGCGGATGGCCAGCAGCCTGGCGCTGCGGCAGGGGGTGCTCTCCAGGGCCCAGGCGAAGGTGGCGGCCCAGATCAGCAGGCCAACCCCGGCGGTGTCCTGGCCCTGCACCCGCATCGTGTCCAGCTGGAGACCGCTGGCCAGGGGGAGGGCCCAGCCCTTCATCTCCCCGAGCATCTGCGCCGAGCCTTCCCCCAACGGACGGGCAACCCCCACCTGCAACCGCCACAGGCCCAGGGTTTGGGGGGCGCGCAGCCGTAGAAGCAGGCCCCGCTGGTCGGCGATGGCTCCGATCTGCTCCAGGCTCAGGCAGGGGGTCATGGTTGGTACAACTCGACGGCCACCACGGCCTGGCAGGGCAGGGGGCCGTAGAGGTGGGGAAAGCATTCACCACTCTCCCCTGCCGGCTCCTCACGCACCGCGATCCCGGCGGCGGCCAGCCGCTCCGGGGCAATGGTGAGCAGCAGCACCGCCGGCGCGTCGGCGTAGAAGCGCTCGAAGGTTGCGGCGATCTGGTGGGCATGGCTGGCATGGATGAAGCCCACCTGCTCAAGCCCCAGCCCCCGGGTGGAACGGCGGTAGACCCCCTCCGCCTCGGCGGCGCGCCACTCCTCGGCCAGGGCCAGGTGGTACAGCCAGCGCGGTGAGCGCCAGGGCTGTCGGAAGGCCAGCGGTGGGGCCATCACCGCCGCCAGCTCCGCTCCGCTCTCGAAGCGCTCCAGCCAGCTCCGCAGGGCCGTGAGCCCCTCGGTGGTGGCGAAGCCGTCTGGATCGGCGATGCGGAACTGGCGCACGAAGGGCAGCAGGGCCCAGTCGGCCAGGCAGGAGTGCGAGCCCAGCAACCAGCCGCTGCCGCCGGAGGGGGCGGTGGCCTCCAGCTGGCTGTTCCAGCGCCGCAGGATGGCCAGGGCCGACTGGCGATGGGCGCCTGGATCCTCGCCCGGATAGCGGCTGGCGTACTTGAAGCGGTCGAGGTGGTGCTTGAAGGGCCCGTCGTTCTCCGCCACCAGCTCATCGATTCGCCGCCGTTGCTCGCGCGCAACATCCCCCTGCTCCGCCCGGCGCAACCAGTCCTGGGGGTCGTCTTGCTCCAGGGCCCAGGTCATCACCTCGAGGCTTTCGGTGAGCGGCGGGCCATCGGGGCGCTCCAACACCGGCACCGTTGCCGGCGGCCATCGCTCCAGCAGCTCCGGGGGCCTGGCCCCCAGGTTCACCTCCCGCACCTCCACCCCAACCCCGGCCACGGCCAGGGCGAGCCGGGCCCGGATCGCATAGGGGCAGCGGCGGAAGCTCCAGAGAATCGCTGCCTCCTCATCTGGCCTTGGAGCCATCGGAGCGTCCATGATCAGAAGAGATAGGCCAGGAT
>DAIQNM010000208.1:0-5053 GCA_036788375.1 Cyanobium sp. CTOTU6536 | reverse complement strand
CCGAAACCGCCAACATCCTTCACCACGCCAGCGAGCGCTCCCTGGTGCTGCTCGATGAGATCGGCCGCGGCACCGCCACCTTCGATGGCCTCTCGATCGCCTGGGCAGTGGCCGAACACCTGGCCGCCGACCTCCGCGCCCGCACGATCTTCGCGACCCACTATCACGAGCTCAACGAGCTGGCCGAGCTGCTGCCCAACGTGGCCAATGCCCAGGTGCTGGTGGAGGAAACCGGCGAGGAGCTGGTGTTCCTGCATCGGGTGGTGCGGGGCGGCGCCAGCCGCAGCTACGGCATCGAAGCCGCCCGGCTGGCCGGCGTGCCCCCCTCGGTGGTGCTGCGGGCCCGCCAGGTGCTGGGCCGGATCGAGGCCAACAGCCATGTGGCGGTGGGGCTGCAAGGAGCGGAGTGGCAACAGGCCCCGAAGGTGCGCGGCGGAGCCAGCGAACGATTCGTTAGCGGGACCGGTGACAATCCCTCAGGCGCACCCGGAGGCAGCGGCCCCTTCAGCGACTCCGCGGCCGTCAATCCCCAGGCGGCCTGAAGGGCCCAGCCCAGCAGCAGGGAGTATTTGCCGAGAGACCTGCAGCCAGTCGCCGGGGAAGCAATGCCGCATTCCCACCCGGGAGAACACACCCGCAGGCCTTCAGGCCAGGCGGTCCAGCCAGGCCCGCCGCAGCAGGGCATTAACCGCCGCTGCCACCAGGCCGGCACCGCCCCGGCTGCCTTCCAGGCGGATCTGGGGTAACCCGCTAGCCGCCAGATGGCGCTTGCTTTCGGCCACGCCCACGAAACCCACCGGCATGCCGATCACCAGGGCCGGCGCCGCAGCCCCCGCCCTCACCCGCTCCAACAGGCACTCCAGGGCGGTCGGGGCACTGCCGATCAGCACCACCGCTCCGGGATGCTCTGCCAAGGCCCCAGCCATGCCCGCGGCGGTGCGGGTGCCGCCGCTGGGAGCGCGATCGGGCGCCCAGCCGAGCACGCTGTGCACCGGATTGCCGAAAGTGCGCCGGGCCATCGGTGCCACCGCCGCCGCGGCCATGGCGGTGTCGGTGAGGATCGGGGCGCCGGCCGCCACGGCCGCCAGGCCCAGCAGGCAGGCTCCGGAGCCACAGTGCAGCAGAGGAGCCACGGTGGGATCGCCGGAGCTGTGGACCAGCCGCTCCAGCACGTCCCGCTCCACCCCTTCAAGCCCCGTGTCCCCCAACAGCGCACGGATCCGCCGCAGACTTTCCTGAAGGATCGGGTGATCGAAACCGTCGCTGTCATGAGCAGCGCCGCCGGCCGACCTGGCGCTCATGGCTGCATCCCCGCCAACCGATGGCGCCGTAAGGATGCGCGCCAGAACAGCCGCAACCCTTCCTCCAGCGGGATGGCCGGGACCCAGCCTGTGGCCTCCCGAAGCCTGCTGGAATCGAGCACATTGGCGGCAACGTCAAAACGACGCTCGGGCAGGTGGCTTGGCTGCACCGCAAAGCCATCAGCTTCCGCCAGAGCCCCCAGCAGGCGAAGGATGACCAGGTTGGAGGCACCGCGGCCGGTGCCAAGGTTGTAAACCTCACCAATCTGTCCCCGTTCCAGGGCGGCAACGATGCCGGTGGCCACATCGCTGACGTGGATGTAGTCCCGAACGGTGCCCTCCGCCCCGTAGATCTCGACAGGCCGTCCCGCCTGAATCGCCTCCGAAGCAGCCGCGATGAACCCCTGGCCCACCCCGGTGCGCTGCTCCTCGCCATAGGCATTGGCGGGGCGGACGATCAGCACTGGCAGATCAGCGGTGACATGGAACATCCGCGCATAGCTGTCGATCGTGAGCTTGGTGATGCCGTAGGGACTGATCTGACGAGTGGGGTGATCCTCACGGATGGGCAGATCCCCCGGCTGGCCGTAGACGGTTCCGCCGGAGGAGACAATCAGTAGCCGTTGCACCCCCACCCGGCCTGCCTCCTCCAGCAGGGCTACATTGGCCGGCAGGTTACCCAGCAGATCGAAGGTGGGATCGCCAAAACTGGTCTTGGGAACGGTGGCATAGGCTAGGTTGATCACATCACCGCCAGGAACCAGCAGGCTGCGCAGCACGCCGAGATTGCCGTAATCGCCGCAGACATAGCAGCAACCATCCGGCAATGGCACCGCAGGTCCTGCTCCGCGGCCCAGGATCACCACCTCCCGGCCAGCGGCGGCCAGCAGACGTGCCACCGCCAAGCCGACGAAACCGGCACCGCCGATCAAGAGCACGGAAGACACAGCAGGGCAGGCGGGTTGGGTGATGATCAGCTTGCCTGAGCCGGTGCGATGCCCATCCACCTCTACTGGGGCGACGACGAAGCCGCCCGCACCCGCGCCGTGGACGCCCTGCTGGAGCAGTTGGTGGATCCGGCCTGGGCCACGATCAACCTCAGCCGCCTTGATGGCAACGACACCGCCCAGGCCCTCCAGGCCCTGGAGGAGGCCCGCACCCCTCCCTTCGGCACGGGGGCCCGGGTGGTGGTGGTGCAGCGGAGTCCCTTCTGCAACCAGGCTCCGGCCGAGCTGGCCGAACGGCTGGAAGCCAGCCTGGGCCTCATCCCTGACCACTGCCATCTGGTGCTGGTGAGCACGGGCAAACCCGATGCCCGCCTGCGCACCACCAAGGCCCTCAAGAAGGTGGCCCTGGAGAAAAGCTTCGCCCTGCCGGCCATCTGGGATGGGGAAGGTCAGGTGGAGTTGATGCATCGAACCGCCGGCGAGCTGGGCCTGCGCCTGGAGCCGGCCGCCGCGGAAGCCCTGGCCGACGCGATTGGCAGCGACAGCGCCCGCCTGGCCAGCGAGCTGGAGAAACTGGCTCTCTTCGCCGCCCCAGCGGGCGGCGCCCGTCCCGAGGCGAAGCCCGCACCGATCACGGCCGCTGCGGTCGAGGCCCTGGTGGGGGGCCGCAGCACCAGCAGCCTGGCGGTGGGCGATGCCCTGCTCGCCGGCAAACCAGCCGAGGCCATCGCCCTGGTGGATGCCTTGCTGGCCGCCAATGAACCGGCCCTGCGGATCGTGGCGGCCCTCACCAGCCAGGTGCGGGGCTGGCTCTGGGTCACCCTGCTGGAGCAGCAGGGGGAACAGGACGTGGCCGTGATCGCCAAGGCAGCGGGCATCGGCAACCCCAAGCGGATCTACGTGATGCGCAAACAGCTCCGCGGCCGCAAGCCAGCCGCCCTGCTCACCCTGCTGAGCCAGGTGCTGGAGGTGGAGGCGGCCCTCAAGCGCGGCGCCGACCCAGGCGAAGCCTTCCGGGATGGCGTCCTGCTCCCCCGGCCTGATCTCTGACCCCCCACCGCCAGCGCCGATAATCCCTCCATCGCGATCCACCGCCGATGGGCCTGCTGGTACAGAAGTTCGGAGGCACCTCCCTGGCCGATGTGGACCGCATCCAGGCGGTGGCCCGCCGGATCAGCGCCAGCCGCGAGGAGGGCCACGACCTGGTGATCGTGGTGTCGGCGATGGGCCACACCACCGATGAGCTCACCGGCCTGGCCAAGGCGATCAGCGCCGACCCGCCCCGGCGGGAGATGGACATGCTCCTGGCCACCGGCGAGCAGGTGTCGATCGCCCTGCTGGCCATGGCCCTCCATGCCCAGGGGGTGCCGGCCGTGTCGATGACCGGCCCCCAGGTGGGCATCGTGACCGAATCGGCCCACGGCCGGGCCCGCATCCTCGAGGTGCGCACCGAGCGGCTGCGGCGCCTGCTCGATGACGGCCAGGTGGTGGTGGTGGCAGGCTTTCAGGGCACCAGCAGCGGGCCGGCCGGCACCCCGGAGATCACCACCCTGGGGCGGGGCGGCTCCGACACCTCGGCGGTGGCCCTGGCGGCGGCCCTCGGTGCCGACGCCTGCGAGATCTACACCGATGTGCCCGGGGTGCTCACCACCGATCCCCGCAAGGTGGCCGACGCCCAACTGATGGAGTCGGTGAGCTGCGACGAAATGCTTGAGCTGGCCAGCCTCGGCGCCGCCGTGCTCCATCCCCGCGCCGTGGAGATTGCCCGCAACTACGGCGTGCCCCTGGTGGTGCGCTCCAGCTGGAGCGACGCCCCCGGCACCCGCCTCACCAGCGGTCCAGGGCGGGCGATTGGCAGTGGGGGGCTTGAACTGGGACGACCGGTGGATGGGGCCGAACTCGAGGACAACCAGGCCGTTGTAGCCCTGGCCCACATGCCCGACCGGCCCGGCGTGGCGGCCCGCCTGTTCGAAGCCTTAGGGGCAGCGGGCCTGAATGTGGACCTGATCGTGCAGGCCACCCATGAAGGCGGCAGCAACGACATCGCCTTCACCCTCGCCGACGACCAACTCGCCAGCGCCACCGCGGTGTGCCGCACCCTGCTGGCCGACCTGGGGGCCGAGGAGACCCAGCTGAGCAGCGAAGCAGGGATGGCCAAAATCAGCATCTCTGGCGCCGGGATCATGGGGCGCCCCGGCGTAGCCGCCCGCCTGTTCGACACCCTCGCCCGGCTGGGCATCAACCTGCGGCTGATCGCCACCAGCGAGGTGAAGGTGAGCTGCGTGGTGGAGGGCAGCCAGGGATCCAAGGCCCTCCGGGCAGCAGCTACGGCCTTCGAACTCGCCGAACCCCAGCTGCGCTTCGGCGCCGTGCCCTGCGAGCTGGGCAGTCCGGCGGTGCGGGGCGTGGCCCTCGACCGCGACCAGGTGCAGGTGGTGGTGCGGGGCGTCCCCGACCGACCCGGGGCGGCGGCGGCCGTCTGCCGGGCCCTGGCCGATGCGGGCATCAGCCTCGATGCGATCGTGCAGTCCGAGCGCACCCAGGGGATCGCCCCCCAGCTCAGCCGTGACATGACCTTCACCCTCCGCCGCGATGACCGCCCCGCCGCCGAACGGGCCCTGGCCCCGGTGCTGGCGGGCTGGCCGGGCGCCTGCTTCGAGGAAGGTGCCGCCATCGCCCGTGTGAGTGCGGTGGGGGCGGGCATGCCCTGCACCCCCGGCACGGCGGCCCGCATGTTCCGCAGCCTGGCGGAGGCCGGCATCAACATCGAACTGATCGCCACCAGCGAGATCCGCACCAGCTGCG
>DAIQNM010000207.1:4436-5131 GCA_036788375.1 Cyanobium sp. CTOTU6536 | reverse complement strand
GCGCAGGCCGGCCTTCACCATGGCGTGGGCCAGGACGGTGGCGGTGGTGGTGCCGTCACCGGCGGCGTCGTTGGTCTTGCTTGCGGCCTGACGAATCAGAGCAACACCGGTGTTTTCGATATGGTCTTCGAGTTCGATCTCCTTGGCGATGGTCACGCCGTCGTTGATAATCTGGGGAGCACCGAACTTCTTCTCCAGCACCACATTGCGGCCTTTGGGGCCGAGGGTGACGGCCACGGCTTCAGCCAGGATGTCGATGCCTTTTTCGAGGGCGCGGCGGGCCTGCTCGTTGTAAATAATGCGCTTGGCCATGGAAGGCTCGTTGGAAGGGTTGGGGGGATGGGAAGAAAAAAACTTGGCGGCGGCTGATCATTCAATGCCGATGGATCGACAAGGATCTCGATCGATCCGATCAGCGACCGGCAGGTGCAACTGGTCTGCGGGGCAGATTCAGTTGACGATGGCGAGGATGTCCTTCTCGGAAAGCAGCACGAACTCCTCGGAGCCGAGCTTGATGTCGGTACCGGCGTACTTGCTGTAAAGCACTTTGTCGCCGATGCTCACTTCGGGGGCCTGGCGGGAACCGTCGTCGTTGCGGCGGCCGGGGCCCACCTGGACCACTTCGCCCACTTGGGGTTTTTCCTTGGCGGTATCAGGGAGCAGGATGCCGCCGGAGGTCTTCTCCTCGGATTCCG
>DAIQNM010000207.1:0-4426 GCA_036788375.1 Cyanobium sp. CTOTU6536 | reverse complement strand
GATGAAGATGCGATCGCCGAGGGGCTTGACGGTGGAGACGCTGAGGGAAACAGCTGCCATGGGTTGTCGCGATGGATTGGGCTCGGATCGAACGCTTTAGCACTCGCGTCCGTCAACTGCCAACCTAGGCGGATCTTGATGCCCTGGGCCAGGGCAGAAGGGTTCGGGTGACCGAACCCTTTGGGTTTTGCCCAGCTGGCGATGGCCTGGGGTCCCCCCACCAGGCACGCCGCTCCAGCCCCGAAAAGGCTCGGGGCGGCCCAGAAAAGGCCAGGGAGCGGGAACGGGCGGTGATAAGGTTGCGCCGCTTCAGGCGGGTTGGACCCCCTGCGCGCTCCCCGCCACTCTTCCTTTCCTATGGCTGCTGCTGCTCCCGCCGCCTCCGGCACAAAAGCCGCCGCCTCCGGCACCCAAGGTGTCGTGAAGCAGGTGATCGGCCCGGTGCTGGACGTTGAATTCCCCGCCGGCAAGCTGCCCCGCATATACAACGCCCTCCGCGTGACCGGCAAGAATGCCGCTGGCCAGGACGTGGCCCTGACCGCCGAAGTGCAACAACTGCTCGGGGACCACCGGGTCCGCGCCGTGGCCATGAGCAGCACCGATGGCTTGGTGCGGGGCATGGCGGCCCTCGACACCGGCGCCCCGATCTCCGTGCCCGTGGGTGAGGCCACCCTGGGCCGCATCTTCAATGTGCTCGGCGAGCCCGTCGACGAGAAGGGTCCTGTGGCCACCACCCTCACCTCCCCCATCCACCGCGAGGCCCCCAAGCTCACCGAGCTGGAAACCAAACCGAAGGTGTTTGAGACCGGCATCAAGGTGATTGACCTGCTGGCCCCCTATCGCCAAGGCGGCAAGGTGGGCCTGTTCGGCGGCGCCGGCGTGGGCAAGACCGTGTTGATCCAGGAGCTGATCAACAACATCGCCAAGGAACACGGTGGTGTGTCGGTGTTTGCCGGTGTGGGTGAGCGCACCCGTGAAGGCAACGACCTCTACGAGGAATTCAAGGAATCCGGAGTGATCAATTCGGAGGATCTCTCCAAGTCCAAGGTGGCCCTTTGCTACGGCCAAATGAATGAGCCCCCGGGCGCCCGCATGCGGGTGGGCCTCTCGGCCCTCACCATGGCCGAGCACTTCCGTGATGTGAACAAGCAGGACGTGCTGCTGTTCGTGGACAACATCTTCCGCTTCGTTCAGGCCGGCTCCGAAGTGAGCGCCCTGCTGGGCCGCATGCCTTCGGCTGTGGGCTACCAGCCCACCCTCGGCACCGACGTGGGTGAGCTGCAGGAACGGATCACCTCCACCCTGGAGGGTTCGATCACCTCGATCCAGGCCGTCTACGTGCCGGCCGACGACCTCACCGACCCCGCTCCCGCCACCACCTTCGCCCACCTCGACGCCACCACGGTGTTGAGCCGCGGTCTGGCCTCCAAGGGCATCTACCCCGCCGTCGATCCCCTCGATTCCACCAGCACCATGTTGCAGCCCGCCGTGGTGGGCGATGAGCACTACCGCACGGCCCGCGCCGTGCAGAGCACCCTGCAGCGCTACAAGGAACTGCAGGACATCATCGCGATTCTGGGTCTTGACGAACTCTCAGAAGACGACCGCCGTACGGTGGACCGTGCCCGCAAGATCGAGAAGTTCCTTTCCCAGCCTTTCTTCGTGGCTGAGATCTTCACCGGTATGCCCGGCAAGTACGTCAAGCTCGACGACACCATCAAGGGCTTCAACCAGATCCTTGCCGGCGAACTCGATGATCTGCCGGAAGCTGCCTTCTACCTCGTGGGCAACGTCGATGAAGTGAAGGCCAAGGCCGCCAAGATCCTTTCGGAAGCCAAGGGCTGAACGGAGACCTCCTGATGACCCTCAATCTTCGCGTTCTCGCGCCCGACCAAAGCGTCTTCGACGGCAGCGCCGACGAAGTGATCCTGCCCAGCAGCTCTGGCCAGATCGGAATCCTCACCGGCCACGTCTCGATGATCACCGCCCTTGACAGCGGTGTGCTGCGGCTCCGGGAGGGCAACAACTGGACCTCGATCGCCCTCAGTGGCGGCTTCGCCGAAGTGGAGGCCAATGAGGTCACGGTCCTGGTGAATGCGGCCCAACTGGGTAGCTCCATCAACACCGCCGCGGCCGAGCAGGAGTTCGAGGCCGCCCTGCAGGCCTTCAACGCCTACGAAGGACAATCCTCCAGCCCCGAAAAGATCAAGGCCGAACGCTCCCTCGCCAGCGCCCGCGCCCGCCTCTCCGCCAGCCGCGGCAACTGATCCCCGCTCCCAAGGGGAGACATCTCCCCTCAGGTGCGGGCCTTGGTTATCCAACCCCCACCCAGATCAATTCAACAGCTTTCACCAGCCAAAGACCTTTTGCCCTGGAATTGATTTGGCCGCTTAGGAAGCCCTCCTCAGTCAAAAGCCCCCCCTCCCCCCTTAGCCGCGGGGTACCAGCCCCGTAGGTTGTCCTGCGCCCCCGGCGCCGACAACCTACGGGGCTGGTACCCCGCGGCCATCACCTTGGGTCTTCGTTTGTTGCTGGATTCCGCCGATCCGGCGGCTTGGTTGGAATGGCTGCCCAGCGGCTTGTTTCATGGGGTCACCACCAACCCCACCCTGCTGCGCCGTGCCGGCCAGCCTTGCCACCCTGCCGCGCTCAGGGAGCTCACCAAGCGAGCCCTCGATCTGGGCGTTCAGGAGATTCACCTGCAGGCCTGGGGGGGAGATTCCGAGGCCCTGGCCGCCTGCGGAGCCGAGCTGGCCAGCTTTGCCCCCGCTCAGGTGTTGGTGAAACTGCCGATCACCCGGGCGGGGGTTGGGGCGGCCCGGCAGCTGATTGCCGCTGCGGTGCCGGTCACTTTCACGGCCTGCTACGAAGCCCCCCAGGTGCTACTGGCTGCAGCCCTCGGAGCCCACTACATCGCGCCCTACCTCGGCAGGATCACCGACCTCGGGGGGGATGGCCCGGCCGAACTGGTGACCATGCAGCGGGCCCTCGATGGGGTGGGATCGAGCACCCGGCTGCTCGTGGCCAGCCTGCGGTCCCCCACCGACCTGAGTCGGCTGGCGGCCGCAGGTCTGGGCACCTTCACCCTGGCTCCGGCGATTGCCGCGGCCCTATTGGCCAACCCCGCCACCGCCGCCGCAGCCCAACAGTTTGAGCGTGATGCGGCGGCGATGGCGGGCGGGGCGCCGGCCGATTCCTAAGCTCTCCCGATCACGCAGGGGGCCATGGGCACGGGGCGCAGGCTGGGCCTGGGGCTTGCCGAATGGTTAGCGGGCGGCACCGCCAGCCTCGCCAACGGCACGGCCCTGGGCAACCGCCTCAGTGACCTGCTGGGGGCCGACCAGTCCCTGGCGGGTCCGCTGCGGGACCTGGCACGACGGCCCCTCCTGCACCAGGCCCTCAACAGCAGCGGCCTGGCCCGCCGCACCGCCCTCCAGGCCCTGGTCGCCGATCTGAGGCAGACCTATACCCCAGCGGTGCTAGGCGAACTGGTTGACCTGCTGGAGGCGGCGCTCGGGGAACAGGGACTTGGCGAAGCGGGGCCTGGGGAATCGGGGCCACGCGAAACGGGACTTGGCGAAGCCGCGCCCGGCGAAACAAGCGCACCCGCAGCGGCGCTGAAAGCGGCCAAACCCAATGATGCCAACCGACCCCAGGGGCAGCGGGGGGGCAAGATCCGGCCCCTCCTACCGGCCCTGGCCGCAGGTCTGGTGCCCCTGGGTGCGGGGCTGGCCCTGGGGGCCGCCATGGCCCTGGTGCTCTCCTGGCTGGCAGGCGTGCTCGAGCGCCAGTTCTTCCATCCCTGGCACTGGAGTGGGGGGATCGTCCTGGTGGCTGTCCTGGCCCTGCTGCAGATCGGCACCGCCGGCCGTCAGGGCCGCCTCCGCCAGGCCCTGCGGCTCAACCAGCGGCAGAGCGGCGATCCCCGCAGGGCCTGGCGCTGGGTCACGGCGCCCTGGGTCCACGCCAGCAATGGCGAGGCCCTGCTCCACGCCCTCGTGCTGCTGCTGATCCTGGGCCCTTCCCCCCTACCCCTGGAGGATGGGGTGCTGCGCTTCGCCCTCACCGCCCTGGCCACCATGGCCCTCGGCTGTCTGGCGGCCAAGCGCCTTGGCCTGCGCCATCAGCACTGGGCGGGGGCCTCCGGCGTCAGCGGGGCACTGATCGGCCTTCCCACCGCCCTCAGCCTGCTGCGCTGGCGGGAGATCAGCTTTCCGCTGGGCTCGCTTGCCGTGCCGGCCTGGGTACTGCTGGTGGTGGTGGGCAGCCTGCAGCTGGCCTGGATCCTGCCCCTGCGGGGCAACGCCGATACCAGCCGAGCCCGGGATCGGCTGCTGATCTCGCAATGGTGGTGGGGTCTGGTGCTGGGGGGGGGGTGGGCCAGCCTCACCTGGCTCTGGGCCCTCCTCGGGACCTGGCTAGGGGC
>DAIQNM010000206.1:0-5155 GCA_036788375.1 Cyanobium sp. CTOTU6536 | reverse complement strand
GTGGGAGAGTTCGGTGATGTAGCGAGCGGCGATCGCCCGGCGCCGCTCCACCCAGCGCTCCAGGTGCGGCAGCTTCACCGCCAGCACCGCCGCCTGGATCGCATCGAGTCGGCTGTTGTAGCCCAGGTCGGTATGCAGGTAGCGGCGAGGCATGCCGTGCACCGCCAGCTCCCGCACCCGCTGGGCGAGCTGGGGATCGCGGCAGGTCACCGCCCCGCCATCACCGGCGGCGCCGAGGTTCTTGGTGGGGAAGAAGCTGAAGCAGCCGGCATCGCCCCAGCTGCCCACGGGCCGACCGGCCCAGCTGGCGCCACTGGCCTGGGCGCAGTCTTCGATCACCAGCAGGCCATGGGCGGCGGCGAGGGCGTTGATGCACTCCATGTCGACCGGCCGGCCAAACAGGTGCACCGGCAACAGGGCCCGGGTGGCGGCGGTGATGGCCGCCTCGATCCGGTTGGGATCGATCAGATAGGAGCCCTCCTCCACATCCACGAACACCGGCGTGGCCCCCACGGCACTGATCGCCTCGGCGGTGGCGAAAAAGCTGAAGGAGCTGGTGATCACCTCATCGCCTGGGCCGATCCCCAGGGCCCGCAGCGCCAGGATCAGGGCATCGGTGCCGCTGTTGCAGCCGATCGCGTAGGGCACGCCGCAGCGCTCGGCAAAGGCCTGCTCAAAGCCGGCGATGGTGGCCCCTCCGATGTATTGACCGCTGCGTAGGACCGCGAGAACCGCCTCCTCGAGGCCGGGGCCGAGGTGCTCCAGCTGCTCGCTGAGGCTGAAGGGGGGAATAGGCATGGCGGCAACCATAATCCCGCTCTCCCGATTTGCCCGAGGCGGTTGAGCCAAGACCCGGCCGAGCCCCGATGACCGCGTCAATGCCAGCGAACCGACAACAGCCCCGACCAGCGCTGCGGTGGTGCTGCAGCCAGGATCATGGCGTTCGAAGAACCGCCCGGTGTCGCGCCCCCTGGCTCCGGCCCCCCGGCTGGCGCCGCCAGCCCCCTGCCCCCCGAATCGAAGCCGGCAGCGCCGGATCGCAGCCCGCCGCAGGCTGCTGCTGGTGCTCGGCGCCCTGGCGCTGCTCTCGGGCGGCTGTGTTCGCACCGACCAGGCCAGCAGCGGCAAGGTGTTTCCGCTAATGCGCCACAGGCCCGGCGATGGTCTGGCGGTGGTCAACGCTGCCAATGGCAGCGGCATCCACATCTGGCTCGACCCCGACACCGGCACGCCGGGACTGTGCAAACCGCGCTGGAATCCAGAGCCGGCCCGGCTGCGGGGCGGCGACGGGCCCTCCCCCAGCAGCGGCGGGCGGGCCGACCGCCAGGAGTTTTACCGGGCCCTGCATCGGGGCCAGGTGCGCCTGGCCCTGCGCCGCCAGATGGCCCAGCTCTGCCAGCAACGGGCCCCCGGCAGCCGCTTCGTTTGGCAGGCCCCCCCCCGCAGCGATGGGGAATTCCTGCCGGTGATGCAGCCGCTGTGGGAGGAGGAGCACCTGCTCAGCAACCCCACCGCCGTGCGCCGGGCCGAAAAGCAGCTGCTGGGCCAACCCCTCACCCCCAAGGATTGGGACGACCGCCTGCCGCCGCGGCCGCCGGACGGCCCTTGATCAGCCAGGGTCGGCATGCGGTCAGAGGGGCTCCGCCAGAGCCACCGCCGCCCCATAGCCCTCAGGCACCTCCACGTCCCAGAGCGCCAATCCGCCAGGGTGGGGCGCCCACTCCAGCCGCAGGCGCTCCAATCCGGCCAGCCCTTCGCCACTGGCCTTGAGCCTGGCCTCGAGCCGGCACCAGGCGACGAAAAAGGCGGCGCCCCCCTGCTCCGGCGGCAGGCTTTCAAGCCGAGCAACGGCAGCGGCCGGCAGGATCCTGCGAGCGATGGGCCGCCAGTCCAGACCGGGGCGAAGCAGCTCCACATCCACGCCCACGGGGCGGCTGGGATGAAGGGCCAGCAGGATCAGATCGCCGGAGTGGGCCAGGTTGAAGTGGGGAAGAGCCTCGCCCCCATCGACCAGGGCCGGCTTGCCGTGGGGGCCATAGCGGAACATCAAGGCTGCCGGATCTCGCCGTAGCCAGGTCCCCAGGGCCAGCCGCAGCACCCCCCGCCCCAGCAGGTAAAGGTGGCGGTCATCGGCCCGGCGGAAGCGAGCCAGCCGGGCCCGTTCCTCCGGGTTGAGCAGGGCCTCAAGGTCCGCCGAGGCGGCCTGCACCCGCGGATCCCGCCGATCCACCAGCAGCAGCGAGGGCCGCGGGGGGGCCACGGGGAGCTGCAGAGCCACCGGCAGCGCCAGATGGGGCCACCAGATCGAGGGTCGAAGCGGTTCGATGGCGCCGCCCGCATCGATCCCGACCAGGGCCGGGGGATCCCCCGCCATGCCGGTCTCCTCGCCTCCCATCAGCCGCCCCGCCCCCCATCCCGACCGTTCGAGCCAGGTGGACCCCAGATCCGCGGCTCGGCCCAACGCCAATAGCGGCTGAAGCGGCGAAGATCGGGTTCGCTAGCCGGGGTTGCGGACGCCAGCCCCAAACCGGCCGGGTCCGGATCGGGCGGCACCAGGGGTTCGGGATCAAGCACGGTGAGCGGCAGCCGCGCCGCCAGCTGCGCCGTGATCGCCTGCAGCCGAGGATCGACCGCCCGGGTGGTCACCACCCCATCGGCCCCGCAGCGGGCCACGAAGGCCAGCAGCTCCGCCACCGGATCCCCGGCCCGGATCGTGACCGGCAGCTCCAGCAGACACTCATAAATGAACACCAGCCGCTTGAGTCCCCAGGGCTCCTGATCGGCCGCCACCGGATCAAACACGAACACCGCAGGGCAGTGGGGATGGGCCCGCAGGGCGGCATTGGCGGGTCCGAGGGCCTCGGCATGGATCCAGAGCACCGGCGCCCGCAGCTGGTCCGCCCCGGGCGCGGCGGGCTGGGGCGCCAGGGCATCCACAGGCGCCACGGCATCCAATCGGCGCTCGCCACTGCCGCCACCAGATGCCACCCCCCGCCCCGCTCCTGGCGCCGCTACGGCCGGCAGGCCCGGGAACAGCCGCTCCTGCAGCGCCTCATAGCTGGCCTCGAAGGGACACCCCCCGGCAACGCCTGCCCCGCCCCGGCCGGCGGCGGGACAGCCCTCGCAGAACGAAGACCCGGCGAAGCGCTCCAGATTGGCGCGGTTGAAGATGTAGGGCTTGCTGCTGAAGCTGCTGGCCACCCACTGCCAGCTCAGGCTGTTGCTGGCGCCATCGGCATCGAGCAGATGGGCATGGAACCAGCGGGCCCCCTCCTGCCAGCGCAGCCGCCGCCAGTGCACCAGGTAGCTCGCCAACCAGAGCCGGGCGTGGTTGTGGAGCCAGCCGGTGCCCACCAGCTGGGCCACGAAGGCATCGATGCAGGCCAGGCCAGTGCGGGCGTTGGCCAGATCGGCCGGCAGGGTGGTGCCGTAGGCCTCCATGGGCCAGCCGGTCTTGAGGGGTTCGCGGCCCTGGTGCACCGCTTCGCCCCACTGGGCCCAGAGGCGCTGCCAGTAATCGCGCCAGGCGAGCTGCTGGATCAGCTTCTCGCCGGGATGGCGGGGGGCGCCATGCCAGGGGCGAGTGGCGGGGGCGCTTGTCCCATCCCGGCGCAACGACTCCGTACCGAAGGGCAGACTTCCGCCCAGCTCCCGGCTGGAAGCCCGAGTGTCCGCGGAGATCGGTGACCCTGCAGCGGGTCCCCGCTCAGGCATCCCGAACGGGGGCGCCAGCCGGGACAGCACCGCATCGCGCACCTCCGCGAGGCTCAACACGCCATGGCGGATGTAGGGGGACAGCCCCGTGACGGCCCCGGCCAGTTGATTGCGACTGGCGCCATAGGCCTGGGGATTGATCTGCCCCAAGAGGCGCTCGGCCTCACGGCGACCGCCCCGGCGGGGGCTGCCTTGTCCAGAAAGTCCGGCAAACCAGGGCGCCAGCCACTCGGCCACCTGGCGGCGATCGGCCAGCTCACGGGGCAGATCGGCGGGATCAGCGGGCCAGGGCTCGCGGGGGATGGGCATCGCTGAACGGCAGCACAACGGCTTCAGCCGAACGCTGCACGCTAAGAAACCATCCCCAAGAGCCCTTCGCCTCTTTCATCGCGCCCGGAAGCCAGCCGCGATAGGTGTCCGGTGTTCCGCGAGCACGCCATTCCCTCTCCAGACGGCTCCAGGCCCTTGACCGGCGCTGTTGGAGAATCCCTCGATCTCCCGCCCCCGGCGCACTCCCATGCTCCTCGACCTGCGCGGCAAGAAGGCCCTCGTCACCGGCATCGCCAACAACAAGTCGATCGCCTGGGGCATCGCCCAGCAGCTCCATGCCGCCGGCTGCGAGCTGGGGGTCACCTACCTGCCGGATGAGAGGGGCCGCTTCGAGGGCAAGGTGCGCGACCTCACCGCCCCGCTGGCCCCAACTCTGTTCGAGCCGCTCAATGTGCAGGATCCGGCCCAGATCGAGGCGGTGTTCGCCCGGGTGGCCGAGCAGTGGGGCTCGATCGATGTGCTGGTGCACTGCCTGGCCTTCGCCGGCAAGGAGGAGCTGATCGGCGATTACTCCGCCATCAGCCCCGAGGGCTTCGGCCGGGCCCTGGAGGTGAGCGCCTACTCCCTGGCGCCCCTGTGCCGCTTCGCCAAACCCCTGTTCAACCCCGGCGGCAGCGTGATCACGCTGAGCTACCTGGGGGCTGAGCGGGCCATCCCTAATTACAACGTGATGGGCGTGGCCAAGGCAGCCCTGGAGGCCTCGGTGCGCTATTTGGCGGCTGAGCTTGGCCCCGAGAAGCAGGTGCGCGTCAACGCCATCAGCGCCGGACCGATCCGCACCCTGGCCAGCAGCGCCATCGGCGGCATCCTCGACATGATCCACAACGTGGAGGCCAAAGCGCCCCTGCAACGCACCGTCACCCAGGAGGAAGTGGGCAGCACCGCCGCCTTCCTGGCCAGCCCCCTGGCCTCCGGCATCACCGGCCAGGTGATCTATGTGGACGCCGGCTACTGCATCACGGGGATGTGAGCGGCACACTGAGCCAAGAGCCCAAGCAGGCCCAGGAGGGCAACCCCATGCGTACCGGCAGCATCAACCGCGTCACCGGCGAAACCGACGTGCACGTGAGCCTGGGGCTCGACGGCAGCGGCCGCTGCGAAGCGAACACGG
>DAIQNM010000205.1:0-5181 GCA_036788375.1 Cyanobium sp. CTOTU6536 | reverse complement strand
CCGCATGGCGTATGCGGCACTGCAGCTGGTGTCTCGCCGCTACAACCGCGCCACGTTTTGGGACCAACTGCAGGCGCAGCTTCAGGCGTCCATAGGCTTAAACCAGGGAACGGCGCGGCCAACGCGACGCCGCAACTTCAGCCTGAAGTATTGACGCATGAACCCAGCCGATCTGAGCCAAGGCGACCGGGTGAAGTGGCTGGAGACCGGGGCACCGGCTGAGGCGACTGCACTGAAGGTGTGGCTGCGCAGCACCACCGCTGGCGCAGGCTTGGAGATCAGCGGCACGGCGGCTGATGGCGGATGGGAGGTGGTGATCACCCAGCAGGCCACCGCCACGATGGCGCCTGGCGCGTGGGAGCTGCAGGTGGTGGCCACCGTTGACGGTGCTCCGATGACGGTCCGGCGGGGCAGTCTGACGGTCCGGCGCGGGCTGGCATTCACCGGAACGCCGGGGACATTTGACGACCGGAGCGCGGCTGAGCGCGACCTGGCCGCGGTGGAAGAGGCGATCCGCGCCTTGGCCAGCGGCGCTCAGGAGTACACCATCGGCGGCCTGGGTACCGGCGGCCGCAAAGTTCGGCGCGCTGACCTCGCCGATCTGATCAAGCTCAGGGATCGACTCGCCGGCCAAGTGGCACAGGAGAAGCGAGCCCATGCACTGGCGGACGGCTCGGCCGCCAGCCGAAAAATCCGCGTTGCCTTCCGATGAGCATGTTCAGCCGCGCCCGGCGATTGATGAGCCGCATCTGGCAGGCCGGCCCCGGGCCCCGGGCCAGGCGGTTGCGGGCGCACGGGCTTTCCCAGCACCTGGGCGGCCGGCTGCTGGGCGACATGCCGGCGGTCTACCTGGATCCGCAGGCGATGCTGCGGGGTGGCCTGAAGGAGATCCGAGGCAAGGCCAGGTACCAGGCCCTGCTCAATCCCTACGCCAGGCGGGCGATCCGAAGCCTGCAGATCAACATCGTTGGCGCCCGTGGGGTGCAGATGCGGGGCCAGATCCCCCTGGGTGGCAGAAGCAATCCTGCCGCCGGCCGGGCGCGAGCTGAGTCTGCCCAGCAGATTGCAGCGCTGCTCTCCCGCGGCCGCACCGGCGAAGATCTCGATGCAGCGCTGGACCGGCTGATCGTGGCGCAGGCTGCAATCGAGCGGGACGAGGATCGCAACCAGATACTGGAGGCCAAGTGGCGTCAGTTCTGCAAGGCCAACAACTTCGACCTGTCCGGGCGGTACTCGTTTCACCAGTACGAACTGATGATCGCCGGTGCCTTCGGCTCTCACGGTGGCGGGCTTGTGCGGATCATCCGCGAATCGGCTACAGGCAACCCGAACGCGGAGCAGCTGTGCTTTGAGCTGCTGAGTACCGACCAGTTGGATGACGATTACAGCGGGGGGTCCGATCGACCTGGGCATTTCTGGCGGATGGGCGTAGAGACCAACGATCGACGGGGAGGGCGCGTCACCCGTTATGCGGTGCTGCGCCGGCACCCTGGCAACAATGATCCAGGCGACCCGCGCAGCATGGAGCCGAAGCACATCTTCGTGGATGCGAAGGACCTGATCCACATTTTTATCCCCGAGGAGATCGGCCAGCTGCGCGAGATCCCCCACTTGGCGCCGGTGCTGACGACGATCCACAACCTGAACGAATACGAAAAGAGCCACTGGACCCGGAAGCGGATCGCCAACAACATTCTCGGGTTCATCGAAAAAAAACAACCCGACGACGGAGGCCCCAGCTCGTCCCTCGCAGACGAAAAATCCCCGGGCACCGGCGAGGTGCTGTCCAACTCGTCACCTGGTGAGTGGATTGAGCTGTTCCCTGATGAGCACCCGGTACCGCCACAGCTCGGGCCGGACGATGGCCAGTTCGAGACGGTGCTGAAGACCATGCTGCGACGGTTCGCTACGGGCTTTACCGCGAGCTACTCGGCCATCAGCGGCGATCACTCCGACGCCAACTACAGCTCGATGAGGGAGGAGAAGCTGGAGATCCGCGACTGGTACAGGGTGGTGCAGTCGCTCCTGATCCAGCAGTTTCATCAGCGGGTGTTTGAGGAGTGGGTTGACGCTGCCACCCTGGCGGGCGTGCTGCCGGTGGAGCTGTTCGCCAACTACTGGAACGAGCCGGAGCTCTACACGTCGCCGCGCTGGCAGGCCAGGACATGGAGCTGGGTGGACCCGGCCAAGGAAATGAAGGCCTACAAGGATGCCCAGGAGATGGGCCTGCAGAGCACCTCCGATCAGATGGCGGAGCTGTACGGCACGGACCTGGAGCACACCTGGGCACAGATCGCCTACGAGGTGGCATTGCGCCGCCGGCTGGGACTGCCTCAGCCTGCAGCCTCTCAGCCGGCCCTAGCGCCGCAGCAAGAGGCCAATCCTGAGGGTCCATAGCCTGACAGCAGACGCCGCTCGGTTTGCATGTCTGGGATCACGGTTAAGGCTGCGGCGGAAGGCGCATCTCTGGAGCTGGCCCTGATCGGGGAGGTTGGCTGGGACATCAGCGCATCGATGCTGCAGCGAGAGCTGGTGGGCCGTACCGAGGATCTGACGATCAACCTGTTCAGCTACGGCGGCGACGCGATTGAAGGGCTGGCGATCTACTCGATGCTGGCGAGGTATCCCGGCAAGAAGCGGATGGTGATTGATGGCGTCGCTGCATCGGCCGCGTCGGTGATCGCCATGGCCGGCGACGAGATCGTCATGCCCGAGTCGTCATTCCTGATGATCCACGAAGCGTGGGGGCTGGCGATCGGTGGATCCAGCGATCTACGGCAGCAGGCTGATCTGATTGACCGGATCAGCACCGCCTACCGCCAGGCCTATTCCGCCCGGTCTGGGATGAGCGATGAGGACGTGGCGTCGCTGATGACCGCTGAGTCATGGCTGACTGCTGCCGAGGCTGTTGAGTTCGGGTTTGCCACTGAGGCTGCACCGGCCCGCGAGATCCGCAGCGCTGCCGTTCCCCGCGGCCGTTTCGCCAAGGTGCCCCCGTCTTTGGCGCAGCTGGTGGAGTTTGTGGAGCCCAGCCGGCCGAAAGCCCATGCCGTCGTCGCCCCCAAGCCACAAGAGCCGAAGCCCCTTGTGTCCGGTCCTGCTGCGGATGTGGAAGCGAAAACGGTCCCTAGTCTGACTCCAGGTACTCAAACTGAACCTGTCCCCATGACCATCCAGAACACCGAAGCGGCGGACCGGGAGGCAGCCGTTATTCAGTCAGAACGCGACCGTGCTCGCACTATTCGCAATATGTGCGAGCAGTCCGGCGCCGGCAGCGAAAAGGCCGACGAGTACATCAACTCCGGCGCCGAGATCGGCAAGGTTCGCGAAGAGCTGTTCGCCCTTGTCACCGGCAAGGAGAAGCGCAGCCTCTCCAGCCGCCTGCAGGATTCGGGTGATGGCCTGCTCGGGATGAGCGACAAAGATGTCAAGAGCTACAACATCCTGAACGCGATCCGCCACTTCTCCGACCCCACCGATGTGCGCCTCCGCGAGGCCGCTGGACTGGAGCTGGAAGCGTCTGCCGCTGCGGTGAAGCATTCGGGCCGCGAGCTGCAGGGCTCGTTCCGCATCCCCGCTGACGTGATGGTCGCGCAGATCCCCGGCATGGGCGCCGGTCGCAAGGGCATCCGTGCCGATCAGACCGCAGGTGGATTCACCACCGGCGGCGCGCTGATCGACAGCGACCTGCTGATTGGCTCGATGATCGAGCTGATCTACAACCGCCTGAGCATCACCGCTGCCGGCGCCACCGTGCTGAGCGGCCTGGTGGGTGACATCGACATCCCCAAGGAGACCAGCGGCCCGACCCACTACTGGGTTGGCGAAGGCCAGGCGCCTGACGCCTCTGAGATCCTGGTTGGCCAGGTCAGCCTGACGCCCAAGACTGTGGGTGCAAAGACTGTTCTTACCCGCCGCTGCATTGGCCAGACTGGGTTCTCTGCCGAGGCGTGGGTTCGGAGCCACCTGAGCCGGAAGGTAGCCCTTGGCATTGACAAGGACTTCCTCTACTCGCCAGGCGGATCCAAGCGCCCCCTGGGACTGCGCTACACCGATGGGGTGAGGACTGAAACGCTGTCCGGCGGCCAGACGAAGACCATCAACAGCGTCAGCTACAACTTCGGCACCTTCCTCAACCTGGTTGAGATGGAAACGAAGGTGAGCCTGGCGAACCTGGATGTTCCCAGCATGGCGTACATGATGAACGCTCACGCCAGGGGCGTCTACAAGACCACGCTGGAGAACGCTCAGAGCGACTTCTACGTCCTGCGCAACAACGAGATCAACGGCTACCCGGCCCTGATGTCAAACCAGCTGGAGGTGAATAATAGCCTCTTCGGCGACTTTTCGCAGGTCCTGCTGGCGTTCTGGAGTGGCCAGGACATCGGCGTGAATCCCTACAAGTACCAGGATTCCGGCAGCGTTGAGATCAGCATCCTGCAGGATTGCGACTTCGGGGTTCGCTACCCCGAGGCCTTTGTGTGGGGTATCTGAGGATGGAAGTCGAGATGCTCGAATCGGTGGTGATCGGTCGCAAGGATCGAGAGATCGGCGACGTGATCACTGTCGATAACGACCTGGGCCTTCACATGATCCGCAGCGGGTGGGCGGCTGAGCACACTGCTCCCGCCTCAGCCGTTGGGATTGAAGGCGAATCGCCCCGTCGTGGCGGAAAACGGCGCACCACCTACAACAATCCCGAGCTCAGCTCGGTCACCCATCCCCCCACGGAGGACTCCTGACCATGGCCATCAGACAACGCAACCTGGAGGCGCTGCACAGCGTCACCATCCTGGCCCCAACCACTGTATCGGCGGCCAACGACACCACTGCCATCGACTGCTCTGCATTCGACGGCGACGTGTGCCTGATCATGACTGCTCCGGCCAGCGCCTCTGCCACCGCCATGAAGGTAAAGGTGCAAGCTGGTGAGGCATCTGACGGCAGCGATGCCGTGGATGTGGTCGGCGGCGCATTCCCAGACCTGGCGACCACCGCTTATCACAACCGGCTGGTGATCTCGAAGGACGATCTGCCGTCCTGGCTGCGGCTGAGTTTCTTCGATGAAACCGGCACTTATAGCGCTGCTGTGAGCTGCGTTGCGGTGGGCATCAAGAAGTACCGGCCCTAACCATGATCCAGGAAATCTCCGATGATTTCCTGCTGGCTGACTTTGGCTCC
>DAIQNM010000204.1:0-5263 GCA_036788375.1 Cyanobium sp. CTOTU6536 | reverse complement strand
GGCCAAGGGAGCGGCGGCGGCTTGGACCCGGCCGGAGGCGTTGGCTGGGGTGGCGATCGGCGGTTCCAGGGTGGGGGGCGCCGGGGTGGCGGGCGTCGCCTGGGCCGCTGGTCCGAAGCTCCGCAGCCGCTCCACCAGCAGGAGGTTGCGTTCTTGCTGCAGGGAATCCTGGAACCGGTTCCATTGGCTGAGGGCCAGGACGCCGCTGCTGGCGGTGATCAGAGCCGCCCCGGCGAAGCCCCCGAGCAGCAGCATCGGTTGGGGGGGGATGGCCCATCCCGCGCTGCCCTTGGCCGATCGACCCGGGAGCTGGGCTGCCGCCGTGGGGGTGGCTTGGTGGGCAGCGGCCTCGGCTGGCGGGGTTGCGCTGGCCAGGGAGGGCCGCCGGGCCCGCCGCCGCCGTGGGGCAGCCTCGGCCGTGGGGTGGCCTGTGGGGTGGGTGTCGGCTGCCAGGGCTCCAGTGATCGCGCTGGGCTCCTGGAGGTCTAGGTCGATGGCCTCCTCCGGATCGAAGATCCGGTTCATCAGTTTTTCCGCCTGGAGTTCCCAGTAGGCGCGGGAGGTGGGAATGGCCCGCGGTGCGCTCACCTGCCTTCTCAACCCTGAGGATGGGCCAATGTAGCGGTGTTTCCCCGCCGCCGCTCTAGCTCCAGCCAGAGCAGCAGTGCATTCACATCCGCTGGACTCACCCCCGGCACCCGCGCCGCCTGGCCCAGGGTGAGGGGCGCAATGGCCGCGAGCTTCTCGCGGGCCTCGGTCGAGAGGGTGGTGATGGCGGCGTAGTTGAGCCGGGGTGGCAGGGCGCGGCCCTGGGCCCTGCGCACCTGGTCGATCTGCTGCTGCTGGCGGGCTAGGTAGCCGCGGTATTTGACGTCGATCTCGGCACCCTCCCGCACCGGGGTTGGCAGTTCGGCGCTGGCCAGGCCGTGGCGCACCAGGTCGGTGCTGTGGAAGCCGGGGCGCCGCAGCAGGTCCGCCAGGGTGATGGATCCCTTGATGGCCGCGCCGCTTTCCGCCTCCACCGCCGCCGCCGCCGCATCGCTGGCCTTGAGCCGCACGGTTTCCAACCGCTCGGTTTCGGCCGCGATGGCCGCCTGCTTGGCGGCAAAGAGGTCCCAGCGCCGATCGTCGATCAGGCCCAGCTCCCGGCCCAGGGGGGTGAGGCGTCGGTCGGCGTTGTCGCCCCGCAGCAGCAGGCGGTATTCGCTGCGGCTGGTGAGCACCCGGTAGGGCTCCCGCAGGTCCTTGGTGATCAGGTCGTCGATCAGGGTGCCGATGTAACTGCCTTCCCGCGCGAAGTGGACCGGCTCCAGGCCCCGCAGCAGCCGGGCGGCGTTGAGCCCCGCCACCAGCCCCTGGGCGGCCGCCTCCTCGTAGCCGGTGGTGCCGTTGAGCTGGCCGGCGCTGAACAGCCCGGCCACCCGCTTGGTTTCGAGGCTGGCCTTCAGCTGGGTGGCGGGCAGGTAGTCGTAATCCACCGAATAGGCGGGACGCAGCATCACGCAGCGCTCCAGGCCGGGCAGGGTGCGCAGCAGCTCCAGCTGCAATCGCTCCGGCAGGCCGGTGGAGAAGCCCTGCACGTAGAGCTCGGGAGTGTCGCGCCCCTCGGGCTCCAGGAAGATCTGGTGGCTCTCCTTGCCGGCGAAGCGCACGATCTTGTCCTCGATCGAGGGGCAGTAGCGCGGCCCCTTGCTGTCCACGAAGCCGCCGTAGATCGGCGTGAGGTGGAGGTTGGCCTGGATGAGTTGGTGGGTGGCGGCGGTGGTGCGAGTGAGGTGACAGCTCATCGGCTCGCCGCTCAGCCAGGCGGTTGGATCGAAGGAGAAGAAGCGGTCGTGGGCATCGCTGGGCTGTTCCTCGAGCTGGTCGAGGGCCACGCTGCGGCGATCCACCCGCGCCGGGGTGCCGGTTTTGAGGCGCCCCGTAACAAAGCCCAGCGCCGCCAGCGCTTCGGTGAGCCCCTCGGCGGCCTGCTCGCCGGCCCGGCCGGCAGCCATGGAGCGATCCCCCACCCAGATCCGGCCGCCGAGAAAGGTGCCGGTGGTGAGGATCACGGCCCCGGCGCCATACACGCTGCCGAAGTAGGTGCGCACGCCGCTGACCCGGCCCTGGGGGCCGTGGGCCACGCCGCTCGGATCACCCCAGGTTCCGCCTTCAGGCGCGCTGGAGCCCGCTGCCATGCCCTCAGCTGGCTCCAGCGGCGCAAGCGTGCTGGGCGAAGCGCCCGGTTGTCCCGTTGCTGGGGCGAAATCACCCTCCACCACCAGGCCCGTCACCATGGCTTCGCGCAGGTGCAGGTTGGGGGTGTGCTGCAGCAGTTGCAGCATCTGGCGGGCGTAGGCCCGTTTGTCGGTCTGGGCGCGCAGGGCCCAGACGGCCGGCCCGCGGCTGGCATTGAGGATGCGCTTTTGGAGGGCGGTGGCATCGGCGAGGCGGCCGATCACCCCGCCAAGGGCATCCACCTCATGCACCAGCTGGCTCTTGGCCGGACCCCCCACGGCCGGATTGCAGGGCTGCCAGGCGATGCGATCCAGGTTGAGTGAAAAGAGCGCCGTGCGGATCCCCAGCCGCGCCGCTGTGAGCGCTGCTTCGCAGCCGGCATGGCCGCCGCCCACCACGATCAGCTCGAAGGATTCGGTTGGCTGCTCGCCCGTGGAGATGCAGGAATCCATCGCTTCAAATTAGGCGGCGATGCGGATGGGGGGCTGCTCCGGCTCCTGCACATCAACTTCTGGCGGCAGACCATGCTGACCCATCCTTTCGCTGAGGGCTTCGTTGGATTCCCGGCTCCCCCAGGGGTGGCATCTGCCCCTGGCCCTGAACCTGCCGCTCTTCTCCCTCGTGATGGCGGCGAGCACCTGGCTGTTGTGCAGCCTGCTGGCCCGCCGACTGGGTCGCGATTCCCTGCTGCGTGCCCTGCTGCTGCGGGTGCGGTTGAGCCTGGTCATTCCCCTGTTGGTGGGGGGTGTGCTGCTCTGGCTGCTCAAGCTGCTGCCGACCACCGAGTTTCCCTGGCCCAGTCCCCAGAACCTGCGCCAGCTGCTGGTGGTGGTGGCCCTGGCCTGGAGCCTGGCCCGTTGCCGTGGGGCCCTGCTCCTTGGGGTGGAGGGCACGCCGGCGGTGGCAGCCCTGCAGGGCCGTGAGCGCCTGGCCCTGCTGGATCTCCTCGACAAGCTGATCAGGCTGCTGGTGGCCGTGCTGCTGGGCTGGCAGGTGCTGCGGCTGTTGGGGGTGTCGGCGGGGGTGCTGCTCACCGCTGGCGGCTTCGGTGCCGCGGCGTTGGCGTTTGGGGCCCGCACGATCGTGGAGAACGGCCTCAGCGGCGTGGGGCTCTACCTCAGCCGCCCCTTCGTGGTGGGGGATGTGATCCGCCTGCCCGCCCAGCAGCTGCAGGGGGAGGTGGAGGCGATCGGCTGGTTCCACACGCGCCTGCGGGATCCGGAGCGGCAAACGGTGTACATCCCCAATGGCACGTTCATCAGTCAGGCGGTCCAGAACCTGGCCCAGATCGACCGCCGTCGCCTGCAGCTGGAGGTGAGCCTGCGGCCCCGGGACCGGGACGCCGTGCCGGCCATCGTGGCCGAGCTGCAGGGGCTCCTGGCGGCGGAGCCGGCGGTGGATCCAGGGCTGCCGGCACGGGTCCATCTGGTGGGTTTCGGCGAAAGCGGGCCGCTGCTCAGGCTGGTCTGCCATGCCGCTAGCGCCGATCAGGCCGCGGCCCTTGACCTGCAGCAGCGGCTGCTGTTGCTAATCGGCGCTGTGGTGGAGCGCCATGGCGCCGCGATCGCCCTGCATCGCCGCTTGCTGGCTTGAGGGAGGCCCCGCGGCGAACGCGGCTAGCGGCAGGCCTGCCCCCCGCTGTGCTGCAGTAGTACTCCGTCGCCGCTGCCCGATCACCCGCGCTGCATCGTCCTCCCCTGGGGACACCTCGGCCCCTGGCCCCACCACCGTCGCCGGCTACGCCCGGGAACTCCGCCCCCTGCTGCCTCCTGAGGCCTTCCGCGCCGACCCTTCCCGGCTCACGCTGGTGCTGATCAACCTGGCGATCCTCGCCCTGGGTTGGGGGATGGCTTCCCGGTTGGAGCAGTGGCCCACGTTGGCCCTGCCGCTCTTCCTGCCCTTCACGCTGGTGATGGCCAATGCGGTGGTGGTGCTGCTGTTCGCCACCCACGATCTGCTGCATGGCAGCGCCATCCGCGGTCAGGCACTACGGCGCTGGGTGGGTTTTCTAGGCCTAGCGGTTCTGTGGATGCCTCCCACCCTCTGGAACGCCGTGCACAACCGCCAGCATCACGGCCACACCAATTCTCTCAACGATCCCGACCGCAGTTACCTGGAATCCCAGCCGGCCACCTGGGGCAAGCGGATCCAGCACGCCTTCGTGCCGTCCGATGAGGTCTCTTCGCTGGGCCTGGCGGTTGGCATGGGAGCGTCCTGGTGGGTGCACAACCTGCGCACCGTGCTTTCGGTGTTGTTCGGCTCCCGGATCCGGGCAGCAGCAACGATCGTGCCGGCGCCCTTCGGGGTCAGCCGGCGGGAGCGACAGGCGATCGTGTTGGAACTGCTGCTGATCATTGCGGCCCATGCCGGCGTGATCGCGTTCATCGGCTTCCGGCCGCTGCCGTTGTTGCTGGGCTACGGGCTGCCGCTTGGCCTGGGCTATGCGGTGGCGATGGCTTACATCTACACCAATCACATGCTCTGCCCCTTGAGTGAAGACAACGATCCTCTGGCCAATTCGGTTTCGCTGCAGTTGCCAGCTTGGCTTGACCTTTTGCATCTCAACTTTTCCCATCATGTCGAGCATCATGTCTTTCCCGGCATGAATGCTAATTTCTATCCCATGCTGCGCCTGATTCTTCTGGAGCGTTATCCAGAATCCTATCAATCGCTTTCTGGTGCTGAGGCCTGGCATCGCCTCATGACCACGCCCCGCTACTATCGCGATCAACGAACAATTGTCAGTTGGTCGGGAGAGCGGTCGGTGAGCCTCCCTCTCCAGCGTCCCTGATCTACTGGCTTCATCGCCCGCCGCATGCCCCGATCTGCCCAGGGTCCCCAGGGCGGGGTTATACCGCCAGGTTGCGGAAGCGGGTGAACTGGGGCTCAAACAGCAGTTTGCAGGTGCCCACCGGGCCGTTGCGGTGCTTGGTCACGATCACTTCGGTGATGCCGCGGTCGGGGGTTTCGGGGTTGTAGTACTCATCCCGGTAGATCATCAGCACCAGGTCGGCGTCCTGCTCGATCGAGCCCGATTCCCGCA
>DAIQNM010000203.1:0-5284 GCA_036788375.1 Cyanobium sp. CTOTU6536 | reverse complement strand
GGCCGGTTGAGGAAAGTCCGGGCTCCCCAATGGCCAGGCCTGCCGGGTAACGCCCGGTGCGGGCGACCGTGAGGACAGTGCCACAGAAACACACCGCCGATGGCGTCAGGGGGCTCGCCCCACTGGCCGCACAGGTAAGGGTGCAAGGGTGCGGTAAGAGCGCACCAGCGGCATCGAGAGGTGCCGGCTCGGTAAACCCCGGCTGGGAGCAAGGCCAGGGCTTCGGCCCGCGGAACAAGGGTTGACCATGGTCCCGTTCCGTTTCAATCCAGTGCCGCTCGAGGCCGCCGGTAACGGCGGTCCCAGACAGATGGTCACCCCCGCCACCAGGCTCCGGCCCGATGGCGGTGAACAGAACCCGGCTTATGTCCTGCTTTCCACCCCTTTGCCCGGAATCCCGGCTTGCTGCAAGGCTAGATCGGGGGCCGTGGCCACAGCCTCCAGCACCCGCCGACCTGTGGTGGTCCCCGTGCTGACTGCGGAGCGCCGCTGCAGCGGTTCAATCCGGATGGAAGGATGACCGCAAACCTCCCGTCCGCCGCCACCATGGGCCAGGCGTCCCGCTTCCCCACGATCAAGGCCCGGCGGCTGGACCAGCTGGTCGCGCTCCTCGGCAGGCTCGGTCTCGACCCCATCGTCCCCGGTGGACCCGGCGCCACCGCCGAGGCCCTCGCGCCGATGGAGGAGGCCCTCACCCACACCTCCGCCGGCAGCCCCGTCAACCACGAGCAGCTCGAATTTCTCGGGGATGCGGTGTTGCGCCTGGCCGCCACCGAGTTTCTGGCGCGCCACCAGGGCGGCCTAGCGGTGGGCCAGCGCTCCGCCCTGCGGGCCCAACTCGTCAGCGACCGCTGGCTGGCGGAGCACGCCGACCAGCTCGACCTGGCGGCCCTGCTCCACCTCGGCCCGGTGGCCCTCGGCGATGCCAGCGGCCGCGCCACCGTGCTGGCCGAATGCTGTGAGGCCCTTGTGGGCGCCATCTACCGGGCCTGGGGCGGTTCCCGCGGCGGCCTCGAGGCGGTGCTGCAGTGGCTCACGCCGGCCTGGCAGCAGTCCAGCGCCGAGCTCCTGGCCGATCCAGACCGCCACAACTGGAAAACGGCTCTGCAGGAATGGAGCCAGGGCCAGGGGCTGGGCCTGCCTCAGTACCTCTGCGAGGAGATGAACCGCCGCCATGGTGATCCCCGCCGCTTCAGGGCCTTGGTGGGCTGGGGGAAGCAGACCGGCGGCCGGAGCGGATCAGGCATCGCCATGGGTGGGAGCGCCGAAGGCTGGGGCGGTTCCCGCCGGGAAGCGGAACAGCAGGCGGCTCGCGGCGCCCTAGCCCAACTCAGACAGCCTGGAGGGTCTTGATGGGAACGGTGATCAACTTGTCCCAGTTGCCGCCCTCAAACAGCACCGCCGCCCGCTGGCCGCTGATGCGCTGCACGAAGCCCCGGTAGCCGTTGTAGATCGAGCGGCCATCGCTCACCACCACCGTGGTGCCCGGCAGGATCGGGGCAGGGGAAGCGGGAGGCATGGGGTTCGCCGGGTGGTAGTGACCTTCCCCATTATCGGAGCCACCGGCCCCGAGCGCCGATTCCATCGATCCAACGCTCCGCAGCGGCATGGGGTGGGCAGGGTTTGGTCAGTCGGGCCGCCGCATCCGGCGCCGGCCCCGAGGCCCAGATCGCCGCGAACCGATCCGCCTCGATCGAGAGGATGGCCCACAGTGGCGGCGCCTGACCAGTTACCGCATGAACCACCTCACTCGGTAGCGTTACGCCCGCTCGCCAAAGCAGCGCAGAGCCGGGCTTCTGGAGGCTGCGTCATCGATCTGCCGGCTTGCTTTGCAGAACTTCCTGGGCATCAAGACCAGGGATGTACAGCCTGTACAGAACCGACCAAGGGCTGAAAGCGACACCGAATCCGAAGCTGGCTGGGCCGTTGGCGCGCCGAATCCAGGATCCGAATACCCCATCCCAGCGAAGCCCCGCATTTGCCGAAGCCCCGAATTTGCCGAAGCCCAGCCTCCTGCGAGGGCCATGCTTGCCTGAAACCAAACAACCCCGCATGGCGGTTGAATCCATTGGCTGTGGCATTGGCTGGATCAATCCACCTGGATCAATCCATCCGGATCAACCAGCCTGGATCAACCCACCTGGACCAACCGCCTTCATCCCCCCGTCTGAATCAACCCTGCCGAAGCCGCCCCATGGCCGATCCCGCCTCCTCCCCACCGGCTGCCGCCCCAGGTCCGGCCACGGCCGCCCCACCCGAGCTGCTCGTGGTGGGCCGTCTGGTGGCCGTCCAGGGGCTGGGGGGTGAGCTGCGGGTGCTCCCCCTCTCCGACTTCCCCGAGCGCTTCACCCGCCGTGGTCCCCGCTGGTTGCAGGCCAAGGGCAAGCCTGCCCAGGCCGTGGAGCTGCGCAGCGGCCGCCAACTGCCCGGTAAGGAGCTTTTTGTGGTGCGCCTCGCCGGCATCGACAGCCGTGACGCCGCCGAGGCCTTGGTGGGCCAGGAGTTTCTGGTGCCCGCCGCCGATCGCCCCCCCCTGGAGGAGGGTGAATTCCACCTGCTCGATCTGGTGGGGCTGGAGGTACGGCTGCTGGCGGATGTCCGCCCGCCGGAGCGGAACGACCACCCGGCCGGAGGCAGCGCTGCAAGCGAACCGCGGGGTGGGGGTAAGGAAGAGGGCGATGGCACAGCCAGTGTTGCGACCGAAGGCCTGGCTGCCGCGGTGATCGGCCGGGTGCTCGATCTGATCCACGCCGGCAACGACCTGCTGGAGGTGGAACTCACCGCCGCGGCCCCGGGCGGTGGCCCCCGCCGCCTGTTGATCCCCTTCGTGGAGCCGATCGTGCCGGTGGTGAACCTGGCCGAGGGCTGGATCGGCATCACCCCGCCGCCGGGGCTGCTGGAGCTCTGAGGCCCGCCGCTTCACCTGGGTCAGCGCCACCAAGCCCATTCGATGGCTTTTGGAGCCCTTCCGTTGGCCAAGGTGCCCCCTGGGACAGCCGCAGGACAACCGGCTCAGGTTGAATGGCCCCAACACGTTTGCGAGACGCAGCCGCGGCAGCCATGGCACCTACTCCCCTGGTCCCGGTGATCCTCTGCGGCGGCACCGGCACCCGCCTCTGGCCCCTCTCCCGGGCCAGCTATCCCAAGCAGTACTGGCCCCTGGCCGGCACCACGGACGACACCCTCCTGCAACAAACCCAGCAGCGCCTGGAGGGCCTGCCAGCCCTCGCCCCCCCCCTGCTGATCTGCAACGAGGACCACCGCTTCATCGTCGCCGAACAGATGCGCCAGATCGGCGTGGAACCGGCCGGCATCCTGCTCGAGCCCATGGGTCGCAACACCGCGCCCGCCGTTGCCGTTGCCGCCCTTCAGGCCACCGCCAGCGGCGCCGACCCCCTGCTGCTGATCCTGGCGGCCGACCACGTGATCAACCAGCCCGATCGCTTCCGGGCCACCGTGGCCGCCGGCATCCCCGCCGCCGAAGCCGGCCGGCTGGTGACCTTTGGCATCGTGCCCACCGCGCCGGAAACCGGCTACGGCTACATCGAGGCGGCCCAATCCCTTGATCCTGCCGCCCCCGTGCCCATCGCCCGCTTCGTGGAGAAGCCCGACCGAGCCACCGCCGAAACCTTCCTCGCCACCGGCCGCTTCACCTGGAACAGCGGCATGTTCCTCTTCCGCGCCAGCGCCATCCTGTCGGAGCTGGAGCGGCTCGCCCCCGAAGTGGTGAGTGCCTGCCGCAGCGCCCTCGACAACGACAGCCCCGACCTCGAATTCCTGCGTCTGGAGCGGGAAGCCTTCGCCAACTGCCCCAGCGTGGCCCTTGATGTGGCCGTGATGGAAAAGACCGCCCTTGGCGCGGTGCTGCCCCTGGAGGCCGAATGGAGTGACGTGGGCAGCTGGAGCGCCCTTTGGGAAACGGGCCAACGGGATGGGTCGGGCAATGTGCTGCGGGGCCGGGTGATCAGCGAAAACTCCCGCAACTGCTATCTCCGCAGCGAACACCGCCTCGTGGTGGGCCTCGGCGTCGACGACCTGGTGGTGGTGGAAACCGATGACGTGGTGCTGGTGGCCCACCGCGACCGCGCCCAGGACGTCAAGGCGATCGTGAGCCGGCTGGAGCTCGAAGGTGCCCCCGAAAGCAAGGCCCACCGCCGCATCTACCGCCCCTGGGGCCACTACGACGGCGTGGTGGAGGGCGAACGCTGGCAGGTCAAGAAGATCGCGGTGAAGCCCGGTGCCAGCCTCTCGCTGCAGATGCACCATCACCGCGCCGAGCACTGGGTCGTGGTCAAGGGCACGGCCGTTGTGGAGAAGGACGGCGTCGAGGAGCTGGTGGGCGAAAACCAAAGCACCTACATCCCCCTGGGCTCCCGCCACCGCCTACGCAACCCCGGCAAGATCCCCGTGGAGCTGATTGAGGTGCAAAGCGGCCCCTACCTCGGCGAAGACGACATCGTGCGCTTCGAAGACCGCTACGGCCGCACCGACATGGCGGCCCTGCCGAACTGAACGGCCGAGGCAAAACCAAACCCGCTAGCATGACCGCATGAATGGCTGGGTCGCATGATGGCATCGATCAAACGGGTGGGCACCAGTGGCCAGATCTCACTGGGCAAGGAATACGCCGGACGCACGGTGCTGATCGAGAACAACGAGCCGGGTGTGTGGCTGATCCGAACGGCGCAGACCATTCCCGATGCCGAGCTCTGGCTGCATCAGTCCGAGGCGTCGGCTCGGCTAGACCGGGCCCTCGCGGCCATGGATCAGCCGCCTGTCGCCGCCGACCTGGAGGCCCTGGAACGCCACCTCAGCAGCAGGGCGTGATCCTCCTTGAACTCAACAATCCTGAGTTCCAGGCCAATCTTCTGACCCTGGAGAAACAGGAGGCCTGGGCAGTGCTCAAAACGCTGCGGCTGCTTCAGGGGATGGACTGGGATCAGCTGCTGCGCAGCAAGGGTGTGCGCTGGGAGTCGATCCAGAGCCGTACAGGCCTCAGCGGGCAACGACTCCATTCGCTGCGAGTAAGCCGCAGCTGCCGGGCGGTGGCCTGGCGCGACGGTGACTGGCTCCGGTTCCTGTCGCTGCACCCCGACCACGACTCCGCCTACCGCTGAAGCGATCTCCAGGCTCCGGAAGCCCCAACCTCCACACCCTCCCCCCATCTCAGGAGCGGCCCTGCTGTGGCGGCCGGCGTCAGCGACCAAAGGGAGCGTTGCCCCCAGCAGCCGCCCAACAGGCCCAACCCTTCCCCCAACCCAGGAGCGGCCCTGCTGTGGCGGGC
>DAIQNM010000202.1:0-5358 GCA_036788375.1 Cyanobium sp. CTOTU6536 | reverse complement strand
CGATCGCCTCCTTGGTGATCTCGTGGAACACCATCCGCTTCACCGGCACCTTGGGGGAGAGGAGCTGGAGCAGGTGCCAGCTGATGCTCTCGCCTTCGCGGTCCTCGTCCGTGGCCAGCAGGAGTTGGCCGGCCCCTTTGAGAGCGTCCTTGAGCTCCTTGACGATTTTCTTCTTGTCCTTCGGCACCACGTAGAGGGGCTCGAAGTTCTGGGCGGTGTTCACGCCGAGGTTGGCCCATTTCTCGCCCTTCTGGGCGGCCGGGATCTCACTGGCGTTGTTGGGCAAATCGCGCACGTGGCCCATCGAGGCCTCGACGCGGAAATCCTTCGGCAGATAGCCCCGGATGGTTCTGGCCTTGGTGGGGCTCTCGACGATGACCAGGGTGTGCGCCACAGAAACGCTTGAAACCGCTTCCCTTCTTTATCGCACCGCCGTCCATGGCCGCGGGTCAGCCGGTTGGGCGGCGGTTCGTCTGAGGCCGTAAACGGTCGCTACAGTCCGCAGCGCCGGATGTGTTGTGGATCCCGTGGCTGTGCCCGTCGCAGACGTGCTGCTCACCGTTTCCGGTGCAGCCACCGCTGGGGCAACGGCCGCCAGCGTGGCCACCGACGCGATTGCCGCTGGCATCAGCACCGGCACCCTCAATCTCCAGCTCAATGCCGGCGCCATCGCCCCCGAGGGCGCCGTGCTGCTGGCCCTGCTCGCCTGTCTGGTGGTGGATCTGGCCGGGGAAAAGGCCGCCAGCCAATGGGTGCCGCCGATCTGCTACGGGGGCCTGCTGGCCGCCCTCACCCTGTTGGCTTTCCAGTGGAATGCGCCGCTGGAGCCCTCCTTCCTCGGCTCCTTTCTGGCCGACAACCTGGCGATTGCCTTCCGTGCGGTGGTGGCCTCCTCCACCCTGATCACCCTGTTGCTGAGTTGGCGCTACGTGGAGCGCAGCGGCACGCCGGTGGGCGAGTACGCCGCAATCCTCCTGGCGGCCACCCTGGGGGCGATGGTGCTGTGCGGCGCCACCGACCTGATCAGCATCTTCATTTCGCTGGAAACACTCTCGGTTTCGAGCTATTTGCTCTCGGGCTACATGAAGCGGGACGCCCGCAGTTCCGAGGCGGCCCTGAAATATCTCCTGGTCGGCTCGGCGGCGGCCGCGGTTTTTCTTTACGGCGCTTCGCTGCTTTATGGCCTCAGCGGCGGCAGCACCAGCCTTGATTCCATTGCCGTGGCCCTGCGCACGGCCGCTTCGCCGATCACGGCCCTTTCGCTGGTGTTTGTGCTGGCCACGGTGGCCTTCAAGATCGCGGCGGTGCCCTTCCACCAGTGGACGCCCGATGTGTACGAGGGCTCACCCACCCCCGTGGTGGCCTTCCTTTCGGTGGGCTCCAAGGCCGCCGGTTTCGCCCTTGCCCTGCGGCTGCTGGTGGGTTGCTTTGAAAGTTTCGATGCCCAGTGGAAGTTTCTTTTCACCGTGCTGGCGGTGTTGAGCATGGTGCTCGGCAACATCGTGGCCCTGGCCCAGACCTCGATGAAGCGGATGCTGGCCTACAGCTCGATTGGCCAGGCCGGTTTTGTGATGATTGGCCTGGTCTGCGGCACCGAGGATGGCTTCGCTTCGATGGTGCTCTACATGGCCGCCTATCTGTTCATGAATCTGGGCGCCTTTGCCTGCATCATTCTCTTCTCGCTCCGCACCGGCAGTGATCGGATTGCCGATTACGCGGGCCTCTACCAGAAGGATCCCCTGATCACGTTGGGTCTCAGCCTTTGCCTGCTCTCGCTAGGGGGCATTCCGCCGATGCTGGGCTTTTTTGCCAAGATTTATCTGTTCTTCGCCGGCTGGGCTGACAAGCAATACCTGCTGGTGGTCGTCGGTCTGGTCACCTCAGTGGTGTCGATTTATTACTACATCTCGGTGATCAAGATGATGGTGGTCAAAGAGCCCCAGGAAGCCTCCGATGCGGTGAAGGCCTATCCGGCGATCACCTGGAATTTGGCCGGTATGCAGCCCCTGCGGGTGGCCCTGGTGGGTTGTGTGCTGGTTACGGCGGTGGGCGGTATCCTTTCGAGCCCCCTCTTTGAGTGGGCCAGTTCCACCGTGGCGGGCACACCGATCCTGCAGCAGGCGCTGGCGGCCGTTCCGGTTCTGCCGCTCGGCTAATCCGCTCCCTCCCCATGTCCAGTGACCTGCCGTCGGGGGGGCCCTTCGGCGGGGCTCCTTCCCCGCCACCACCGGTGGCCGATCTCATCCATGTGAGCAAGGTCTATGGCAGCGGCGACACCAGGACCGTTGCGCTGGATGATCTCTGCCTGCGCGTGGAGCGGGGCGATTATGTGGCGGTGATGGGCACCTCGGGATCGGGCAAGAGCACGGCCATGAACATCATGGGTTGCCTCGATCGCCCTAGCGGCGGTAGCTACCGGCTCAACGGAGTGCCGGTGGAAACCCTCAACGACGACCAACTCGCCGACCTGCGCAACCGGGAGCTGGGTTTTGTGTTTCAGCAGTTCCATCTGCTGCCCCAGTTGAGTGCCCTCGACAACGTGATGCTGCCGATGATCTATGCGGGGGTGCCGCTGGAGCAACGGCGCCAGCGAGCCAGGCAGGCCCTCGAGAGGGTTGGCCTGGCCAAGCGACTGGACAACCGACCCAACCAGCTCTCAGGCGGCCAGCAGCAACGGGTGGCGGTAGCGCGGGCGATCATCAACCGGCCGGCCATGCTGCTGGCCGATGAACCCACCGGTGCCCTTGATTCCCGCACCACCGCGGAGGTGTTGGCCATCTTCGATGACCTCAACGCCCAGGGGATCACGATCCTGCTGGTGACCCACGAGCAGGAGGTGGGCGACCGGGCCAACCGGGTGGTGCACTTCCGCGACGGCCGCATCGCCGCCTAGGGCTCCGGGGCGCCGGGGGCGGCCAAGGGGCCTCGATGGCCAAACACGGATTGGGCAGCGGCCCGGCGCTGGTAGGGTTCGCCCACCAGATTTGCCCTCCGGATGGCCTCGGGACTGCTGATCGAAGGCCTGTTGATCCTGGTCCTGATTGTGGCCAACGGGATCTTCTCCGGTTCTGAAATCGCGGTGGTATCAGCCCGCAAGGTGCGGCTGGAGCAACAGGCGGATCGCGGCGATCGCAAGGCCAGGGCGGCCCTGAAGTTGGCCAATGCGCCCAATGATTTCCTGTCCACGGTGCAAATCGGCATCACCCTGATCGGCATCCTCAGTGGTGCCGTGGGCGGTGCCACCATCGCCCGGCGCCTCGAGCCCCTAGTGGCGGGGATCCCCGGGATCGGCGGCTCCGCTGAAGGGGTGAGCGTGGCGGTGGTGGTGGGCGTGATCACCTACCTCTCGCTGGTGATCGGCGAACTCGTGCCGAAGCGGATCGCCCTCAACAACCCGGAGGCGATCGCCTGTGCTGTGGCCGGGCCGATGCGCACCCTGGCCCAGCTCAGCTCCCCCCTGGTGCGCCTGCTCGGCAGCTCCACCGAGGCGCTGCTGCGGCTGCTCGGCATCCGGGCCTCCAGCGAGCCCGATCTCACCGAGGAGGAGATCAAGGCTCTGTTTCGTCAGGGCGCCGAAGCTGGCATGTTTGAAGAGGCGGAGCACAGCATGGTGCAGCGGGTTTTCCGGCTGGGCGACCGCCCGATCCGGGTCTTCATGACCCCCCGCACCGAGATCACCTGGCTGGATGCCGAAGCCAGCCCCCGTGAGCAACTGGAGGAGGTGATTGCCAGCAACCATTCACGGCTGCCGGTCGGCCGCGGCAGCCTTGATGCCTGCGAAGGGGTGCTGCGCAGCAGCCAGTTTCTGGTGGCCGAGCGACTGGCCCAGGGTGGTCAAGCCGGAGCAGCGGTGGATCTGGCACCGCTGCTCCAGCCGCCGCTGTATGTGGCCGAAACGATGCGGGCCCTGGCCGTGATCGAGCGCTTCCGGGAATCGGGCAGCCACATTGCCCTGGTCACCGATGAATTCGGCGGCATCGAGGGGCTGGTGACCTTGACCGACCTGATGGAGGCGATCGTGGGCGATCTCCCCTCCGCCGAGGACCAGGAGGATCCGCCTGTGGTGCAACGGGAGGATGGCTCCTGGTTGATCGACGGGATGCTGGAGATCGAGGCCTTCAAGGAGCTGGTGGAGCGGAGCCGGCTGCCGGGCGAGGCCAGTGGCGATTTCCATACGGTGGGGGGATTTGCCATGCACCGGTTGGGCCATATCCCCCGCAGCGGCGAGCGCTTCGATGCCGATGGTCTGCGCGTTGAAATCGTCGACATGGATGGCAACCGGGTCGACAAGGTGTTGGTGAGCCGCATGGACCCGCCCGCCGGCAGCGGGGCGGGGAGCGGGGCCGCCTAGGGATAGCCGTTGGGCACGAAAAATTGCTCGCCAATCGGCGGGCGATCGATCGCCTTGGCCTGCTTGCGCGGCGGCAGTTTGATCGCCGCCGGCGTCATGTCTCGGTAGGGCACCTTGCTCAGCAGGTGGTGCATGGTGTTGAGGCGGGCACGGCGCTTGTCGTCGGCCTGGACGGTGAACCAGGGGGCCTCCGGGATGTTGGTGTGGGCAAACATGGCGTCCTTGGCCTGGGAGAATTCCTCCCAGCGATCCCTGGCTTCCAGGTCCATCAGCGAGAGCTTCCAGCGGCGCATCGGATCCTTGATCCGATCTCGAAAGCGTGCTTCCTGCTCCTCATCGCTTACGGAGAACCAGTATTTGATCAACAGGATGCCGGAATCCACCAGCATCCGCTCCAGCTCCGGGCAGGCCCGCAAGAACTGCTCGACATCGCGGAGGCTGCAGAACCCCATCACCCGCTCCACGCCGGCGCGGTTGTACCAGCTGCGGTCGAACAGCACGATTTCACCGGCGGCGGGGAAGTGCTCCACGTAGCGCTGGAAATACCACTGGGTTTTCTGTTGGTCGGAGGGGGTTCCCAGGGCCACAACCCGGCAGCCACGCGGGTTGAGCGGTTCGGTGATGCGCTTGATCGTGCCGCCCTTACCGGCCGCATCCCTTCCCTCGAAGATCACCATCAGCCGGAATCCCGTCTCCTTAATCCAGTACTGCATCTTCACCAGTTCGAGCTGGAGTAAGGCGAGTTCCGATTCGTAGAAGCGGCGGTCGAGCTTCTGACCCGGGGCGCCGGGAACCGGGGCCCTGGGGGCCCCATCCCCCGCGATGGGGGCCATGGCCGTGGTGCTGTCGGTGAAGGATTCCGGCTCTGGTTTGGCCATCGACCCCTGGTTGGCGGTGGTGGCTTTGTGCTTCTTGCCCATGGTGCTGTCCTGGGGCGGTGAACTACCCGCCTGGTGTTGCTCCCGATTGGGGATTGCGGGGTAGGGGGGCCGGCGCCGGCAGGTTGG
>DAIQNM010000201.1:0-5386 GCA_036788375.1 Cyanobium sp. CTOTU6536 | reverse complement strand
GCAAGCGCCCGCTCCACCAGCCCCCAACCCCGAATCCCCGCAGGAGATTCCCGTCAGCAAGCCTCCTGCAAACGCCCCTTCGGAAGGAGCGACCAAGCCACCGGCCCTAGGGGATAGCGGGGTTGCCCCTGAAGCTGAAGCTCCTGAGCAGATCAAGGTTGCTGCCGCTGATGATCCTGACCCGACACCGGTTTCGGCTCCCGAACCGATCGAGGCGCCGGCGGCGCCCCCAGCCACCGCTTCGCCTCCAGCCCCGTTGACGCCAGTGGCGTCCAACACTCCGCCGAAGCCGGCTGCCCCTGCCGCTGAAACCGCATCTCCCACTGGCGCCTCCCCAATCCCGGCCCCTGCCGGGGACTCCCCAAGCGCTTCGCTGGAAGCCGCCAAGCCAGAGCCCCCTCCACCCTCTTCCGGGGCGATGCGACCCGCCCGTGAGGAGGTCAACCCCGATGGAACCCTGATCCGCCCCAGCCGCCGAAACCCCCTCCAAGCCCTGCGCGAGCGGCTGAATCGATGAGCCCCACCCCCCTTCGAATCGTGGCCCTGGGCTTCAGCCCCGCGGCCATTCCCCTGTTGCAGCGCCTCGAGGCCGCCTCTATGGCCAGCAGCATCCGCTGGCCTGGCTCCGCCCAAGCCCCGGCCGACTGGCTCGCGGCCGAGTGGCCCCAGGCCGATGCGGTGGTGGCCGTGGGGGCCTGCGGACTGGTGGTGCGCCTAGTGGCGCCCCTGCTCTCGACCAAAAGCAGCGACCCCGCCGTGGTGGTGCTCGACGGGGATGGTCGGTATGCCATCCCTCTATTGGGGGGCCATGGCGCCGGCGGCGAGGCCCTGGCCCAGCGGCTCGCCGCTTTGCTAGGGGGGGAGGCCGTGGTCACCGGCAGCTCAGGGGTGGCGGGAAAGCTCGCCCTCGATGCCTTCGGCAGCGACTGGGGCTGGAGCCGCGGCAGCGGCGACTGGACCGCCCTGATGGTGGGTGCCTCCCAGGAAGGGAGCCGGCCTGAGGTGCGGCAAACCTGTGGCAATGCGCAATGGCAGGGGGTGGGCCTGCCGGGTGATCCATCCACCGCCATCCCAGCCCTGGTGATCGACCATCGCCAGGGCGAAGGCTGCCGCTGGCACCCGCCGGTCCTCTGGCTGGGGCTGGGCTGCGAGCGCAACAGCAGTGAAAGCCTCCTGGAGCGGTTGGTGGATGGCTGCTTAGCCGCTGCAGGGTTGGCCCCGGAAGCGGTGGCGGGCCTGGCCAGCGTGGATCGCAAGGGCGATGAGCCGGCCCTGCTGGCCCTGGCCCGGCGGCGGGGCTGGCCGCTGCGGCTGTTCAGCGCGGCGGAACTGGCCGCCATCGCCGTGCCCAACCCCTCGGAGGCCGTGGCCCGGGAAATGGGCACCGCCAGCGTGGCCGAGGCCAGCGCCCTGCTCGCCGCAGGAGCGGTGGCCGGGCCCCGGGGAGCCGGCGAAGCCCCGGGCCCCGTTCTATCCGCGCCAACGCTGCTGGTGGACAAACGAATCGAGCACGCCGCCCCCGGAGAGCGGGGGGCCGCCACCCTGGCGGTGGCCCTGGCGGAGCAGCAATGGGCACCCCAGCGCGGCGAATTGCACCTGGTGGGCAGCGGCCCGGGCCGGCTCGACCTGCTCAGCGGCGATGCCCGCCAGGCCCTGGCCCGCACCACGGTCTGGGTGGGCTACGGGCCCTACCTCGACCTGCTGGAACCCCTGCGCCGGCCCGACCAGTTGCGGCGCGACGGCAAGCTCACCGAGGAGCGGGCCCGCTGCGCCGAGGCCCTGGATCTGGCCAGCCAGGGCCTCGCTGTGGCCCTGGTCTCATCCGGAGACAGCGGCATCTATGGCATGGCCGGCTTGGCTCTGGAGCTCTGGCTGGCCCGCGCCCCCATCGACCGTCCGAGCTTCGAGGTGCATCCGGGCATCTCAGCCCTGCAGCTGGCGGCGGCCCGGGCCGGAGCCCCACTGATGCACGACTTCTGCACGATCAGCCTCAGCGATCGCCTCACCCCCTGGGAGGTGATCGAGAGACGGCTGGCCGCCGCCGCGGCGGGAGACTTCGTGGTGGCCCTCTACAACCCCCGCTCCCTTGGCCGCGACTGGCAGCTGGAGCGGGCCCGCACGCTCCTGCTGGAGGGCAGGCCCCCGAGCACACCGGTGGCCGTGGCGCGTCAACTAGGCCGCACAGGGGAAACCGTGCAGTTCCACACCCTGGGCAGCCTGCCGGTGGAGCAGGTGGACATGCTCACCCTGGTGCTGATCGGCAACAGCACCACCCGGTTGCAGGACGGACGCATGGTGACTCCCCGGGGATATCCCGGCGCCAGCCTGGTCTGATCGAGGGCGGGCCCACCAAGACTGCATGAAGGATCGGTGCGGCAGCGCCAGGCTCGGCGAGCCGGGTGCTGCCGCTTGAGGGTCGCCACAAAAAAGGCCGGTCGCCCGGCCTTCAAGCAATCGGGATGACAGGATTCGAACCTGCGGCCCCTTCGTCCCGAACGAAGTGCGCTACCAAGCTGCGCTACATCCCGATAGGGCGACTGTAAGGGATGGCCCAGGCCCCTCAAGCTGATCGGTGCTGCCTGAGGCACGCCCTAGGAGCCGGCATGGGGCCATGCGGGGGGGCCAGGGAGGGTTCCTAAGCTGCGGCCACCGGCACCCCAAGGAGGCCGGTGGCCTCTCCCCGGTGCATGCGTCTTGGCCGTCAGCAATCTCCAGCCCGGCAACCCCGCCGCCCCGGACCAGGGGCACTCGGCCCCCATCACCGAGGCGCTCCCTGCGGCCCCATCCCCAAGCAAGCCCGACTGGCTGCGGGTGAAGGCGCCCCAACGGGAACGGATCGGAGCCGTGGCCGACCTGCTCCTGGACCTCAAGCTCAACACCGTCTGTCAGGAAGCCAGCTGCCCCAACATCGGCGAGTGCTTCGCCGGCGGCACGGCCACCTTCCTGATCATGGGGCCGGGCTGCACCCGCGCCTGCCCCTACTGCGACATCGACTTCGACAAGAGCGTGCGGGCCCTCGACCCCAGCGAACCGGAGCGGCTGGGGGAAGCGGTGGCCCGGCTGGGCCTCAGCCACGTGGTGATCACCTCGGTGAACCGCGACGACCTGGCCGATGGCGGCGCCAGCCAGTTTGTGGCCTGCATCGAACAGGTGCGCCGCCGCTCCCCCCACACCACGATCGAACTACTGATCCCTGATTTCTGCGGCGACTGGGACGCCCTGGCGGCCGTGATGGCAGCTGCCCCAGACGTGCTCAACCACAACATCGAAACCGTGCCGCGCCTCTACCGCAAAGCCCGGCCCCAGGGGGTGTATGAACGCTCCCTAGAGCTCCTGGCGCAGGTGCGGCAGCGCTGGCCCCGCACCTACAGCAAATCGGGGTTGATGGTGGGCCTGGGCGAAACCGATGCCGAGGTGCTGGAGGTGCTCGCCGACCTGCGCCGCCACCAGGTGGACATCGTGACCATCGGCCAGTACCTCTCGCCGGGCCCCAAGCACCTGGCCGTGGAACGCTTCGTGACGCCGGAGCAGTTTGGGCGCTTCCGGCTGCATGGGGAGCAGGAGCTCGGCTTTCTGCAGGTGGTGAGCAGCCCGCTTACCCGCAGCAGCTATCACGCCGGCGAGGTGCGTAGGCTCATCGCCGAGCATCCGCGTTGAGAACGGGGCGGGACTCCCCTGCCCCTGCCAGCCAACACCACTCCGCTCTGGCTGGAATTCCGGGAAGTGAAAGCCTCAGGCCGCCACGGCTTCCCTGGAAGCCAGTCCCATGGCCACTTTTTCGCTCGGGGGCACCAGCAGCTTGAAGCGGGACTTCCAGCTGGGCCAGTCGGCCAGAACCTGGGCTGTCTTGGCGCTGCCGGTGGCCTCGAGATGGGCCTCCAGCAGAGCTTTAAGCAGCGCCTCCTGCTCTGTCGTGCTGAGCGACTCGATGGCCACGGTTTCCCGGTTGACCCGCCGCTCCAGATCTCCCTCCTCATCCAGGAGGAAGGCCACGCCACCGGTCATGCCCGCGGCCACGTTGCGGCCGGTGGAGCCCAGCACCACCACCACACCGCCGGTCATGTACTCGCAGCAATGGTCGCCGGCACCCTCCACCACCGCTCGAGCCCCGCTGTTGCGCACGGCGAAGCGCTCGCCGGCCCGGCCGAGGGCGTAGATCTCGCCGCCGGTAGCGCCGTAGAGGCAGGTGTTGCCGAGAATCACCTTGGCGCCTGGATCACTCCCCCCGGCTGGCGGCACCACGGTGATGCGGCCGCCGTTGATGCCCTTGCCCACGTAGTCATTGGCCTCGCCCACTAGGCGCACGTTCATGCCCTGGAGCAGGAAGGCGCCGAAGCTCTGGCCTGCGGCCCCTTCAAAGGTGAGGTCGAGGTTGCCGTTGAAACCGGTGTTGCCATGGCGCTCGGCGATCTCGCCGGCGATGCGGGCCCCCACGCTGCGGTCGGTGTTGACGATCGCCAAGGTTCGGGCCACCCGACCATGGCCCTCGATGGCGGCCAGGAGCTCGCCATCGGCAAGCAGGGTGTCCTCGAGGATCGGTCCATTGCCATGGGCCGTGGCGTCGTGGTGGAGCCAGTTGCGATCGGCGGCCTGGGGGGTGGGATCCAGCAGGCAGGAGAGATCGAGGGCCGTGGTCTTGGCCAGGGCCACGGAACGGGCCTGCAGCAGCTCGGTGCGACCGATCAGCTCCTCAAGGCTGGCCACCCCCAGCACGCTGAGCAGCTGGCGCACCTCCTCGGCCACGAAGAGGAAGAAATTCACCACGTGCTCGGGCAGGCCGGTGAAGCGCTTGCGCAGGGCCTCCTTCTGGGTGGCCACCCCCACGGGGCAATTGTTGGTGTGGCAAACGCGGGCCATGATGCACCCCTCGGCAATCATCGCCACCGATCCGAAGCCATATTCCTCGGCGCCCAGCAGGGCGGCGATCACCACATCCCAGCCGGTCTTGAGGCCGCCGTCGGCCCGCAGCAGCACCCGATCACGCAGGCCGTTCTGCAGCAGGCTGCGGTGCACCTCGGTGAGGCCCAGCTCCCAGGGGCTGCCGGCGTGCTTGATCGAGCTCAGGGGCGAGGCACCGGTGCCGCCATCGTGGCCGGAGATCTGGATCACATCGGCGTTGGCCTTGGCCACTCCGGCGGCGATCGTGCCGATGCCGATCTCGGCCACCAGCTTCACGCTCACCTTGGCGGCCGGATGCACCTGGTGCAGATCGTGGATCAGCTGGGCCAGGTCTTCGATCGAATAGATGTCGTGGTGGGGCGGCGGTGAGATCAGGGCCACCCCGGCCTTGCTGTTGCGCAGCCAGGCGATGTAGGCATCCACCTTCGGACCGGGTAGCTGACCGCCCTCCCCGGGCTTGGCCCCCTGGGCCACCTTGATCTCCAGC
>DAIQNM010000200.1:0-5406 GCA_036788375.1 Cyanobium sp. CTOTU6536 | reverse complement strand
GCTTTGTGGAGGACAACTGGGAATCCCCCACCCTCGGTGCCTGGGGCGTGGGCTGGGAGGTGTGGCTCGATGGCATGGAGGTGACCCAGTTCACCTACTTCCAGCAGTGCGGTGGCATCGACTGCCGGCCGGTGTCGATCGAGATCACCTATGGCCTCGAGCGCCTGGCCATGTATCTGCAGGATGTGGAGAGCATCTGGGATCTCAGCTGGAACGGGGTGCGCAGCTACGGCGACATCTGGCTGCCGTTTGAGAAGGGCCAGTGCACCTACAACTTTGAAGCCGCCAATCCGGAGCGCCTGCAGCAGCTCTTCGCCATCTATGAGGCCGAGGCCAGTGATCTTGTGGCGGCCGGTCTGCCGGCACCGGCCCTCGATTTCGTGCTCAAGTGCAGCCACACCTTCAACCTGCTGGAGGCCCGCGGCGTGATCTCCGTGACCGAGCGCACCGCCACGATCGGCCGGATCCGTGCCCTGGCCCGTCAGGTGGCCGAGGCCTGGCTGGCCGAACGCCGCGCCCTTGGTTTTCCCCTTTTGGAAGGGGATCGGCGCAGTGCTTGGTTGCAAGCCCAGCCCGGCGAGGCTGCTGAAACCCTCCCCGTTGACACCCTCCCAGCTGAAACGGTTCTGGCCTGAAGACCAGATGTGGCCCAATCGGGCCGCCCGGTTGATCATGGGCAAGGCGTGAGCCTGTGTTGTTGCGTTGACCCTCACCCAGGCCAAGCCAACGGTCTCCAGGGCAGCGCGGCTGCGATGGCGACGGTTTGGCCGCGATCTTGCCGATTGTGTGAATTGGCGGGCCTGGATTCCCGGCATCCTTGGCCCCACGGCGATCAGTGCTGGTCTGCTGTTGGCTTGGGCCCTGCAGACCGAACAACTCAAGAATCAGCTCTTGGTGCGTTTTGCCCAGGAGCGCCTCGTTCAGGCCGGGCAAGGCCTGCTGGCTGAAACGAAGGACTATGCCATCTGGGATGAGACCTATCAATTCCTAAAAGGTCAGAATCCCGATTATTTCAAGAAAAACTATAGCTTGTTTACTTTTGCGCGAACCCCCGTTGTCGCATTGCTTGATGCCAATGGGATGATTGTTGCCGATTATCAATACGATTACGATCGTCGCCGTTTTGAGGAGCTGCCGCCCCAGCACAAGCTTGATCTGCTCAATCTCATCCCGGCCGGATCGGCCTCCCAGTCGCGTGTTTTCCTTGGCGCCCTGGCTGGCAAGCCTTATCTCCTCAGCCTGCAGCCGGTGTTGCCCAATAGCGCCGAGGGTCCGAGTGCCGGGAGGTTGATGTTTGTGCGGCCGGTTGATGCCTTCCAGAGCTATACACAGAATGAGGCCATTGGTATTATTGGCGAAAGCTTTCAGGCTCCTCGCCGTCTGCGGCAAAGTCTGCTGGGCCCGATCGAAATTACTATTCCCCATCCCCAGTTGGCCGGCCGTGAGCCACTGCAGCATCTGCTGATCCGTCGGCCCCTGGAGCGCATCTTGGCCCTGCAGGCGATCCTGCTGTTGTTGGGCTTTGATTTGCTGTTGCTCGGCGTGATTGCCGCCCGGGCCTATCTCATGCACCGCCGTCATCGCCGTGATGATCTTCAGCTGTTGCGCCTGCAGAACCAACTCAGCCGGGATCTGCGCCGGCGGGAGGCCACCGATCCCCTCACCGGCCTGTTGAGTGAGTTGGGATTGACGCAGCGGATCGAACGGCAACATGCCGATTATCCGGACTTTCGCCAGTTGGCGCTGCACATCAACCTTGACCATTTCGCCTTGATCACCAGTGGCATCGGCCGGGCCGGTGGTGACGTGGTGTTGATCGGTGTGGCCAAAGAGCTGCAGGCCTTTCTGCATTCAAGCTCCCTGATAGCCCGGCTTTCTGGCGATGAATTTGCCTGCAGCATCATCGGCACCAGCGAGGCTGCCCTGCTCTCTGAGATCTCCGAGCTCGCCAAGCACATCAACCAAGTCGAGATTGACGTTGAGGGTTACAACCCTGTGCGGATCAGCGCTTCATTGGGCGCCAGTTTCATCGATCCGGCCTTGCCGGAGAAGGGCCTGCACGAGGCCGCGGTGGCCTGCCGCATCACCAAGTTGGCCGGGGGCGGAGCCTATCAGCTCTACGGAGAGGCCCATGCTGCCACCTCCAGCTACCTAGCGATTCAGCATGCCAACGAGGAATTGCTTGGAGCGATTCGGGAGGATCGCATCCGCCTGTTTGCCCAGCATGCCTGGTCCCTTGGTGATGGGGATCAGTTTGCTTCGGTGTATGTGGAGTTGCTGGCCAGGATCGAGCATGGTCAGGATGGCCACTGTTACTGGAGCGAACAACTGATTGAAGCCGCCAATTTCTTTGGCAGTCTGAAGCGGCTTGATTCCCATATCCTCCAACTCGCCATTCCGGCGATTGGTGCCGTTGTTAATGCCACCGATTTTCCTCCGGCGAGCCGGAATCTGGTGTATGCCATCAATGTCACGGCCGATAGCTTGCTGGCTGAGGATTTTGTCCAACAGCTGGATCGCTGGCTGGAGCAGCATGCGGTCGACCCCGCCCTGATCTGCCTAGAGATCACCGAACAGGCGGCCCTGCGCAATCCATCCCAGTCGATTGCCACGATGAAGCGCCTGCGCAAGCTGGGCATCAAGTTGGCGATGGATGATTTCGGTACCGGTACAACGTCGCTCGGTTACCTACGCGATCTGCCGCTGGATTATGTCAAGATCGATAAGTCCTATGTTTGGAAGCTCAAGACGGAAGCCACCAGTCGCTTGGTCATTCAGTTTGTGGTTGAACTCGGCAAAGAGATCGGCTTCAGCACCATTGCCGAGGGCGTGGAGGATGGTGAATTGCTGCGCCAGCTTCAGGCCCTGGAGGTTTCGATTGCCCAGGGCTACCTGGTCACCCGGCCCAGGCCGTTTACCACCAAGGATGGCCCCTGGTTTTTTGCCGAATCCGGTCGGGATCGGCTCTCCAGCCCGGTGTCGGATCCCCTGGGCAGTGGTTCACCCGGCGCTGGGCCCCAGGCCCCTGATCTGGCCGAGTCTGCCACCCCTGCTCCGTAGCCCCCTCACCGCCCTCCCCTGAGCCAGGTCCGCCGGTGGGAATGCTGCGGCAACGGATCCGCCTTCAGGAGCGGCGAGCATGGCGGCTGGGCAGGGATTAGCCGGGGGACCGCGACGGATCGGCGCTTGGCTGGGCCCGCTGGCGGTGGTGATGCTGTTGCTCTTGGCTGGGGTGGCACCGCTCCTTGGTGGCAGCGCCGATGGGCTCGACCGGCTGGCCGGGGCCGCTGGGGGCACCACCGTGCGCCTGGTGGGTCGTTTGCTGGAGGACCCCCGGCCGTTTCGAACGGTGGCCCCTGGCCCTGGGGCTCCTTCCCCGGAGACCGCAACCCCAACGCCCCCAGCCCCAGCAGCTCCTTCCCCAGCCCCAGCAGCTCCTTCCCCGGCGCCGGCCGCGGGCTGCCGGGTCCTGTTCGATGCCGGCCGGGGCCGCACCGACCTGGTTATTCGCCCCTGTCCCCAGCTGAGGGCTGGTTGGCGGCTGGAGGTGGGCGGCCAGCTGCGGCGCCCGAGGTCGGCGCCCCATCCCTTCCTGGCCGGGCCGGCGGAGCGGCTGGCTCGCCAGGGAATCCACAGCGAGTTGCGGGTCGATGACCTGCGGGTTTTGGAGCGACCCGCCAGCCCCATCGCCGACCTGCGGCGCCGTATCGCCGATCGCTTCGTGGCGGCGGCTGGCCCTGAGGTGGGTGGACTGCTGGCCGCCCTGGTGCTTGGCAGCGCCGTGGTGACGCTCCCGGATGCCCTCACCACCGACTTCCGCATCGCTGGCCTTTCCCATGCCCTCGCCGCCTCCGGTTTTCACCTCACGGTGCTGCTGGGGACCGTGCTGGCGGTGGCGCGGTCCTGGCCGTCTCTGGCACGGCTGCCGCTGGCGGTTGGGGCGATTGTTTTGTTTCTGCTGCTGGCTGGTCCCCAGCCCTCGGTGGTGCGGGCCGTGATCAGCGGTGCCCTAGCCCTGCTCGCCCGGGAAGCGGGACGGCGGGGCCGCCCCTTGGGGTTGTTGGCGCTCACCGTGGTGGTGATGCTGCTGGCGCGTCCGCTTTGGTGGGCCGACCTGGGTTTTCAGCTTTCCGTGGCTGCCACCGCTGGCCTGCTCGTGAGCGCGCCGGCCCTCGAGCGCTGGCTGGCTGGCCCGACCCCGGGGCGGTGGCGGCGGCTGGTGGCGGTGGCCGTGGCGGTTCCCCTTTCCGCTTCGCTCTGGACCCTGCCGCTGCAGTTGCTCCAGTTCGGCGTGGTGCCCCTCTATGCCCTGCCGGCCAACCTGGCGGCCGATCCCCTGCTCACCCCCCTCACCCTTGGTGCGATGGCGATGGCGGTGGTGGCCCTGGTGGCTCCGCCCCTGCTGGCACCGCTGGCCTGGCTGCTGGCCTGGCCCTCCAGGTTGTTGTTGCTTGTGGCCCATGGGATGGCGGCCTTACCGATGGCCCAATGGCAAACGGGTCGACCCGAGCCCCTGCTGGTGCTGCTGCTCAGCCTGGGCTTGTTGGGGCTGCTGGTGCCGCCCCTGGCCCAACGCTGGCGGCACCCTGCCCTGCTGTTGCTGCTGGCGGCTGTGGTGCTCCATGGAGCTGCCCTGCGGGCGGACCAGCTGCTGCTCGTGCATCAAGGCAGCAGCGATCTGCTGATGGTGCGCCATGCCGGCCGGGCGGCGCTGGTGGCCAGCCGTTCCGATGGCTGGAGCTGCCACCAGGCCCGCCGTCTGGCCCAGGGTCTGGGGGTGGAGAAGTTCGACTGGCTGCTGCTCCTCGATGGGGTACCTCCACCTGACCCCCTCTGCTGGAGTCGCCAGGCCGGCCTCACCCTGGCCAACGGCGAGGCCGGCCTCCCCCTGGCCGCTGGGCAGCGCCTGGCCAGTGAGGGGCTGGCGGTGGAGGCCCTCTCGCTCGACAGCCAGGCCCTGATGCTCAGCCTCGGGCCGCGGCGTTGGCTGCTGCTGCCCGATCGTCAGGCGTATCACTCCTGGCGATCGGGCCTGGAGATTGGTGGGCAGGGCCAGCCGGGCGGCGCCGTTGGTCGCCCTGCGGCCGTGTGGCTGGGTTTCCAGCCCCATGGGCCCGACCGGCGCCTGCTGCTGGCCCAGCGAGCCGCACCCGTGTGGATCAGCGGCCCTGCCCCCGGGGCCGCCCCCCTGCCGCGGGGTTGGCACGCCACCGGCCCGAGTGGATCCCTGGCCACGGCCGGGGGCTGACGGCTGCGTACGATGCCCCACGATCAAGACATGCCTTCGGCCTCCGGCTCAGGGGCTTGGCTGGATCGGCTGGAGAGGTGGCTGAGTGGTCGAAAGCGAACGACTCGAAATCGTTTGAAGGGAAACCTTCCGTGGGTTCGAATCCCACCCTCTCCGTT
>DAIQNM010000199.1:2387-5409 GCA_036788375.1 Cyanobium sp. CTOTU6536 | reverse complement strand
GGTGGTGGGGCGCTGATCCATTCCCCCCAGCCCCGATAGCCCTAGGGCCAATTCCAAGCAAAAACGGAAGAAGCCCTGGGCGAGGAAGGCGGCAAATTCCTGATCTGACCGCGATTTTCGGGCCCTACGACCCCGATCGAGCCCGGTAGCGTTGGAAGGTTCTCTGCGCAGTCCATGGATGTATCTGCTGACCATCCGTGACGGTCTGCAGACCCGTCACATCGGTCCCTACGCCACGCCCCAGCAAGCTGCTGCCCACCTCGACCAGCTGCTCCAGCGTTACGGCGAAAGGGCCCGCTGGCAAATCCACCAGCTCGAAGCCCCCGGCGAGCTCAGCCATAGCCAGCCGATCACGTCGAGCACACCGACCCCCGTGGTCGCCGCCTGAAGCACCTTGGGATCGGGCTTTAGGAGCGCGGCGGAGCCCCGGGATAGCCCCGCCGCAAGCCGCTTTCAATCATCAGGCCCAGGCCAGCGTTGATCAGGATCAATCCGAGGGTGCCATACCAGAACCAAGGGCCCGCATCGGGCACCGCGGGCAGGCCATCCGAGGCGGCGGCCGTGAGGCTTGCCCAGGTCTGGATGCCCTTGCGGATCACTGCCTCCCCGAACAGACAGAGACCGGCGGGCAGCAACAACACCCCCAGCTGGGCCTTGAGGTACCAGCGGATCTTCTGGGCGGGCATCGGCAGGCGACCAGCGACTGGGCCAACCTAGGGTCCGCCCTTCGCCAGGGGCCCTTGGGCCAGCCAGGGCTCGCCCTTGGGCCCCGCTCAGGCGGGTGCGCCAGCCCTGATCCAGTGCACCAGGGTGCGCACCCCAAAGCCCGTGGCACCAGCAGGATCGGCACCCCGCCCCTTGTCGCTCCAGACGGTGCCGGCGATGTCGAGGTGGGCCCAGGGCAGGGCCTTGGGCAGGAAATCCTGGAGGAAAAGGGCCGCGGTGATCGATCCGCCGGGCCGGGGGCCGGTGTTCTTGAGGTCGGCCAGGGAGCTCTTGATGCCCTCCTTGTAGGAGGCCCGCAGCGGCATCCGCCAGAAGGCCTCCCCCTCCGCCTGACCGGCCGCCAGCAGGGCCTCCGCCAGGCCATCGGTGTTGGACCAGAGGCCGGCGATCTCCTCTCCCAGGGCAATCACGCAGGCGCCGGTGAGGGTGGCGAGGTCCACGATGGCGTCGGGTTCGAGCTGGCCGGCATACACCAGGGCATCAGCCAGGGTGAGACGGCCTTCGGCATCGGTGTTGTTGATCTCGATCGTCTTGCCGTTGGAGGCGGTGAGGATGTCACCGGGGTGGATCGCCCCGCCACTGATCATGTTTTCGCAGCTGGCCACGATGGCGTGCACCTCCACCCCTGCGGGACGGATCTGGGCGATGGCCCGCATGGCCCCGAGCACGGCCGCGCTGCCCCCCATGTCGTATTTCATCATCTCGATCTGGGAGCCGGCCACCTTGAGGTTGTAGCCGCCGGAATCGAAGGTGAGGCCCTTGCCCACCAAGGCGACCCGGCGGGTGGGCGAGGCCGGGCGATAGGTGAGGTGGATGAACTTCGGCGGCAAATCCGAACCCTGGGCCACCCCGAGGTAGGCCCCCATGCCGAGGGCTTCGCAGTCGGCCCGCTCCAACACCTTGAGCTCCAGGCCGAAATCGGTGGCGATCGTGGCGGCGATGGCCGCCAAGGCTGCAGGGGTGGCGATGTTGGGCGGTGCCGCCACCAGCTCCCGGGCCAGTTCGACCCCGGCGCAGAGGCCATCGAGCGAGGCCAAGGCAGCTTCCGCCTCGACCGGCAGGCCCAGCAGGGGCACCTGGGCGGGCTGGGGCTTGGGTTCGGGCTCACTGCGGAAGCGTTGGTCGCTGTAAAGGGCCAGCCGGATGGCCTGGGCCATGGCGGTGGCCGCGGCGGCCGGCTCGAGGCCCTCCACGGGCAGGGCCAGCGCCAGGGAGGTGGCCCCGGCGGCGGCGGCGGCCCGGGCCACGGCGGCAGTGGCGGCCCGCAGAGCCAGCCCATCAAAGCCGGCCGGTTCCCCCAGGCCCACCAGGATCACCGTGGCGGGGCGCCCATCGAGGCGGTGCAGGCTGATCAGGTCCCCCGGCCGGCCTTTGAAGCGGCGCTGCTCCAGCAAGGCCGGCAGATCGGTGCCCAGCAACCCCTGCAGCTGGCTCCGCAGGGGCTGGTGGTCGGCATCGCTGAACAAACCCACGGCCAAGGTGTCGCCCTGCCAGCCCTCGGGGAGCTCCCCAGCGGGGCCCAGGGCGGTGGTCAGACAGCGGAAGTCCATGCGCGCGGCAGCCGGCGAGGGGGGCCGCGATCGTAGCCAGGGCGGAGCAGGGCTCAAGGCAAATCGGCGGTGAAGGGGGTGGCCCAGCGCCCGCGGGTTTCCTTGTTGAAGGGGGGAAGCCAATGGCGAATCAGCTCCTGCTCGAGCCCCCGCCGCGCCGCCGCCGCCGGGGGCACGTCAGACCAGAAGCGGATGCTCAGCCGCGGCGCCAGATCGGCCTTGCGCAGGGCTTCGCTGTAGGCCGCCAGGTAGCTCTTGCAATCGTGGTCGCCCTTCCAGCGGAGATCGGCGCGTCCGGTCTCCCCCACGTAGAGGAGCAGGGGATCGCTGAGCTGGGGCGGTCGATCGAGCACGAGATACACCGCCGCCCCCTGGTGGGGAGCTGCGGGCCAGCGCCAGAAGGAAAGGCTCTGGGCCTCCAAGGCAAGGGGATCGAGCGCCAGGGCCGCCGGATTGGGGGCCGGGGAGGCAAACAGCAGCCCCTGGCTTTCCCCCGGCGCCGCAGCCTCCCGCCGAAAACGGGGACCCTGGTGGGCCGCCAGCCGCTCCTGCCAGGCGAGCAGCTGGACCCGCAACAGCGGCGGCGGCAGGGGGCCCGCCCCATCGGCCGTCGCCTCGCCATTGCCGGCGGCGAAGAGATTCCCCTGGCGGGGCGGGAGCCGTTCGCCGCTCACACCGGGGGACGCCCGCTGGGCAGGGTGGGACCCCCCGGCGGTGGGCTGACGCGGGATCGGGATGGGGAGGGA
>DAIQNM010000199.1:0-2377 GCA_036788375.1 Cyanobium sp. CTOTU6536 | reverse complement strand
GCTCCAAGAGCGCCGGCGGCAGCACAAGCCGCTCCCCCAGGTCGGCGAGATCGCGGAAGGGGGCGCGGGCCCGTTCCCGCAGCAGCCGGCTGACCCGCTCGGGGCTGAGGCCTGGAAGGCGAGCCAGCTGGGGGGGACCGGCCTGGTTCACCGCCACCGCAGCCGGAGATGCGGGCAGAGCCCCGGCGCCATACCAGCGGAAAACGAGCAGGGGCTGCCAGCAATGGAGGGTGGCCTCCTCCAACTGGAGCACCTCCCGCAGATCCTCGGGTCCACTGAGCTGCACCCCCCTCGCCTGGAGGCGAACCAGCAGATCGACCTGGGCGGCTGTGCAGCCGGGCAGCCGGGCCCAGTCGGCGGCGGTGGCCCTGTTCACGTCCAGGCGCCAGCCCAGGGCGGCGGCATGGCGCACCTCGATCCGATTCAGGAGCCGCAAGCCGGGGTTCTGGGCCAGCTTGAGGGCGAGCAAGTCGCGCTCCACCTGCTCGCTGTGGTCGGGCTCGCTGTGGTCGGGGGGTGCGAGGGGATCGGCCCCAACTCCGCCATAGCCAGCAGCAGAGGCGCCAGCGGCATCAAGGCCAGCAGCGAAAGCGGGCGGGACGGCTGGGGGCGCCTTGATCTGGCCGCTGGCGATCAGCAGGCGCCGAGCCAGGGGATCCAACCAGTGGCGCCTGGCCATGGCCCCCCGGCTTCCATACACAACGGGCCCGAAACTAGCGGCGATTGGGGATGGGGGGCCAGTCCCGTCAGGGCAAGTCCAGCAAACCCAGTTGCAGGGCACGCGCAACGGCATGGGTGCGATCCCGGGCCGAGAGCTTCACCAACAGGCGGCTCATGTGGGTCTTCACCGTGTCGACACTCAGGATCAGCCGATCGGCGATCTCCTTGTTGTTATCGCCCTGGGCCGCCCCCGCCAGCACCTGAAGCTCCCGCTGGCTGAGGCGAGGGAGGGGCTCCCCCTGCCGCCTCCAGAGCATTTCGAGGCTGCGGTCGATCACCTGGCCGCCGTGACAGATGGTGCGGATTGCGGCTAGTTCGCCGCCGGCCCCGATCCCCGCATCCCGCAGCACGCCATCACAGCCGGCCGCGATCGCCTCCCGGGCCCGGCTGCGGATGGCGTTGCGGGACACCAGCAGCAGCACACGGGTGTGGGGATGGTCACGCTTCACCTGCAGGGTCAACTCCACGCCACAGCCCCGCTCCAGACCTTCGCTCACCACCAGCAGGTCCGGCCGATGGCGCACCACCTTGGCCAGCCCTTCCTCCGCCGTGGTGACGGCCCCCAGGATTCCCTCCGGCCGGGGCGCGGCCCGCACCACTGCGCTCAGCAGCAGGCGGCTGCCGAGGCAGTACACCTGGCTCCATTGGACCAGCTGGCTGGCGGCCAGGGCGTGGTCGGTTCGTAGCTGGTTGAGGAACGGGGTGAAGTCCACGAGAACTGCCGTGGGGGGGGGGCACAAGCTGAACAGGCGGTGCAAGGGATGAAGCAGCCATCGCTACCTATTGGGGCCATGAACCTCTCCACGTGCGTAGATCCGCACTCGCCGCCCCCCCGGCCCCTGATCAGAATCGAACCCGCGACCACCCCATGCGTCCCAAGGCGCGTCTGACCATGCCCTTCTTCGACTCCGAAATCGTGCAGGACGAAGCCAGGCGGCTGTTCACCGACTACCAGCAGCTGATGCAGCTGGGCAGCGAGTACGGCAAGTTTGACCGCGAGGGCAAGAAGCTCTACATCGAGCGGATGGAGGAAATGATGGATCGCTACCGGGTGTTCATGAAGCGCTTCGAGCTCTCGGAAGATTTCCAGGCCAAGCTCACGGTGGAGCAGTTGCGCACCCAGCTCGGCCAGTTCGGCATGACGCCCGAAACGATGTTCCAGCAGATGCACCAGACCCTGGAGCGGATGAAGGGCCAGCTGCAGCAGGAGGGCTGAGCGACGGCGCTGCGTACGATCCGGCTGTCGATCGCCCAGGATTCAGGGTCTCCATGGTTGAACAGCAGACCGGCTCTGAAACGATCGCGGCGGGGCTTCAAGCAGCCGAGAGCCCGGCCGGGCTCAGCGCTGGAGCCCAGCCCCTCGCGGTTGGTCTGCCCGCCTGGCTGAGCCGCGGCCTAGCCGATCTCTTCCCGGCCGCTGCGGCGCCCGAGGCTGCCGCCGACCCGGACCAGACCCTGGCGGCACGCCTGGCGGAAGCCGAGCGGGCCGGCCGGCCCCTGCGGGTGAAGCTCGGCATCGACCCCACCGGCTCCGACATCCATCTGGGCCACTCGATCCTGTTCCGCAAGCTGCGGGCCTTCCAGGATGCGGGCCACACGGCGGTGCTGATCATCGGCGACTTCACCGCCCGCATCGGCGATCCCACCGGCAAGAGCG
>DAIQNM010000198.1:0-5415 GCA_036788375.1 Cyanobium sp. CTOTU6536 | reverse complement strand
CTCGAGCGTTGGGATGCGGGCCGCGGCCAGCACCAGCACCACTGGAACCAGGAGTTGCACCTTCCCCACCGACTTGCGGTCGCCGCCAAGGCGGGACACACTGCGGGAGAAGAGGAAGAGGTAAAGCAGCCCTGCCAGGCCACCCACCAACAGACTCAGGGCCGTGGGACCACCAAAAAACCAGCCGCTGATAGGCACTGCTAGGGCGGTAGCCGTCGCGGTGGCCGCCAGCAGACGGCGCTGAAGGCGTTGATAGTCGCCCATTCCACAATCAGACACCTCGAGGGAGGTGGGACTGGTGGAAGACGGGGGCTCGGCGCTGCAAGCTGCCGGAGCGATATCGGATTCGGCGGGCTGGCGATGCTCTGCCACCCCGGAGGTCGGCACCACAGGGGTGTCGGCGTCCGGGGTGGTCAGGGCGGCGTGCAACCGTCGTAAATCCGTTGATGCGAGCGGAATTTATCACGCAGCCTGGCCGGTCTTGGCCAGGCGGAGCAGCACGCGATCGCGAATCAGGCGACGGGCCCGGCGAGCCCGTTCGGCGTTCTCCATGGGCAGGGGCAGAGCGCCCAGGGCCGTGTCCGCCGGCGCCGCCTCCAGTGCCTCCAGCAGTTCCAGGTCTCCGGCTTCGAGGTCAAGGGGCTGGAGATCGGGTCCGAGCAGGCTGGTGCCCGGCCAACCCCAGAGGCAGCGGTTGCGTTCCCCGCTGCTCGCCAGCAGGGTGGCGTCGTCGAGGTCTGCCGCGGCGGGCGGGGTGGCGGGGGTGAGGAAGAACTCGAAGTGGCTGATCCCCGGATCGAGGCTCTCCACCAGGGCCCAGCGCGCCGCCGGCTCCAGGGCCAGGGCCCGCTCCAGCAGTTCACCCTCCAGCAGCCGGGCCGGATCCCACACCTCCGGGTTGGAGAAGCCGGCGAAGTGGAGGCCGCCAGCCTCGATGAAGACAAACAGCCGAGCCAGGTCGTAGCTGGTCTCCTGGGGATGCAGGTACATGTCGGCGAAGTTGGCGTCGGCGGCGGTGTCGAGGGCCCAACGCTCCTCGTGGTGCCGCCGCAGGCGGTTGTCGGCTGGCAGCTCCGCCAACAGACGCCGCCCGAGTCGCAAGCCCTCGGCCCCCGTGCCTGCCCCGAGCAGCGCCAGGGCCCGCTGGGTGCGATGGATCTCCCAGCGGCCGCCATCGGCATAGAGGAACAGGTGCAACAGGCCATGGGGAGCAAGCCGCTCGGCCAGGGCCCGCAGGCCCTGCTCGGGCCGATCGAGATGGTGCAGCACCCCCACGGAATTGATGTAATCGAATTCCCCTTCCCCATCGAGATCCATGAGGCTGCGGCAATCGAGCCGCAGCTCCCGCACCTGGGCCGCCGCCCCCGAGCGGCGGGTGCGCTCCCGGGCCACGGCCAGGGCGCCCGGACTGATGTCCACCGCCAGCACCTGGGAGCCGGGGTTGAGGTGGCAGAGGTAATCGGTGCTCACGCCGGTGCCACAGCCCGCGTCGAGGATGCGCCAAGTCCTGGCGGCACCGTTGCGGCTCGGGAGCGAACCAAAGGCAAAGGCCCGGGCACTGTCCAAGCACCAGCGCCAGTTGTAACCCGGTGGTGGCCCGTCCTGGAGGGGATCCCCCGGGTAGGGGAAACGGTCGTAGAACGCCCCCACCACGGGGGTGGCGGCATCGGTAGGGGCGGCCGCGATGCCGGCCCCGACGCCGGCCCCGATCGAGGGATCTTTGGAGGGATCCGCGCAGGGAAGGAACTCGGACATGGGAGGCGCGCTACGGGCTGCGGCGAGCATTCCATGGCAACAACCCCCTCGCCAGGAGCCTGCGGGGGGGCTGCAAACATTTGTTCATCGCCCCCCAGAGCGCCATGGGGCCAGCCGTAAGGTGCCGAAGCCCGGCTCGCTACCGTTCATGACCGTGACCGCCAGCAGCGGCAGTACCAGGGTGAGCCCCCAGCGCTTCGACACCCTGCCGCTCTCCAGCGTCCGTCGTGCCGAACAGCAGGACCGATTCCCGGACGGGGGTGAACTCGACACCCTGATCACGTTCTTCCAGAGCGGCCAGACCCGGGTTGAAGCCTCCCGCCGCATCTCGGCCAACGCCGACGCCATCGTGGCTCGCGCCGCCAACCGCATCTTCACCGGCGGCACCCCCCTCTCCTACCTCGACGCCCCCCTCAGCAGCTCGAGCGAGGCAGCGCCCCTCGCCGCCGACCAGGCCGCCTTCCAGCGGTCGGTGCAGACCTTTACCGGTGACACCGGCAGCCGCGGCAACCTCTTCAGCCGCCTGCTGGAGGGAGCCGGCGGCGATGCCGACGTGCGGGTGATCCTGCCCACGGGCTTCACGCCGATCAGCGTCGCCCGGTACGGCACCGAGCGGATGAAGAAGTCGATCCGCGACCTGGCCTGGTTCCTGCGCTACGTGGGCTACGCCGTTGTGGCCGGCGACCCCAGCATCCTTGCGGTCAACACCCGCGGCCTGCGGGATGTGCTCGAGAAGGCCTGCTCGCTCACGGCCACCAACGTGGCGCTGCAGGAGATGCGTGCCGCCACTGCGGAGCTGTTCAAGGGTGAGCCCGAAGCCCGCCAGTTGGTGATCGACTGCTTCAACGTGCTGCTCAAAGAGCTGGAGGTGCCCCCCCCCTCCGCCCGCCAGCGCCTGGGCAGCCCCGTCAACCAGGGCCTGCAGCTGCCCGCCATCTATGCCCTGGCGGCCGAAGGCTCCCAGCGCTTCATCCTGAGGCGCGCCATGAGCGGTGCCCAGAAAGCCGAGGTGATCCGCGCCGCCTACCGCCAGGTCTTCGAGCGCGACCTGGTGAAGGGTTACTCCCAGGTGGTTTGCCCGGTGGAGGCCACCCAGGTGCGCCAGGGGCAGCTCTCGGTCCGCGAATTCATCCGGGCCCTGGGTCGCAGCAAGGTCTACCGGCGCCAGTTCTACGGACGCTTCGTGAACAGCCGGGTGGTGGAACTGGCCTTCCGCCATTTCCTCGGACGCGGCATCAGCTCCCGCGAGGAATTCACCCAGTACTTCGACATCGTCTCCGCCAAGGGCCTGGGTGGTCTGGTCGATGCCCTGGTCGATTCGATCGAGTACGCCCGGGTCTTCGGCGAGGAGACCGTGCCCTACCTCCGCGATATCGGCGAAGAGGCCCAGGAGAGCGCCGGCTGGGGTTCGAATCGCAAGCTCTTCCGCTTCAGCGCGCCCTTCGAAGGCGCCCCCCAATACGTCACCCTTTACGCCTCCTACCGCCAACCGCTCCCCGACCAGCACCCCTACGGCGGCGGCAACGACCCGATCGGTCTCAACTACGGCGCCATCTTCCCCTCCGGCACCGCATCGGTGGCCACCCGGGCCGTGCCGTTCAGCTACGACACCCGCCGCATCCTGATCGGCAACGGCATGAAACAGCCGGGGCCGATGAACAGCAGCCAATTCCGCAAAGCCACCCCAAGGCGTGTAGGCCCCAAGGTGCTGCGGCTTCAGCAGATCGCCACGGGTGGGAGCTCCGTGCCGCGCCGGGGCGGCCAGCCCAGCATCCGGGGCACCGAGGCCAGCACCCAAGCGGTGATCCGCGGGGTTTACAACCAGATCCTGGGCAACACCGGCTACGCCGGCGAAGCCAACCGGGTCGAGGAGATCAAGCTGGAGAACGGGGACATCAGCCTGCGCGAATTCATCCGCCAGGTGGCCCGCTCCAACGCCTTCCGACGCCGCTACTGGAGTGGCCTCTACATCTGCAAGGCGCTTGAGGTCATCCACCGTCGCATCCTCGGCCGGCCCACCTTCGGCCGCTGGGAGATCGACAACTACTTCGGCATCGCAGCCCGCAGCGGCTTCTATGGCGTCGTGGACGCCATGATCAACAGCCCCGAATACAACGAAAGCTTCGGCGAAGACACGGTTCCCTACGAGCGCTTCATCACGCCCGCCGATGTCAACAGCCGCCGGGTGCCGGCCCTGCGCCGCGCCTTCCAGGCTGGCGCCTACGCCGATTTCACCCCCACCAAGCGACCCGAGGTAGCGCAGCAGCAGCAGCTCCGCACCACCACCGGCGACACGGTGCGCCGCAATCTGCCGGCCCCTGGGCCCGTGGTGCGTGGTGGCTGGACGGCCCAGGTCAGTGGTGGCCAGGTGATGGCCGCTTCCACCGTCTCTGCCCCGGTGGGCCCGGGCAGCGTGCGCCAGGCCCCGGCCCCCAGCCGCAGCTGGAGCCAGGCTGGCTCCTCCTCCAGCAAGGCCGTCAGTGGCATCTGGACCAGTGGTGTCGGCGCCGCCAGCCTCCGCGTCCCCGCATCCACCGGTGGCAAGACCACAGCCCCGGGCACCTGGCGCGCCGCCGTGGGCAGTGGCAGCTTCAGCGCCCAGCCCCTGGCCGCCGGTGGCGCGATGGAGAAGGCCCTCCGGCCTGGCACCCCCCAGGGATTCCGGCGGCGCCAGAGCCTTGGGGATCCCCTAAAGCTCGCCAAAGCCCCCACCGCCGCTGAGGTCAACCAGGTGATCACCGCCACCTACCGCCAGCTGCTCAATCGCCAACCCCTGGCCGCCGAGCGCCTCAGCGATGCGGAATCCCAACTGCGCGATGGCCAGGTCTCGGTCTCCGAGTTCGTCGGTCTGATCGCCAGCAGCGACCTCTTCCAGCAGCGCCTCGATCGGATGGCACCGCTCAGAGGCGCCGCCGCGGCCTACCTGGCCCTGCTGGGACGGGCCTCCACCCCGGCCGAAACCAGCCGCTACCTGGCCAGCCGGGTGCGGGACGGCCAAGGGTCCGCCATCCGCCAGGTGCTCAACAGTGCTGAATACGCTGCAGCCTTCGGCCTCGATACGGTGCCTTACCTGCGCGGCCTCCAGACCGCCAATGGCATTCCCCTCACCACCGTGAACCGCACTGCCACCCTCTACGGTGGCAACGCGGCCCTGAATCCGGCCATCCGCGGCGCCATCTGAGCCACGGCCAACGGTCCCTCTCACTGCCAGACCACTGGCAAAGGAGGAGGTCAAGGGCCTGAAAGCCCGAAGTTGGCAGGCAAATCTGACATCGAACGCAATAAAACTTGGCGGCATCGCTAGGGCGATGCCGCCTTTCTGTGTGAAAAGGAGCTGTGCAATCCCCCCCAAGGGGCACTATCAACAACTAGGCGGAGATCCATTGCGGGGCAAGGCTTCTGCCGAGCAGATCCCCGCCCCGCAACCGGTGAAGAACTGTTACCGCCCCCCGGGACCAGCCGGTGCCTTAGCGCAGAATGATTCGGCGGACGGCAATGCCGGACGCAACCCTTACCCACCGGATACCGGTCTCCTTCATCGGCGACCGCTTGCTTCGAGGCAGAACTGCATGAGCATCGTCTCCAACTCGATCATCAACGCGGACGCCGAAGCCCGCTACCTCAGCCCTGGCGAACTCGACCAGATCAAGTCCTTCGTGG
>DAIQNM010000197.1:0-5430 GCA_036788375.1 Cyanobium sp. CTOTU6536 | reverse complement strand
TCGCGGTGCACGATCGTGGTGAGCGGATCGGCCTTCTCGGCATTGATCAGCACATCGAGCCGCACCAATTCGTTTTTGCGATAACCGATCAGGCTGTACTCCATCGAGGCGTAGCCCTTGGTGCGGCTCTTCATCTGGTCAAAGAAATCGGTGACCACCTCGGCCAAAGGCATCTCGTAGTGAAGGGTCACCCGGTCGGTGGTGATGTATTTCATGTCGATAAATTCCCCCCTGCGCTCCTGGCAGAGCTCCATCAGGGCACCGTTGTAGGTGTTTGGGGTGTAGATCTCGAGCTTCACATAGGGCTCCTCGATTGATTCGCGCCTCTGGGGATCGGGCAAGGTGGCCGGATTGTCTACCAGCATCTCGCTGCCATCAATCATGTTGACCTTGTAGATCACCGACGGCGCCGTCACGATCAGGTCGAGGTCGTATTCGCGCTCCAGGCGTTCCTGCACGATCTCCATGTGCAAAAGCCCCAGGAAGCCGCAGCGGAAACCGAAGCCCATGGCACTGCTGGTTTCCGGCTCGTACTTCAGGGCGGCGTCGGAGAGCTTGAGCTTGTCGAGGGCCTCGCGCAGGTCCGGGTACTGGTCGGCGTCGGTGGGGAAGAGGCCGCAGAACACCATCGGCTTGGCCTCGGTGTAGCCCGGCAGAGGGGCGGCGGCGGGATTGCTCAGCAGGGTGATCGTGTCGCCCACCCGGGCATCGGCCACCGCCTTGATCGAAGCGGCCAGGTAGCCCACCTCGCCGGCATGGAGGCTCTCCACCTGGCGCTGGTCGGGAGCCATCACCCCCACCTCATCGAGTTCGTAGGTCTTGCCGCTGGCCATCAGCAGCACCTTGTCGCGACGGGCGATGGTGCCGCTGATGACGCGGAAATACACGATCACGCCGCGGTAGGCGTCGTAATAGGAGTCGAAAATCAGCGCCCGCAGCGGTTCATCCAACTTGTCGGCCGGTGGCGGCACGCGATCGACCACGGCCTGCAGGATTTCAGGGACCCCTAAACCAGTCTTGGCGGAACAGGCAATGGCGTTGCTGGTATCCAGCCCGATGATCGCCTCGATCTCCTCACTGATCCGAGCCGGATCGGCGCCGGGTAGATCTATTTTATTCAGTACCGGAATGATCTCCAGATCATTGCCTAAGGCCAGGTACACGTTGGCCAGGGTCTGGGCTTCCACGCCCTGGCTGGCATCCACCACCAACAGGGCCCCCTCACAGGCCTGCAGGGAGCGGCTCACCTCGTAGGAAAAATCGACGTGGCCGGGGGTGTCGATCAGGTTGAGGATGTAGGTGAGGCCATCGGCGGCCTTGTATTCCATCCGCGCCGCCTGCAGCTTGATCGTGATGCCGCGCTCCCGCTCGAGCTCCATGTTGTCGAGAAATTGCGCCTGCATGTCGCGGGCGGCGACGGTGCCGGTTTCCTGCAGCAACCGATCGGCCAGGGTCGACTTGCCGTGGTCAATATGGGCAATGATGCAGAAATTGCGGATCCGCGCGGCTGGGACGTCGGTCATGCGGGGCCGGGCGGTGGCGACAGGCGGACCCAGCGATCCTAGGGAGAGGGGCCTGCCAGACCGCTCCGGTGGGCCCGGCCAGATGCCGATCCGGCCGGGCCAGGAACCAAAGGCTGGGACCGGGCCTCTGCCTTGGTCGGGCGCCCCCAGGAATCCACACCCCCCAAGGCCCAGCACTACCTAAGCTCAATTCCACACTTCCGCTTTGCCATGACCACCGAAACCCCGCTCGCCACCGAGACGTCAGCCACGCCATCCGTCGCTACTGATGCGGCGACGGCCGATCCCCGCGCCCTCACCATCCCCAACGTCGAGCGGGTGCTCGATGAGCTGCGCCCTTACCTGATGGCCGATGGCGGCAACGTCGAGATCGTTGAGATCGATGGCCCGATCGTGAAGGTGCGGCTGCAGGGGGCCTGCGGCTCCTGCCCCAGCAGCACCATGACGCTCAAGATGGGGATCGAGCGCAAGCTGCGCGAAGCCATTCCCGAGGTGAGCGAAGTGATTCAGGTGCTCTGAGCGGCCACCGCCCGCTGGGCGAACGCCTCGAAGCCGCGCACGTAATCCAATCGGTCGTAGAGCTTGGCCCTGGCCTTGAGAGCAATCTCCTGGCGCAGCTCAGCCAGCCGTTGTGGATCCTTGATCAGAGCCACAGCCCGCTCGACGTACTCGGCAGGAGTGCCGGCCACCGGCGGATCCACCACCCCCATCAGCCGGTAGGCGGCGGCCACGAAGCGGGAGCGCAGGAAACGCCCCTCCAGGCTCACCACGGGGGTGCCGCCATGCAGGGTTTCGTAGAGGGTGATACCGCTGCCGAAGTGGAAGGGATCGAGCAGCACATCCAGGCAGCCCGCCAGGGCCAGGAATTCGGCGCGGCTCATCCGGCCCAGCATCACCACCCGCTCCCGCACCGCCGGCGCGCTGCGTTCCAGCCGTTGCAGGAAGAAGGCCGTGAGGGATGGCACCTGCTCCTCCACAAACACAAACAGGGCCTCCGGCACCGCCCGGGCAATCGCCTCGAGGGTTGCATCGAAATCGGGCGGATATTTCTCCAGGCGCTGCAAACAGCCCCAGAGGGGCAGATCCGGCGGCAGCAGGAAGTAATCGCGCGGCAGGCTGCTCGCCTCCAGGGATTCGGAGAGATAGCAGCAGGGAAGGCCGCTCAGGCACACCAGCTTTTCGCTGTAGAGCGCCTCGGCACCGGGGGGCTCAACCAGCTCTCCCGAGACGTAGTAATCAATGCTCGGCAGTCCGGAGGTTTGGGGAACCCCCCAGCCGGTGGCCTGCACCGGTGCCAAGCGCTGCGCCGCCAGCATCGTGATGAAGGGGTGCATGCCGATGTCGGTAAAGAAGAGCAGGTCGAGCTCCAGGGCCGCCAGGGCCGCCGATGCCCCGTTGAGGGGGGCAGGCAAGGTCACCACCGTGTCGCAGCAGGCTTCGATCCGGGATCGAACCGCATCGTGGGGCGACTGGGCGAGGTGGATCAGCACCACCTCAAAGGCGCTGCGATCGAGATGGCGAATCAACCCCTCGAAGGCGCGGGCATTGCTGTGGTCGTAAAAGAAACCGGAAAGGAAGCCGATCCGCAGGCGCCGCCCGCCCAAGGGAGCAGGAGGGACCGGCGGTCCAGCCGCCTGGAGCTGGGGGCTGAAACAGCGCGAGATCAGGCGGCCATAGCGCTCCAGCAGGGCCCGGTCATCGCAGTCCTGATAGAGCAGATAGAAGGGGTGGCAGATCATCACGTTGCCGAGGTCAGCCCGCAGGGGCGGTCCCGCCTCCAGGGCTTCCAATCCCCGTTCGCAGCGCTCCCGACACCAGGCGATCTGCTCCATGGAGGTCGCCACCATCGGCAGCACAAACAGATGGTTGAGCTGCAGCACCAGGGAATCGGGCTCCAGGGCCAGGGCCTCCCCATGCCAGTGGATGGCCTCGTTGACGAAATCGAGGTTGCGGAAGAGGTGGCCCAGTTCCGAGCGGCAAAGCCCATTGGCGGGCTCAAGCTCGGCGGCCCGGATCAGGCAGGGCAGCGCGTCGCCGTAACGACCCACCCGCACCAGCAACTGTCCGAGTTGGTGCCAGCTGGGGCCGTGGTCTGGATCCAGCCGCAGGGCCTCCTCCAGCTCCCGGATCGCGGCTGATTCGGAGCGGCGAACGTTTTGTGCAGGCGGGTCAGAGGCCAGCAGCCGATCGGCGTACTCCGCCCACCTTGGCCAAGGCAGCCGCCAATGTCGATGCGATCGACCCCTAGGCTTCGCCCCAACCGCCCCCCGACCCGTGCTGGACCAGCGCCTGCTGCGCGACAACCCGGAGCTGATCCGCCAGCAGCTCGGCCGCCGGGGCCTGGAACTCGACCTCAAGGGCCTCCAGCAGATCGCCCGCCAGGAAAGGGACCTGGAGGAACAGCGCAGCAGCCTGCAGGCCGAAGGCAATCGCATTGGCCGGGAGGTGGGGCAGCTGATCCGCGCTGGCGCCAGCCCCGATGGACCGGAGGTGGCCGGCCTGCGCGAACAGGGCAACCGCATCAAGCAACAGGTGGCCGGCCTGGAGGAGGAAGAGAAAGCCCTCGAAAGCCGGCTGCGGGAGCAGTTGCTGCTGCTGCCCAACCTGCCCTCCCCGCTCACCCCCGAAGGCCGCAGCGAAGCCGACAACGTGGAGCTGAAGCGCTGGGGTACGCCGCGGCAAGCCGCCACCGGCGAAAACCTTGAGGAGCACTGGCAGATCGCCGAACGGCTCGGCCTGGTCGATACGGAGCGCTCGGTGCGGATCGCCCAGAGCCGCTTCGTGACCCTGCTCGGCCAGGGGGCCCGGCTGGAGCGCGCCCTGATCAGCTTCATGCTCGATCGCCACACCGCCTCGGGCTACCGGGAGGTGCTGCCACCGATCCTGGTGAACACCGCCAGCCTCACCGGTTCGGGCCAGCTGCCCAAGTTCGCCGAGGAGAGCTTCAAGTGCGCCGACGACGACCTCTGGCTCACCCCCACCGCCGAGGTGCCCCTCACCTCCCTGCACCGCGATGAGGTGATCGAGGCCGACCAACTGCCACTGCGCTACACCGCCTACACCCCCTGCTTCCGCCGCGAGGCCGGCTCCTACGGGCGCGACACCCGCGGCCTGATCCGTCTGCATCAATTCAACAAGGTGGAGATGTATTGGTTCACCCGGCCGGAGGACTCCGAGGCGGCCCACGAACAGCTCACCCGCAACGCCGAAGCCATCCTCGAAGCCCTCGAACTGCCCTACCGCCGCATCGAACTCTGCGCGGGGGATCTGGGCTTCTCGGCTGCCCGCACCTACGACCTGGAGGTGTGGCTGGCCGGCGCTGGCACCTACCGGGAGATCTCCAGCTGCAGCACCTGCGCCGACTTCCAGGCCCGCCGCTCGGCGATCCGCTGCCGCGAAGGCGGCAAGACCCGCCTGGTGCACACCCTCAACGGCAGTGGCCTGGCGATCGGCCGCACCATGGCCGCCCTGCTGGAGCATGGCCAGCAGCCCGACGGCACGGTGCGCCTACCCGCCGTGCTGCTTCCCTACTTCGGCACCGACCGGCTGGTGCCGGAGGCCTGAGCGGCTCCAGGGCTTGCGATGCATCCGCTCGAGGCATCCGCCCCCTGGCCCGACCGTACCGATAGCCGGCCGCTGGGGCGGGGCACCACCCTCCAGAATGAACCCCACTGGATTCTGGAGTTGATGGGCGTTCTCACCGCACTGGCGATCCTGGCGGGGCTGATCGTGGTCCATGAGGCGGGCCACTTTTTGGCGGCCACCTGGCAGGGGATCCGGGTGAGCGGCTTCTCGGTGGGGTTCGGGCCGGCCCTACTGCAACGCAGCCGCCGCGGCGTGGTCTACGCCCTGCGGGCGATCCCCCTGGGGGGCTACGTTGCCTTCCCGGACGATGAAGAGGACAGCC
>DAIQNM010000196.1:0-5496 GCA_036788375.1 Cyanobium sp. CTOTU6536 | reverse complement strand
TTTGAGGCTGGGGTCATGGCGGAAATCGCCGCGCACCACCGAGTTGATCATGCTGGTTTGGGGCTCCTTCACACCCCGCCATTTCATGCAGTAGTGCTGGGCCTTGACCAGGATGGCCAAACCCCGGGGTTCGCACAGCCGTTCGATCTCATCGGCCAGGATCAGCACCGCCTCTTCCTGGATGTGGGGGCGGGAGAAGACCCAGTCGGCGACGCGGGCGAACTTGGAAAGGCCGATCACCCGCTGACCCGGCTTGATGCCGATCCAGCAGCTACCCAGAATGGGCACCAAGTGGTGTGAACAGGCTGAGCGCACCGAAATGGGCCCAACCGTGTAGATCTCGTCGAGTTTTTTAACGTTGGGGAAAGAGGCGATCTTCGGCTGCTTGAGATAGCGACCCTTGAACACTTCCCGCAAATACATGCGGGCCACCCGTTCGGCCGTTTCAGCGGTGTTGTGGTCGTTCTCGATATCAATCACCAAGCTGCGCAGCAGATCACGCACCTTGTCTGCCACCTCCACTTCGAGGTTGTCGAGGTCACCATCCTCGAGGAACTCCGAAATGTTGTCGTTGGCGAGAAAAGGCACCTCGGCGTCCTGAAGCCGTTGGCGGATCTGCGCACTGACCGCGGGTTTCAGGGCTGTGGTGGTGTTGATGGTTCGCGCCGTCAACGGGTTCGGAAGGGTGGAGGTCATGGGGGAGATCAGAAGACGCCGGCTGCCGGCATGAGGGTGAGATCCTCCACGGATTGGATGGAGGGCTGCTGCGCCAGAAACAGCAGGGCAGCTGCCGCCTGCTCAGGAGAGAGCATGGCACGGCGATCGAAGCAACTGTTTACAGTATCGCTGTCCCAGAGGGGTGTATTGACCGAACCAAGGGTGAGGGTACCCACCCTAATCCCGTGGCTCCTTTCCTCCTCCGCCAGGCAGCGGCTGAAGGAGGCCAGGGCGGCTTTGCTGGTGCAGTAGGCCCCCCAGTCTGGAAAGGCATTGCGAGAGGCATGGCTGCTCACATTGAGGATCTGTCCGCCTCCTTGCTGGCGCAGAAGCGGCACCACGGTGCGGCACACCTGGAAGACGCTGGTGACGTTGAGCTGGAGCATCCATTGCCAGCGATCCAGCGGCATCTCCACCAGCGGGCCTGTCCAGGCGGCCCCGGCGTTGTTGATCACCACCGTGGGCACCAGGCCGCGACCGCAGAGCTCCGCCACGCCCGGTTCCACCGCCGCCGGGTCGGCGAGGTCGAGGTGGGTGCTCTCCACCCGCACGCCCAGCTCCCGCAGCTCGGGCAGCAGGGCGGCGAAGTCGTCACTGGGACGGGCCAACAGCAGCAGATCAAAACCGGCCTCCGCGAAGCGGCGAGCGGTGGCTGCACCGATGCCCCGGGAGGCTCCGGTGATGAGGGCGGCGACCAAAGGGGGTGGGCAGGGATCTGGAGAAAACCTTAAGCAACCCGGGCCGGATCCGCGGCCGCGCCCTCGAGGTAGCGCCCCATCTGCCGGAACTTGGCGTAGCGCCGATCAAGCCTCTCCTGTTCCGAGAGGGCACCGAGCTCGGCGAGATTGGCCAGGAGGGCCTCTTTCAGTGTTGCGGCGGCCTGCAACGGGGCCCAGTGGTTGCCCCCGGCAGGTTCCGGCAGCACCGCATCGATCACCCCCAGCTGGAGCAGGTCCGGCCCAGTGATCTTGAGCGCTTCCGCCGCTGCGGGGGCCTTGGCGGCATCCCGCCAGAGGATGGAGGCACAGGCCTCGGGGCTGGCCACCGTGTAGACGCTGTGCTCGAACATCAGCAGGCGGTCGGCCACGCCAATGCCAAGGGCCCCGCCGGAGCCCCCTTCACCGATCACGGTGGCGATGATCGGCACCCTGAGCCGGAACATTTCCCTCAGGTTCACTGCGATCGCCTCACCCTGCCCCTGCTCCTCGGCCAGCACACCGGCGTAGGCCCCGGGGGTATCGATGAAGCTGAGGATCGGTAGTCGGAAGCGGTCGGCATGGTCCATCAGCCGCATCGCCTTGCGGTAGCCGCCCGGAGAGGCCATGCCGAAGTTGCGGGCCACGTTTTCCTTGGTGTCCCTTCCCTTTTGGTGGCCCAGCAGCACCACGGGCTGCTCGCCGATGCTGCCCACCCCCCCTACCAGGGCCCGGTCGTCGGAGCCGCGGCGATCGCCGTGGAGCTCCACCCAGGTGTCGGTGATCAGCTGGATGTAATCGAGGGTGCTGGGCCGCTGGGGGTGGCGGGCCACCTGGATTTTCTGGGCCGGCGTGAGGGATTGGAAGATCTCGTCCCGCCGCCGGCTCGCCAGCGTTTCGAGCTGGAGCAGCTGCTGGCTCACATCCACTTCAGAATCCCTGGCCAGTTGGCGGATCTGCTCGATCTGCTCTTCGAGCTCCACCAGGGGTTTCTCGAAATCCAGGAGGGCGCGGCGGGCCATGGGCGGAAAGGGGATAACGGAACCGGAGGGCCGCAGCGGGGCGGCTGGGCGGAGCTCAGACGCTGGCCAGGCTGCCGCTGCGGGCAGGGTCGAGGCCGAGGGCCGTGAAGCCGTGGCGGAGCGAGGCTGCGCCGATCAGCTCCATGTTGGCCAGGCTGATGTTGTTGCGGCCCCAGCTGAAGTTGGTGTGGATGCCTTCGAACTCCAGGAGCATCGCCTCGGCGAAGCAGGCGAACAGCTGGCAGCCGGGTTTCTCCATCTCCGCCATCGCCATCATCTGCCAGCCGATGTCCTGCCAGAACTCAACGATGCCGCCCTTCACCACATGCACCCCCTCACCGGCGAACTTGCTGTCGAGGTTTTTGGGGTAGCCGCCGTCAATCATCAGGCAGGGCTTGCGGAGGCTGGCCGGATCGATGCTGAGGCCCTGGGGCAGGCTGGCCACCCAAACCACCACGTCGGCTTCGGTAAGGGCCTCCTCCTGGGCCAGGATGCGACCTTCCCCCAGCTCGCTCTGAAGATCGAGCAGCGGTTGGGGCCGCCGGGCCACCAGCAGCAGCTCCCCCACCCCACGGCGCTGCAGCCAGCGGCAGACGGCGCTGCCGATATCACCGGTGGCGCCCACCACGGCCACCTTGGCGCGGCCAAGATCAATCCCCAAGCGAGGAGCGTTCTGCTCCACCTGTTGGCAGATCACCCAGGCGGTGTGGGTGTTGCCGGTGGTGAACCGCTCCCATTCCAGACGGGTGTTGCGGATCTGCTGCTCGTTGAGGAGGTTGAGATTCTCGAAAATGATCGAGGTGAATCCCCCCAAGGCTGTGATGTTGAGGCCCTGCTTTTGGGCCAGTTCCATGGCACTGAGCACCTTGCGCTTGGCCGTCTTGAAACGGCTGAGCATCTCGGGCACGAAGACCGAATCGATGTAGGCCCCCTCGATCACCTGGCCCACGGCACTGGTCACGGTGAAGGTTTCGACCAGCTGGGGGGGGGCAACGCACCACATCTCAAAATCCCCCTCCGCATATTCGGGGTAGCCCAGCGCCAAGGCTTTGCAGCGGGCCTCCTCGAGACTGGTGGAATGACCGATCAGGCCGAACATGCGGTTTGTGACTGCTTCAGGATGGGCCGCTCTGCAGCAGCCGATGGGCCATCCTGCCACGGGTGGCCCAGCGCAATGCCCAGCAGTGGCTTAGCCCAGCAGGGCGGCGGTGGCCAGGCGGGCAATCTCCCGGGAGCTAAAGCCGATCTCGGTGAGCACTTCCTGATAGGAGGTCATGAAATCGGCCATCAGATCTTCCTTTTCCATGAGGAGCACACTGGCGTCGGTGGCCACCTGCTCCAGCATGCGCCGCACCAAGGGAAGGTTGGCCCGGTTGGCCTCCTCCAGCTCGGTGCGGCTGGCCTCAAGATTGGCCTTCAACCACTCCTGGCCGTAGTTGAGGTGGGTGTATTCGTCCTGCACCACCCCTTCGGTGATCTTGCGAGCAAAGGGATCGGCCACCGGGATATAGATGTGGTAGGCGGCGATTGCGAAGGCCTCAATCAGGATCGCCTGGATCAGCAGGCAGGTCACCACCTTGCCCCCCTGGAGAGCTTCTTGGAAGTTGTTGCGCAGGGGGCTGAAGAAGTTGCGGGCGAAGGGCATGTCGGCCACGACGCCGAGGTTGGTGCCACAAGCGGTGAAGCCCTTTTTGTGCTTCATCTCCATCCGCGCCAACCGGGCCAGCTCCTCGGCCTGCTCGGGCAGCAGGGTGCCAAGGGCGAGATAGTTGTCGTGGGCTTCCTGTTCGCCTTCGATCACAATGGCGTTGATGCGGCTGTAGGCATCCTTGTAGGCAGCAGTGGTGAAATCGGGCAGGGCGGCCGCTACGGCCGAGGCGCTGTCCGCAGGGGTGCTGGTGAGGGTGCCCGCCATGAATGCCATCGATGCAGATGGACTGACTGTAGTCAACGCGTCCCGGACCGCGGCGGCCAGTCGCTGTGGAGTAATCCCTCCAGGCGCCGCCGCCAGCCCTCGACCAGCCGTTCAAACAGCTCCTCCCCCAGGGACGCCGACGCGCCGCGGGGGTCCCCGATCACACCGGAGGCGCTCAGTTCGCGGGTGAGCCAGGCGTTCGGTGCCGCCCCTTCCAGGCTCCAGCCTTCCGGCGGTGGGGCCGCTGGCCCATCCGGGTTGCGCTGCGGACCCACCTGCTCCGGGGCCAGGTGCAACATCAAGCTGGTTTCAGCCAGGCCGGCGTGGAGTCCGCCGCTGCGTTCCGGTTCGGGGATCCGCTCACCGATTCCCTCCGGCCCCCGCCAGAGGAAGCAGGGGAGCACCGCCAGGGCGGGATGGCTGGCCCTCAGGCTGCGGGCGGCCACCTCCAGCAGAGCGATCTGGCCGCCGTGGCCGTTGAACAGCACCAGCCGCTCGAATCCAGCCGCTTCCAGGTCGCGGCCCACCGCCTGAACCAGGGCGATCAGCACCTCCGGTGGCAGGCTCAGGGTGCCTGGAAAGCCACGGTGTTCGGGGGAGAAGCCCAGGCACTGAGTCGGAAGGCGCCAGATCGGCAGGTCCTCCGGCAGGCGCTCCAGCGCCGCGATGCAGACCCGTTCGGCAAAGAGGGAATCGGTGCCTAGGGGCAGGTGGGGACCGTGCTGCTCCATGGCCCCAAAGGGCCAGATCACCGTGCTGCCGGGTCGGGCGGCCAGTCGTTCCACCTCCGGCCAGGCGAGAGCGGCGAGCTGGCGATGGCCGGAGGGTGGGGGCTGGGGCATGGCGGGGGTAGATCAGGGTGGTCCGGTCGGCGGAGGCGAACGACCGTGGTGCGGTCCGTACAGTGTGGAACCGCTAGAGCACCTCAGGTCATGGCCGGATCCGGCAACCCCGCGCCGCGTCAACCCCGGCCGCCCGCCCAGCGGCCCGGCGGCCCATCGGCGTTGCCGCCCCGCAAGCCTCCCCAGGTGATGCTGATCCGTAAGGAGCCCCCTGCGCCTGTCCCAGCCCCGGAGGAGGGTTTGGCTGCGGCCTTGGGCTCCAGCGAGGCCTCTGCCAGCCCAACCCCTCCTGCTGCGCCGTTAGC
>DAIQNM010000195.1:0-5503 GCA_036788375.1 Cyanobium sp. CTOTU6536 | reverse complement strand
CGCGACATCCTCACGGAAGCCGCCAAGCACAGCCCCGAGCTGGCGATCGCCCTCGAAACCTGGAAGGAAATCAAGTTCGAGTTCGACACCGTCGACAAGCTCGACGTCTAAACGATCAATCGCCGTTGACCAGCGGAAAAGGAACCATTTCCGTTCCTTTTCCCCGGTTGCGGCTGTTGCCAGAACTGCCAACCACCCTTCATCCCAAGGATCCCCATGCCCTTCAAGAGCACCGTGGGTGACTATCAAACAGTCGCCACCCTGGAGACGTTCGGCTTCCTGCCGCCCTTCACCCAGGACGAGATCTACGACCAAATCGCCTACATCATCGCCCAGGGTTGGAGCCCCCTGATCGAGCACGTGCACCCCAGCCGCTCCATGGCGACCTACTGGTCGTACTGGAAGCTGCCCTTCTTCGGTGAGAAGGATCTCGGTGTGATCGTGAGCGAACTCGAGGCCGCCCATCGCGCCTACCCCGACCACCATGTGCGGTTGGTCGGTTACGACGCCTACACCCAGAGCCAGGGTGCCTGCTTCGTGGTGTTCGAAGGCCGCTGATCGGACCGGCGGTCCCCGCCCCTCCGTGGGGACCGCCACACCGCAACATTTTTTCCGGGCATCGGCTGCCCGACCTCGATCCAGACGCTTGGGCGTGTGGATCATCCCGTCAACCTTTTCATCCGGGCGGATATGGCCAGCACATCAAGTCGTGAAGCAGCCCTGGAGCGCCGCAAGGCCCTCACCGATGGGGGCAAGAAAGTTGCTGGCCGCTATGGCTCAACCCCCGGCAGGGTTCGCACGGCCGCCGATGCCAAGCCCACCCGCACCCTGGCCGCGCCCGCAGCGGCACCGACAGCCAGCGTGGTGAGCGCCCCGGCGCCCTCCCCCCGGGCCAGCGCCCCCGTGGCCGCGCCTCGGAGTTCCACCCCCCGCTCCACGGCGGCGCGCCCGATCGCCAACCCCAGCCGTGATCTGGTGCTGGCCCGCCGCGAGGCCCTCTCCCGCCGCGGCAAGCGGGCCGACACCGCCAAGGACCGCACCCGCACCGAAGCACCCCGCCCCACCGCTACGGGCGCCGGCGCCCCTGCCGCCGTCGCTGCCCCAGCCGCCCAAAACAGCCCCGCCCCAAGCACCCCCAGCCGGGCCCCCAGCCTTTCGCTCTCCAGCCGCAGCAGTGGCGCCGAGCGCCGGCCGACAGCGAAGCGTTCCGCCATCCACAACCCCAGCCGGGCCCTGGTGCTGGCCCGCCGCGATGCCCTCTCCAAGCGGGGCAAGTCGGCCAACACCAGCAGCGGCACGAGTACGGCCAGCCTGGCGCGCCAGGGCAATCCCGACCTCACCACCCGCGAGCTCGCCCAGAAGGTGCGCGAGCTCAAGTGCAAGGTGGGATCTGCCGGCAGCAGCCGCAGCGGCGGCACCCGCCCCAGTGGCCCCAACCGCAACGGCGCCAAGCTGGCAGCCGCCGCTGAGGCCAGCCTCAAGGTGGGCGTCAGTGAAACCCTTTCCGGCCAGATCGTGACCGGCACCCAGGCCAACCGGTCGGTCAAGACCACCGGCAACGAAGCGGCCACCTGCCGCACGATCACCGGTACCGAGTACCTCGGCTCCGAAGTGTTCCAGACCTTCTGCCAGAGCGACGCCCCCAGCCGCCAGCCCGCCAAGGTGCGCGTCAGCGCCACCAGCCACGGCAACCGGGTGACCGGCAATGAGGTGGGCCGCTCCGAGAAGGTGACCGGCGATGAGCCCGGCACCTGCAAGCTCGTGACCGGCACCGAATACGTGTCGGCCAACCAGGATGCGGCCTACTGCGGCATCAGCTCCCCCAGCCCCCGCAAAGTCGGCCAGACCAACACCGCCACGGGCCGCCCCGTTTCGGGGGTGATGGTGGGTCGCTCCGAAAAGGTCACGGGCAATGAGGCCGGCTCCGGTCGCCACCTCACCGGCGACCAATACGTGAACGATCACGCCGACCTGGGCGGCCGCAGCCCCGTGAAGGTGGCCAGCCTGCAAACCCTTCGGGGCACTGGCATCACCGGCACCCACGTGGGCCGCAGCGACCAGGTGACCGGCGATGAACCCGGCAGCTGCCGCATGGTCACCGGCGACGAATACATCGGCACCCAGCAGTACGACCGCTTCTGCGAAGCTCGCCCCGCCCCCGAGGCCGCCAAAGTGGGCTTCAGCGTGACCAACCGCCAGCAGGTGGTGAGCGGCACCCGCACCGGCCGCTCGGAGAACGTGACCGGCGATGAGGCCGGCACCTGCAAGATCGTGACCGGCACCCCCTACGCCGGCCTCGACGAAGCCGGGACCTGGTGTTCCACCAACCAAGTCGCTGCCGTGCGCCAACGCACACCGGTGCGCATGGGCACCGTGATGACGGGCATCCAGCCCGGCATCGGCGGTGTGATGACCGGGGCCGAGCGCGGCGCCTGTGAAGACGTGACCGGCACCCCCTACGTGGGGCCGGACCAGCGCGCCGCCAGCTGCGCAGCCAGCCCTTCCGATGCCGACTTCCCCCAGGCAATCGATGCGGCCCCCTGGCAGCAGTTCAGCGTGCAATCGCCCGCCCGCTCCGCCCAGTCGCAGCGCGAACGGAGCGGTGGCGTGACCGGCACCAGCTACGAATTCGGTGGTCGTATCACCGGTCCCTTTGACATGGCCGGCGGCAAGGTGACCGGCACCGAACACTTCCGCTTCGACCGCCGCGGCGGCCAGGCGGTGCTGCCAACCCCGAAGGTGGCACCCCTGGCAGACCCCAGCGGCCGGCCGCTGTCGCGGGTCACCGGCGAAGGCTCCGGCCAGAAGATCACTGGCGACGACTGGGACCGCGGCGAGCGGGTGACCGGTACCGAGGGTGTTTCGGCCCGTCGCCGCAACCCCAGCCGGGCCGGTGGTCGGGCCACCATGCCCGCCTTCCAGCCGAAGCGCAACGAGGAACTGCCCGAACCCGTTAGCCGCGTCACCGGATCCAGCGGCAACACCCTGGCTGGGTCGCTGATCACGGTGTCCGGCGGCGCCCGGGGCTGATCCCTGATGCCCCGTCGCCCGGCCACAACCATCCGCCCCCTGGCCCCCAGTGCACCGCGGCGACGCCCCCAACAAGATGGCGTCAGCCTCAGTGAGCGCCTGGATGCGGTCCGTGGGGGAGACCCCAACCCGGGCCCAGGGACAGATCTGTGGCCATCGGCAGCTGCTCCCGTCCGCCGTTTTGATACCCGCAGTCGCCTGGCCAGCGGCGGGCTCCATCCGCTCAGCGATGGGCGTGGCAACGCCCGACTCCAGGCCTATGACAACCGGGTGAAGGAGGCCTTCGACCGGATCGTGCCGGTCCTGAGGCGCCTTTCTTCCCTGCAACACGAGGATGACTTCGTGGCCAGGGCCCAGCAGCTGGCCAAGGCCGAACTCGGCTACGAGCTGCCCCTGCCGATCCTGGAGCAGGCCTGGGTGACCCAGCTCGACATGCGCACCCTGTTCGCCTGGTGCGTGTTCGAGACCTATGAACAGATCAGCGCCTCCTTCTTCGAGGACGACCCGCTCAGCGGCCAGCGCGACAGCAAGGAAGCCCAGGACTTCGAGCAGTTCCTGCTCGGCTGCGGTTTCCACCTGCTCGATATCACCCCCTGCGCCGACGGACGGCTGGCCCATGCCATCGCCTTCGCCCTGCGGCTGCCCTACAGCTCCGTACGCCGCCGCCCCCATGCCGGCGCCCTGTTCGACGTGGAAAACACGGTGAACCGCTGGATCAAGACCGAACACCGCCGCTACCGCGAAGACCTGCCCAACCCAGCCCAAGCAGACACCCGTTATCTGAAGGTGGTGCTGTACCACTTCAGTTCCCTCGACCCAAGCCACGAAGGCTGCGCCGCCCACGGCAGCGACGACAGCCTGGCGGCCTGCTGCGGTCAGCAGCGCCTCGAAGACTTCCAACAGGCGGTTGAGAACAGCTTCTGCTGCGGTGCCTCGGTGGATCTATTGCTGGTGGGCATCGACACCGATACCGATGCCATCCGGGTCCACGTGCCTGGCATGGATGGCAGCACCAACCTGGAGCGTTGGCTCGATGCCCGGGAGGTCTACGAAGCCACCCGCCATCTGGGTGCCGCGGAAGGACGCTCCCGCATCCAAGCCCTGGTGGAACAGGCCGCCGCCTCCAGCCCCGACCCCGGCATGGTGCGGCTGATCGGGCGTCTGCTGGAAAACAACATTTCCCAGATCGATTACGTGCGCGAGTTCCATGGCGGTCACTACGCCGACGCCGGCCATGCCGAGCGGTTCATCGGCGTGGGCATCGGCTTCAAGGAGGTGCACCTGCGCAACCTCACGTACTTCGCCTACATGGATACGGTGGAGGAGGGCGCCGCGGACCTCGATGTGGGGGTGAAGATCTTCAAGGGGCTCAACGTGGCGCGGGGGCTGCCGGTGCCCGTGGTGGTGCGCTTCGATTACAGCGGCAAGGTGCCCGGCGCCCGCGAACGGGCAGTACGCCACGGCGAACGGGTGCTGGAGGCGATGCGGAGCCGCTATGCCGATCTCTTCGCCGAAGGCCTGCTCCATGCCCTGCTCACCGTGCAGGACAAGGACCGCCATGCCCCCGCCCAGGCGGTAGGGTCCACGATCACCTTCGAAACTCCAGGAGGCCACTGACATGCTGATCTGCAAAGTGGTAAAGCCCCTGGTTTCCACCAACCGCATTCCCGACTTCGAGCACAAGCACCTCCAAGTGGTGCTCGATGGCAGCACCCAGAAAGTGGCAGTCGACGCCGTGGGCTGCATCCCCGGCGACTGGGTGATCTGCGTGGGCAGTTCAGCAGCCCGGGAAGCTGCCGGCAGCAAGTCGTACCCCAGTGATCTGACAATCGTGGGAATCATCGACCACTGGGATCCCGAAGCCGGCAAGCCTCCGGCTCCCTCCGCAGCTGCTTCAGCGCCATCGCCACCAGCGGGGGGCAAAGCCTGATGGAAATCATGCAGGTCACGGGATCATTGGTTTGCTCCCAGCGGGTACCGGGTCTGATGCACTCGAACCTGCGGGTGCTGCGCACCCCTAAAGGCAAGTTGAGTGTGGCGGTGGACCCGGTGGGTGCCGATGTAGGCAACTGGGTCTTCACAGCCAGCGGATCCGCCGCCCGCTTTGCCTGCGGCAATCCCGAGGTCCAGACCGACCTGACCATCGGCGGAATCATCGACTTCTGGGAACCGGACGGCTGAGCACCCGTTCCACCTCGAAGCGAGGATCGCCTGCCCCCCAGCACCTCCACCCGCCGCTTCCTTCTCCCCTGCCCCTCCACGCCATGGCCAGCCGCTCTCCCCGAACCAACCGCTCCGCCGCCGCCCCATCGCCGGCCACCCCATCGGGTTCGAATCTGCCGGCGACTGCGGCGGCAGGGACGGCGCCGGCAGCAGGGCCAGGCGCCACCAACCCGGCCCCTGCAGTCCCAGGGGTTTCCCCAACCCCTGGGGCCGTGCCGGTGAGCGGCACGGCGGCCCCCAAGGCCCTGCC
>DAIQNM010000194.1:0-5516 GCA_036788375.1 Cyanobium sp. CTOTU6536 | reverse complement strand
CGGGGCCGCATCTCCCTCTCCACCAAGGCCCTCGAGCCGGAGCCGGGCGACATGCTCAGCGATCCCCAGAAGGTGTTCGACAAGGCCGAGGAGATGGCCGCCCGCTACAAGCAGATGCTGCTGGAGCAGGCCGAGGAAGGTGAGCCGATGGGCGTCACCGTCGACTGAGCCTGGGCCCATGGCCAACCTGCTGCTGCGGGGCGAACCGCTGGGATCTCCCCAGGGATCTGCCTCGCCGATCGAGGCGGTGCTGTTCGACAAGGACGGCACCCTCAGCCACAGCGAGCCGATGCTGCTGGCTTTAGCGCGGGCCCGGGTTCAGCAGTGCCTGGCTCTGGCGGCCGAGGCCAGCGGCGAGCCTGGGCCCGATCCCCAGCTCGAGCACCTGCTCAACCGCGCCTACGGACTCAACGACCACGGCATCCACCCCGGCGGCATCACCGCGGTGGCCGCCCGTGATCACAACCTGATCGCCACAGCCACGGCCCTGACCCAGGTGGGGTTGAGCTGGCCCGATGCCCTGGCCATCGCCGAGGCCACCTTTGAGCGCACCGATGGCCTCCATGGCGACGGATCGGACCGACCGCCCCAGCCCACCGATGGCCTGGCTGCCCTGCTCGATCGCCTCCACCGGGCCGGACTGCGCTGTGCCGTGATCAGCAACGACCACGAGCAGGGGATCCGCTCCTTCCTGGCCCGCCATGGCCTCGGGCACCGGTTCGAAGCGCTGTGGAGCGCGGAGCACCATCCCCGCAAGCCCCACCCTGGAGCCGTCCATGGCCTCTGCGCCGAGTTGGGGGTCGACGCCTCCCGCTGCGCCCTGATCGGCGATGCCGACAGCGACCTGCGGATGGCCCGGGCGGCCGGCATCCCGCTGGCCCTGGGCTACCGCGCCGGCTGGTGCCAGCCACCCTCCCTCGATCCAGGCAGTATCACCCTCCAGCACTGGGATCAACTCGAGGCCCGGCCCGACTGATGGCCGCGCCGAGGCATCAGCAGCGGCAAGCCGAACAGCGGGTCCTGCGGTTGCGCCTGAAAGGCTGCGGACCGACCAACGGCGTGTCCATCACCACCTGAGAGCGCCCCGACGAGGGCATAAGCTCTCGCGTCAATGGATGCCAAAACACGATGGGCCGCTACGTCTTCACCTCCGAATCGGTCACCGAGGGCCATCCCGACAAGATCTGTGACCAGGTGAGTGATGCCGTCCTCGACGCGGTTTTAGCCCAGGATCCCAGCAGCCGGGTGGCCTGCGAAACGGTGGTGAACACCGGTCTCTGCCTCATCACCGGCGAGATCACCACCAATGCCCGGGTCGACTTCAACAGTCTGGTGCGGGGTGTGATCGAGGAAATCGGCTACAGCGGTGCCCGGGCTGGTGGCTTCGATGCGCGCAGCGCCGCCGTGCTGATCGCCCTCGACCAGCAATCTCCGGACATCGCCCAGGGGGTCGATGAGGCCGATGACCATGCCGGCGACCCCCTGGATCTGATCGGTGCCGGCGACCAGGGGATCATGTTTGGTTTCGCCTGCGACGAAACCCCTGAGCTCATGCCCCTGCCGATCAGCCTGGCCCATCGCCTGGCCCGCCGCCTGGCCGAAGTGCGCCACAACGGCAGCCTCGGCTACCTCCTCCCCGACGGCAAGACCCAGGTGAGCGTGGTCTACGAAAACGAGCAGCCGGTGGCGATCGACACCATCCTGATCTCCACCCAGCACGAGTCGGAGATTGATGGGATCTCCGAGGAGAAGGCCGTCAGGGAGCGCATCGCCGCCGACCTATGGGAGCAGGTGGTGGGACCCGCCACCGCCGACCTCGCGCTCAAGCCTGACAAGGAGAGCACCCGTTTCCTGGTGAACCCCACCGGCAAATTTGTGGTGGGGGGCCCCCAGGGCGATGCGGGCCTCACCGGCCGCAAGATCATCGTTGACACCTATGGCGGCTACGCACGCCACGGCGGCGGTGCCTTCTCCGGCAAGGACCCCACGAAAGTGGACCGCTCCGCCGCCTACGCCGCCCGCTATGTGGCCAAGGCCCTGGTGGCCGCGGGCCTGGCCCGCAAGGCCGAAGTGCAGCTCAGCTACGCCATTGGCGTGGCCAAGCCGGTGAGCATCCTGGTGGAGACCTTCGGCACCGGCAAGCTCAGCAACGACGACCTCACAGCCCTGGTGCAGGAGCACTTCGACCTCCGGCCCGGCGCGATCATTGCCACCTTCGGCCTAAGGGAACTGCCGAGCCAACGGGGCGGCCGTTTCTACCAGGACGTGGCCGCCTACGGCCACTTCGGCCGAGCTGACCTCCAGCTTCCCTGGGAAGACGTGGGCGCCGTGGCCGCCAACCTGAAGCAGGCCACCGCCAGCCGGGTAGGCAGCCCCGCCTGAACCTTGCCCCAGGCCGAGCACAGCCCCCGGCCTCCGGGGTGCCCCTTGCCCTGGGCTTCGACCTGGGCAGCAGCGGCGCCCGGCTGGCCCTGGTGGGTGCCGCCCCAGACAAGCCCCACGTGGACTCCCCTAGGGGAGCGCTGGCCCCCACCGAGCTTCTCTGGGAGGGGGCCATTCCCTATGGCGCTCCCTTCGAAGACCCCACCGGCTGGCGCGCTGCGCTCCTAACCCTGGCGGCCGAGATCCTAACCCCGTACCGCAGCCGGATCGGCGCCATCGCCATCGACGGCACCTCCGGCACCCTGTTGCTCTGCCGGCCGGATGGCAGCCTGCTACCGCCGCCGCTCCACCAGGCCCTTCCGTACCACCTCGCCTGCCCCGCCCAGGCCACCGCAGCCGCCGCCATCGCCGGTGGTGGACCCGCCGCCAGTGCCAGCGGCAGCCTGGCCCGGGCCCTGGCGCTGCTCGAGCGGGCCGAGGCGTTGGGGTCGGCGGCATCGCTGCTGCTGCGCCACCAGGCCGACTGGTTGATGGGCTGGCTCCTCGGCGACTGGCGCTGGGGCGAGGAGGGCAACAATCTGCGCCTGGGCTGGAACCTGAGCGCCAGGGCCTGGTGCGGCGCGATCGCGGACCAGAGCTGGTCGGGAGCCCTGCCCGCCATCCAACCCAGCGGCCGGCTCCTGGGGCCCCTGGCCCCTGAGGTGGCGGCCGCCTTGCAGCTGCCATCCACCTGCCAGGTGGTGACAGGAAGCACCGATGCCAATGCGGGGGTGCTGGCGGCGGCCCCAGGCCCCGGTGATGGCATCACGGTTTTGGGCACCACCCTGGTGCTGAAGCAGTTCGTGGCGGGTCCCCTGGAGGGCCCTGGCCTGAGCTGCCATCGGGTGGCAGACCAATGGCTGGTGGGGGGAGCCTCGAATGCGGGGGCGGGAATCTTGCAACGCTTCTTCAGCGACCCGCAGATCGCAACGCTCAGCCGCCAGATCGATCCGGATCGACCCAGCGGACTCGAGCTGCTTCCCCTCCCCGGCCGGGGAGAGCGGTTTCCCGTGGACGACCCCAACCTTGAAGCGGTGCTGGAACCACGGCCGGTGAGCGATGCCCTCTATTTGCAGGGGCTGCTGGAGGGGCTCACCGCCATCGAAGCCGCGGGCTGGCGGCGCCTGCGGGAGTTGGGCGCGCCTGAGCTGCAGCGGGTCATCACCCTGGGGGGTGGGGCCCGAAACCCCGAGTGGCGCCGGATCCGCGAGCGGGCCCTGGGGGTGCCTGTGCTCAACCGGCCCCGGCTCAGCGCCGCCCGGGGCATGGCCCAACTCGCCCTCGGCGCGCTGATCGCGGGGCGCTGAGGCGTTTGCCCGTCAACGAACGGCCGCTGAGGCATCCGCCCTGGCTAGTGCGGCGCCAGCATGGGGTGCGCATGGTCAGGATGGGTGGAGCAGTCCCTTCCCCAGCCCATGGCCAGCCCCAGCAACGAACGCCTGCGCACCGTGGTCTCCATGGCCCTGTTCGTGGTGCTGACGGGTTACGTGGGCTTCAGCGCCGTGCGGCTGGGCCTGCTGCTGTGGCAACGCTTCGCAGCAGCCTGAAGCCATCCACCACCGCGGCGAGATCCGGCCCCCCAGAATCAACGCAACCACGTTTTCCACCCATGGCCGCAGACCCCCTCACCCCCGCCGTGAGCGATCGGATCTGTCAACACATGAACGCTGACCACGCCGCCGCGGTGCTGGCCTACGCGCGCCATTACGGGGGCCTTACGGCGGCCGGCAGCGCCAGGATGCTGGCCGTGGGCCCCGAAGCCATGCGGCTGGAGGTGGATGGCACCGCCGTGGAGATTCGCTTCGACCATGCCCTCCAGGACAGCGAGGATGCCCACCGCACCTTGGTGACGATGCTGCGGGCCCTGCCCCAGGAGCCCCAGGCCAGCTGAGCGCAAGCGGTTACCGTCTGCCCCTGGGAACCCTGGCGGCAGCCGCGCATCACCGGTGTTGCCACTCCACTGGTTTCTGATCACCCCCTGCGGCCTCTGCGGTGCCCCCCTCAGCGAGCCCAGGGGTGCCACCCCCACGGCCTGCGCCGCCTGCCAGGAGCGCCTTTGCCTCCCCGTCTCGGGACTGGTCGGCCAGGACCCGATGCCCTGGTGGGGAGCCGGCCACTACGAAGGTCCCCTGCGGCAACTGCTGCTCCACCTGCGCCGCCACCCCCGGCCAGAGGCGGTAGCTGCCCTCGGCGGCGGGGTGGCCCGGGGGCTGGCGGCGGCCACCGAAAGCCACGAACGACCGCTTCTGGTCCCAATCCCCAGTTGGAAACGCCAGGCCAATCCCCTTCCAGGCCTCCTCTGCCGCGCCCTGCAACGGCATCCCCAGCTGGGGCGGGCCGATCTCCTGGAGCGCTCCAGACCCGTGCTGGGCCAGCACCACCTCGGCCGGGCCCTGCGGCTGGCCAACCAGGCCGGTGCCTTCCGCTGCCTCAGGCCCCCGGCCGCGGGCGAAGCCCACCGCCGGCCCGTGCTGATCGTGGACGACATCCTCACCAGCGGTGCCACCGTCTCCAGCGCCGCCAAGGCGCTGCGCCAAACGGGCTGGCGGGTGCGGGGGGTGGTCTGCCTGGCCCGCACCCCCTGGAGTGGGCCGGCGGGTGGTGATCTAAGATCACCTGGTCGCTTCGGCGACGGGCCGGGATAGCTCAGTTGGTAGAGCAGGCGATTGAAAATCGCCGTGTCCCCAGTTCAAATCTGGGTCCTGGCATCACGGCCGAGCTATGCAACAGCAGCCCCCTTCGGATCGGAGCTTCAACAACGCCGACAGCTTTGGCCAAGCCTTCGATGAGGCCTGGCGTCGACTCAGCAGCGGGCCTGCACCTACCCAGCCGGACCATGCGACGGCCCTGCTGGAAGCGGTGCTCGACCAGCTCAAGGACCATCCCTTTGCCGAAGCCGACCCAGCCATGGCACGCCAGGTGGCCGAATTCCGGATCCGCCTGCTTGGCCTGTAATTTGCCCAGGCGGGTCACCGGTTCGCCACCATGAGCAACTCCCTGGGCCGCCTGGTGCGGATGCTGAGCGCAGGCTTCAGCAATCAGCAACAGGCCTTCGAGAATCCGCCCCTCTTCGCCCACATCCTGGTGAAGTTCCG
>DAIQNM010000193.1:0-5523 GCA_036788375.1 Cyanobium sp. CTOTU6536 | reverse complement strand
GGTTCAGCGCAGAGCCATAGGTCGAGCTGCCCGGTGCGATCGCCGCACCGCTCAGCGCCAGCTGGCTGATCGTTCCCGTCGCGGCTGCGAGGCTCACCGCATAGTTGTTGCCGCTATTTCCATCACTCAGCGTGTAGCCACTGACATTCAACGTGCTCTGATTACTTCCCAGCACGTTCTTGCTGCCAAACGCCTGGCTCAGGCCGCTCAACTTGTCGCCGCTGAACACCTGACCCGACGTCACCGTCGGCGCACCACTGGAGCCGATCGACCCGTCATAGGTGCGGCTATCGCTTGCTGCGCTGATCCTCAGTGGCGCCTTGGTGATCGTGCCGATCGCGGCCGTGTCGGTGGTGTTGCCGAGGGTATAGCCGTAGACAGAAATGCCCGAAGCGCTTTCGCTGGCCGACTGCAGCTCAATCCCGGAGACGGTGACGGTTTTGGCGACGCCGACATTCTTGGTGTCGTAGCTGCCGGAGGAGGGCTTGGTGAGCACCACGGCATCACCGCTCACCACCCCGCTCACGTTGTAGTTGGAGGGGATGAGCGTGGCGGTGGTGGTGCCGTCGTACACCTTGGTCACTGGGGCGCCAGGCACCAGGCTCACCGTGAGGGTGGGGCTGTAGGCATAGAAGAGACTGTTTTGCTTCAACTCCAAGGGATCGAATGGCGACACATCCGGTGGCGCTGTGCCGTACTGCTTGAGGGCGTAGGCCAGATCGCCCAGATTCGATGGGGGTGTCGTGAACGGACTGTCTGCGTAGATCGCCCAGTGAGCTCCGGACTCCACGAGCAGGGCTTGCGAACCGGCATTGGCGTTGTTCTGAAATACGCCGTTGCCAGACCACAAACCAATCGTCATCTCAGCAGGGGCGTCAGCCGTGAGGCTGGCGTTGGCCGTAAGGCTGGCATTGCCCGTCAGGGTGATGCCGCCAGCTCCAGCGGCGAGGATCTTGGAGCCAATGATGGGATCCGTGAGCAGGAGTTCACCGGAAGACGCCTCCAACGCCACCGAGCCTTTGACGGAAAGCGCCCCGGGTGTGAGGGTGCCGCTGGCCTGGCTGATGGTCAGATAGGAGAACACCCCCGGGTCGATGACACCGCCGGTGCGGTTGAAGGATTCGCTGATCTGGAGCGCACCGGAGCCGCTCAGGGTGCCGCTGCTCAGGGTGAGGCTGCCGATCGAGACGGAGGCGTCGGGGTCGGCGGAGCTGACCAGCTCAAGGCGGCCATCGAGCAGTTCCACCGCACCGATCGTGGTGTCGCCGATGGCGGCCAGATCGAGCCGGGTGGTGCCGGCGTTGACCCGGAGGGTCCCAACCAAGCTGAAACCCCCAGGATCGGAGGGGTTGATGGTGAGGCCCGAACTGGTGCTGGTCAGCGTGGCCGTGCTGGCGACCTGCAGGGAGCCAGTGAGGTTGGCGACCGTGCCTTCGCTGCTCAGGTCCGTGCCGTAGGGGCTGGAGAGCTCGAGTGCCGCGCCGCTCGCCAGCACCACCGAGCCGGTGTCGAGCCAGTTGAACGCGGCGCCGGCAGCCAGGGTCTTGAAGGCGGCGGTCACGTCGCTCTCCACCGTGATCGTGCCAGCGTTCGTGAGGGAGAGGCTGCCGCTGCCCACAAAAAGGCCGCTATAGCGAGACAGATCAGGCGTGAAGCGCAGCTGCCCACCGCTGGCGATGGAGAGGCTGTTGACGCCGCCGGCCACCCTGAGTTCGGACGGCATGGCAATGGTGCCCCCACTGAGCACGGCGATGCTGCGGCCGTTCAGCAGGGTGGGGTTGGTGGAGCTGTCCAGGGAACCGATCAGCAGCTCAGCGCCGCTGGCCACCGTGGTGGTGCCGCCACCGCTCCAGGTTCCGCCACGCCATTGGTTGTCGGTTCCTTCCAGGCGCAGGGTTCCGGCACCGGTCACGCTGCCGCCCGTCTGCTGGAAGCCCCCACCGATCGTGGCCCCCTTGCTGCCCTCAATGGCAAGCGAACCGCCGGCTTGAATCGCCAAGGCGCCATCGAGCTGCGAACTCTGACTGCTCGCCAGCAGCGTCAGCGAGCCGCCGCTGAGGATGGTGAGGGTATTGCCCGAACTACTGAAAAGAGCCTCGATCGTGCGCAGGTCGTCGAGGGTCACGCTCGAACCACCGGCTAGGTAGAGGTACACCTGATCGCTGATACCTTCGGAGCCCGGCACCCGATCGTTGAACCAGTTGGCGGCGGTGGACCAGAGGTTGTTGCCGCCACCGCCATCCCAACAGAAGCCCACGGGGCAGGAAGTGTCTGGCGCCTTGCTAAGCCGGTAGATGGCATTGGGACCATTCGGCGTCACCGTGCTGCCACTGAAATCGGTCGGCAAGTTAGTGGTGGTGAAGCTGCCGATGGGCAGGCTGGGGCTGCCGTCGCTGAAGCTGCTGGCGGTGATGATGTCGGCCGTGGTGCCGGCCAACGGGGTGTAGCCGGCAGCAAGGCTGGCGTTGAGCGTGCCGCCGAGGAGGGCGGTGCCGCTCACCACCAACTTGTCGAAAGCACCTTCCCCACCCTCGAGGTCGATCAACAGTTGAGACGTTGGCGTCAGCGTCAGGTTGCCGTTGATCGTGAGGGTGCCAGCTGTTCCGAGACCACCCGGGCTGATCGTGCCGGCGTTGGTGAGAGTTCCGGCATCCACATTAATCGTGCCAGTCCCGGAGATTTTGCCCTGATTGTTCAGCCCCGCGGCATTCAGAGTGCTTGCATTGCTGAGGTTTAGGTCGATGCCGGTATCCACGACCAAGACTTGCCCAACGCTGCCCGGGTTCGAGCTGATGCTGCCCCCCGCAACAAGGTTCAAGGTTGCTCCAAGAACCGAAACTTTAAATGGCGCTACATTGCCATAAGGGCCATTGCTAGTCGACCCTCCAAGCACCCCAGGAACGTTGTTGAGATAGCTGTAATCCAGTGTTGAGCCGGCGCCAATATAATAGACTCCAGGCGTAGATGGTGCAGTCGTTGTCCAACTAAACAGTCCACTTCTCGCAGAGCTATCGTCGTAAAAAATACCTGAGACGAATCCAGTCGAACTATTGAGCACTTGTGAAGGCTGCACCCATGCAACATAATTCTGGATGATGCAACCTGGGCAATACTCATAATTTGAACTGGCGCCTCCAAAATCCCAGTTAAAACTCAGAGACAAGGACGAGCCAGGATTTACCGAAGCGGTATTACCGCTGAAACTACCGGAACCAACTGCTGTGAATTGAGCTTCATCAAAGCGAAGATCCCTGCCGATAACATCCCACCAAACAGTTCTGGCAACTGGGAATGATTGCGGATCTTGAACGCTAAGACTTTGTGCTCCTTCGCCTCGGAACAGCCAGGCGCCCGTGGAAGTCACAGTTGCTCCGCTAGCCAAGCCAATGCCATTATCAATGAAAGCTGTGCCATTAAAAGCGAGTGGATTCTTTGCATTAGCCAAAACGACAGAATCCAGAATGCCACCAGCACTATTGATCACTGGGGCAACAATATGGGCATCTTTGATCCTGGAGTTCGCGCCCATGTTGATTGGGCTGTTTGCAGTGGCGGTGCCACCATTGAGGCTCAAGCTGGCCCCAGTCGCCAAGGAGGTGGCACCCAAGCCAATGGAATCAAGACCAGCATTCAGGTTTAGGTTAAGGGCAGAGTTGGTGCTGCTGATATCGGAATCGATGTTGATGTTGTTGTGGGCGTTCAGCGTCAGAGTCGCACTGCCCCCCGCCGTCTTGATGATCGGTTCCAACACGGTGATATCTCCCGCCTGAGCACCGCCGGCGCTGGTGCTCAGGGTCACGTTGGTGCCGGCGTTGAGGGCGTTGGTGATCGTGGCGGGGGAAATCAGGGAGCCACTGCTGTAAAACGGCGCATCCACAGAGAGAGCAAGAATCTCGTGTTTGTTTGTTGCGCCTCCAGTAGCAGCAGTGATGCCAAATGAAGCCAGAGAAGAGCCATCAACGACACCAATAACATCCTTCAGACGAGTTTCAATTGCATAACTAAGCGTTGGGCTTTCGGGCCGAGAAGTAGAATTACTGGCAAGCCTTACATCCACAGTCTTCGCAATATCGTTATAATCGATCCAAGCAGTCCATGGATCACCATTGTTCAGGTTCGGCGCAACTGTGGCGATTGAATTAGATACCATGGCACCATTTAAATTAACCCCAAGATGGTTTGCGCCAGGATCGCCAAATTCCGAATTTTGCCAAGTATCAAATTCGATGCCAAGACTATTGTTGATTCCCTGATAGCCAAGGCCTCCTCCATTATTGCCAAGCGTGCTTGATTTACTATTCTTGACAACAAAAGCAAGTCCATCTGCGCCACCATTTGAATCAGATATCTTGAATTGAAAGACAGCACTAAAAGAGGCGTCTTCGCCAAGAGGCATTGCCGTGCTGTAAAAAACACTTCCAGCCTGGTAATATGATGATTGCGTGAGCACGGCGCTTTGATTACTCGAATCCCAAGCGGCGTCTCCATAAAACTGTAAGAAGCTGCTATCAAACAAGAAATTAGTGGATACTGAAGAGCCAATGGTGATATTTTCAGGATCAAATAGGATGCTGCCTGCCTTGCCGGCTGGAGCTGCCGCATCCACGACTCCAGAAAGGTTGACTTTTCCTCTGCTGGACAGTTCCAGAAAGCCACCATCACCCCCACTCGGCCCTCCCCGGGCGCTGGTGGTTCCGGCGAAGGAGGTTTGTTGTTCGGACCACACCACCACCGTGCCGCCCTTGCCCTTCTCTGTGGCATCAGCGCGGATGGTGCTGGCCCCATCCACCAGGGTGGTCTGGGCGTTGGGCACCGCCGCATCGCGCCCCTGCAGGCCGCCGCCCACCAGCACCGTGCCGCCGCCAGCCGGGCCGCTGGCATCGAGGGCGGCGCCCGTCAGGGCCACCCGCTGGCCCGTGATCTCAATGCGGCCCCCCTTGCCCGCCGTGCCACTGGCCGTTGCACCACTGCTCGCAGCTGCACCACTGCTCGCAGCTGCACCACGGCCCGCAGCTGCACCACGGCCCGCAGCGCTGAGCTGCCCAGCGACGATGGCGTCACCGATGGCACTGACGCGGATCACACCGCCTTGGGCTTCCACCGGACTGGTCGTTGGCCCAGGGACCGGCGTCGGCGCCGAGGGCGGCTGGGCACTGGTGGTCACCCCGGCACCGGCGGCCACGGTCACACTTTTGCCGGCCAGCTCCACCGAACCGCCCGGCACCGCGATCTGGCCGGCCTGCAGCAGCACATGGCCCCCCTGGGCATCGAGCAGCAGGCTGTGGTCCACCGTGAGCAGGCCCCCGGAGAGGGTCAGATCACCATTGGCCGCCAGGCCACCGGCGGCGAGGCTGGCCGGATCGGTCAGCAGGCCAGCCCGGCCCTGCAGGGGATCGCCGTTGAGTGCCGCCGCCTGGGCGGCGGTGGTGCCGAACACATCGAACACCCCGCCCCCCAGCCGGAGGCCGGTGGCCGTGCTGAGGCTGAGGGTCTGAACATTGCCGAAACTGGCGCCGCTGCCCA
>DAIQNM010000192.1:0-5555 GCA_036788375.1 Cyanobium sp. CTOTU6536 | reverse complement strand
CAGCATCACCATGAGGAAACCGATGCCACCGGCGGCCCAGCCGCTGGCCAGCCGGGCGAGGGAGGTGGCCGTGCGGGGACTGGGGATCAACGTTCGGCGGCGATCACGAACAGGGGTTCGGCGGCCGCCAGTTTGGCCTGGCTGCCGCGGCGTTGCATGCGGTGCACCGTGGCCTGAATCACCTGCACGTCAAGGGCGCCGAGCTGGCTGAGGGTATCGGTGGCATCCACCAGACCCTCCAGGCTGGCGGTGCTGATCACGATCCGCCCTTGGGGCCGCAGGGCTTCCCAAACCACCCGCAGCACGTCCCCAAGCGGACGGCCCACCTCGAGCAGCACCCGGTCGGGATTGGGGGGCAGCTGGGGCAGGTCGTCGGGGGCCCGGCCGGCGTGGATGTGGAGGTTGGTAATGCCGAAGCGGCGCCGGTTTCGCTCCAGCAGGTCAATCGCCTCGGGATCGCGCTCCAGGGTGTGGACCGCCCCGGCCGGCAGCAGGCGGGCGATCTCCACGGCCAGGGCACCGGTGCCACCGCCCACGTCCCACACCAGCGAATCGGAGCGGGGCCTGAGGTGGGCCAGCAGCATCACCCGCAATTCCATCGGCGTGGGGCTGAAGCCGGGTGCGTCCTCGAAGGCCGAATCGGGCAGCCCTGGCGTGACAAAATCCCAGCCATCGGCAGGATGGCTTCCGGTGGCATTGGGCGGCTCCCGCAGGCTCATTGCTCCCGCCGCTCGTTAGCCACTACCGCCACCGTATCAGCGATCTGGCCGGGCCAGCGGCTTCGCTGTCGCTCCAGCCAAGCCGCCCGGGCGGCGTCGATCCGCTCGCCAGGGATCAAGAGCGGAATGCCCGGTGGGTAGGGGCAGAGAGGTTCGGCGGCGATGCGGCCGGCGGACTCCGCCAGGGGCACCGCCTCGGTAGCGGCGCGCCAGGCCTCGCCCACCCCCAGCTCCGGCCGGGCCAGCAGGGGCAGCGGGGGCGGCTCGAAGGGGGGCAAGGCCGCAGCGCCCAGGGCCTGACGCAGTTCCACCAGCCGCCGCGGCAACTGCTTCTCCAGTCCCCGGGGGGGCTCCAGGCCGAGGCAGAAGGTGAGGGCCCCCGGTTCGGGCAGTTCCGCGATCACCCCGTGCTCCAGCAACCAGGCATCGGCCTCCAGGCCGTTGATGCCCAGGGGCCCGGTGGCCAGCACGAGGCGGAGGGGATCGTCGCCGGTGGCGATCTCAAAGCCCAGCCCCGCCAGCCGTTCCCGCAGGCGCAGGGCCCGCCCCACCGCCCGCTGCCGCTGGCGCCTGCCAGTGCCGGAGTGGCCATGGGCGATCGCCGCGGCGGCGGAGGCCAGCAGCAGGGCGCTGGGACTGGAGGTCTGCAGCCAGAGCAGGCTGCGCTCCACGGCCCGCCGATCGAAGCGATCGCCCTGGGCCAGCAGGGCAGCCGTCTGGGCCAGGCCGCCGGCGGCCTTCTGCAGGGAGAGCACCACCAGGTCGGCGCCGGCCGCCAGGGCTGCCCCATCGCCATGGGCCTGGTCCACCAGCACCGGCAGCCCCGCTCCGCAGCCGTGGAGGAGCTCCACCAGTGCCCCCAGTTCGCTACCAAACCCCTGGTAGGTGGGGTCCACCAGCACCGCGGCCGCCGGCTGCAGGGGGGCCGCCGCCGCCAGCACCCGTTCCAGGTGCGCCGGGCTGGGGGGGAGCCACAGGCCGGTGCGCCGGTCGAAAGGCAGGTCGAAGAGGAGGGGCTCCAGTTGGCCCAGCACACAGGCATGGAGCAGGGAGCGGTGCAGGTTGCGGGGCAGCAGCACCCGCGAACCGGGCGGGGCCAGGCCCAGAAGGGCCGCCTGGAGCAGGCCGCTGGCGCCATTGACGCCAAACCAACAATGCCGAGCTCCCAGCAGGGTGGCGCAGGCCGCCTGGGCTTCGGCCACCGCGCCCTGGGGCTCCAGCGGACCCCCCAGGGCCGGCAGTTCGGGCAGATCCCAGCTGGCGGCAGGGCGGTTCAGCAGGCGTCGCAGCTGGGGCGCCAGGGCCCGGCCGCGGCCGTGGGCGGGCAGATGGAGGGGCAGATCGCTGGAGCCCTCGAGCAGGGAAAAGAGGGACCCATTGGGGCGATCGCCCATGGCAGCGGCGCGTGGTTTCTAGAGTCTCGCCAGTCACAGGCCCGCGCCCTGACCCGCTCCACCTTCCCTGCACCATCAGGCCTTGCCGCCCCCGGGGCTCCCAGGACCGCCCCAGGGTCCCCGCCGCAGGCTGAACCTCCCGCCCCCCGCTATGACCCGCGGGCAGATTTCCGCTGGCTGATCCTGCGGCCCTGGATCTGGATCAGTCGCCTGGTGGTGGTGGTGGTCCAGCTCGGTGGGCTGGGCCTTTCTTTGGCGGCCCAGTCCAGCAGTCCGGATCCCATAGTGCAGCGGCGTCTGGCCCAGCGGATCCTTTCCACCCTCAGTGGTCTGGGCCCCTGCTTCATCAAGGTGGGCCAGGCCCTCTCCACCCGCCCGGACCTGGTCAAACGGGAATGGCTTGAGGATCTCACCCGTCTCCAGGACGACCTTCCCGCCTTCCCCCATGCCGTGGCGCTGGGGCTGATTGAAAGCGAGTTGGGGGCCCCGGCCTCCCAGCTATTTGCCGAATTTCCCGATTTTCCGGTGGCGGCCGCCAGCCTGGGGCAGGTTTACCGGGCCCGGCTCGCCGATGGCCGCTGGGTGGCGGTGAAGGTGCAGCGGCCCCGGTTGCCGTTTGTGATGCGGCGTGATCTGGTGATCATCCGCACCCTCGGGGTGCTGGCCGCCCCATTTTTGCCCCTCAATCTGGGCTTTGGGCTCGGGGCGATCATCGATGAATTTGGCAGCACCCTCTTCGAGGAGATCGATTACCGCCGCGAGGCGGACAATGCCGAGCGCTTCGCGGGCCTCTTCCAGAACCATCCCGAGGTCACGGTGCCCCAGGTGGAGCGGAATCTGAGCAGCCGCCTGGTGCTGACGACCGAGTGGATTGAGGGCACCAAGCTCCAGAACCGCCGCGAGCTGGAAGCCAACCATCTCGATCCCGCCGCCTTGATTCGCACCGGGGTGATTTCGGGCCTGCAGCAGCTGTTGGAATTCGGTTATTTCCATGCCGATCCCCATCCCGGCAACCTGTTTGCCCTGCACGGCAAGACAGGGGAGCTGGGCCACGTGGCCTATGTCGATTTCGGCATGATGGATTCGATCAGCGATGCCGATCGCCTCACCCTCACCGGCGCGGTGGTGCATCTGATCAACCGGGATTTTGAAGCCCTTGCCCGTGATTTTGTGGCCCTGGGTTTCCTCAATCCCCAGGCCGATTTGGTCCCGATCGTGCCGGCCTTGGCCGAGGTGCTGGGTGGAGCTTTGGGCGAAAACGTGGGCAGCTTCAACTTCAAGGCGATCACCGATCGCTTTTCGGAGCTGATGTACGACTATCCCTTCCGCGTGCCGGCCCGCTTTGCCTTGATCATCCGAGCGGTGGTGAGCCAGGAGGGTCTGGCGATGCGGCTCGATCCCGATTTCCGCATCATTCGGGTGGCCTATCCCTACGTCGCCCGGCGCCTGCTGGCCGGCGATACGGCCGAGATGCGCGAGAAACTGCTGGAGGTGATCTTCGATCCCAACGGCCGCCTTCGCATCCAACGGCTCGAGAACCTGCTGGAGGTGGTGGAGAGCGATGGTCCGGCGGTGGACCTGCTGCCGATCGCCCGGGATGGTCTGCGGCTTCTGTTTGGCCGCGAGGGGGGCAGCCTGCGCCAGCGGTTTGTGCTCAGCCTGGTGGCCGACGACCGCCTCCACGCCGACGACCTCCAGGCCCTGCTGGCCCTGCTGCGCCGCACCTTCTCGCCCGGGCGGATGGCCAGCGGCCTGCTGGCGCGGCTCAATCCACTGGCGGCCTGAAGACCGCCGCCGTTGCCGTTCCCTAAGGTCTGGGGCCATCCCCCTGCAGCAGCCGCGTGATTCCCTCGCCCGCCACCCTGGCCGCCCTGCTGGTCTCCACCATCAGCGCGGCAGCACCGCCCCTCGACCTGCAGGAGGCGGCCCTCGATGCGGCCAGTGGTTTCTACGGCGATCTCGATGACGCCGACATCCTGTTGGAATTCGCACAGTTCCAGCAACCTCCCTACGCGTTGGCCGGCCTTGGTCTGGCGATTGCCCTCGTTTGCGGCCTCACCTTCTCCAAGCTGGTGCAATTGCGGCTCGACGGCTGGAAGCAGGACCGCCTGCCGATGCTGCCACTGGGCGGAGCGACAACGATGCTCCCTTGGATCGGCCTGGTGGTGGGGGTGACCCTGTTCATCGGCGGCAGCCTGCAGGTGTTTGGTTTCGGCGCCGGCGCCGCCCTGCTGGTGGCTTTTCTGTTGTCGCTGGCCACGGCCGGGGCGCTGTGGGCTCAGCTGGTGCGGTTGATGCAGCAGGTGGAGGCGGGCAACTTCAAGGCCGTCGATTTCGACAACTTTGACGAGTTTTTCTAGGGCCAGACCCGCTCTTCCACCGTGATCGTGTTGCCGGCAAAGGCGGTGGAGGGCACCACCCGGCCCACGTGGATGGCCGCCACACCCCGGTCGGCGGCCCCATAGCGGGCCAGGGCCCGGCGCTCGCTGGGGCTCAGGTAGGTCCAGGTGGTTCGGGGTAGCACCATCACGGTCTGGCCGTTCCAGCTGCGGTAAAGACCTTTGCGGTAGGTGGCGCTGCCATCGGGGCTGGTGCCTTCCAGGGTCCAGTAATCGGTGGCGCGGTTGAGGCGCTCGGCGATGTCGTTGCCTAGGGCGTTGTCGGCCGTTGCGGCCCCGCCCCCCAGGGGCGACGGGCCGGGGGACAATACCGCTGCTGGCGGGGTCGCGGGCGTCAGCAGACCCTTGCCGAGCTGAACCACCGCCAGGGTGCCCAAGAGCAGACCAAGGCCGGTGATCGCCACGAGGCCGAGGCCCACCTTGCGGCTGGTGCGGGGGAAGGCCTTGACTCCTCCCAAAATCGCCACGGGCCACAACAGGGGCAGCACCGAGGCCAGCACCATCAGGGCCACGGCCCCGCTCTGGCCGGCACGGCGCACCAAGACTCCCCGGCGCTCGGAGGCCAGGCGGGCCTCATGTTCCCGCACCAGCTGACGGTCCTCCTCGGTGAACCAGTGGCCCAGGCGGCGGGCTTCCTCTAGCTCCTTCTCCAGGTCGGGCCGGCGGGGGGAGGAGCCCCGGGGCAGCAGGGATGCGAGGGCCCCGAACACCGTCCTGGCAGCGTTTGAGGTGGGGGCCACGGTGGATCTTGCTGGGGCTGGGTGGGTTCAAAGGCAACCTAGGCCCGTTGATCAGGTGGACCAAGCCGGGCCTGGGTGCGGATCCCTCCCAGCTGCGTCAAGGGGCTGGGGCGATCAGGCCACCAGGTAGGCCTGGAGCTCCCGGGAGCGGTTGCGGATCTCCTCGAGGGCACGCCGCTCCAGGCTGCGGGTTTTGTCGCGGCTCATGCCGAGGCTGCGGGCGATCGAGGTCAGGCTCATCGGTTCGGCGCCCTCCATGCCGTAGCGGAGGCGCAGCACCTGGGCCTGCAGCTCGGGCAGCTG
>DAIQNM010000191.1:0-5558 GCA_036788375.1 Cyanobium sp. CTOTU6536 | reverse complement strand
ATGGAAAAGCCTGAGAGGCCCAGCGCCACCACCGAGAAGGGCCACATCCCCGGCGGAGTGCCGGTGAGCAGGGCGCCGGCGAGATCGGCCACGGCCATCACCGGCAGCACGTACTGGAGCAGGAAGAAAGCGGCTAAGTCGCGCTTCTGGGCGCCATTGAGGCGGTTGGAAATGAGCTGGGCGCCGTAATCGAGGAAGCGTTGCAGGCCCCCTTCGGCCCAGCGCTGCCGTTGGCGCCAGAGGGCGGGCAGGGTCAGCACGGCCTCCTCGCCCACGGGCGGATTCCAGAGCACCCCCACCGGCTGGCCAGCCAGCAGGAGGCGGAAGCTCAGATCGAGATCGTCGGTGATGGTGGCCTCGTTGAAGCCGCCGGCAGCGTGCACCGCATCGCGGCGCAGCAACTGGCCGTTCCCCCGCAGCTCGGCCACACCACCGCGGGCCAGGCGGCCCTCCTGGATGAAAGCATCGAAGGCCATCTCCATCGCCTGGGCCCGGGCGAGCCAGTTGGCATCGGCGTTCACTTCGGCCTTGCGCAGCTGAACCGCGGCCCAGCCGCCCGCCTCGGCGAAGGGAATCAGCCGTTCGAGCAGGTCGGGTTGGAGATCGGCATCGGCGTCGAGCACCAGCAGCCAGCGCCCTTGCAGTTGCTGCAACACGAAATTGAGGGCGCCCGATTTGCCACCGCCGGCATCGCGGCTGCGGCGCAGCACCCTCAGCTGGGGATGGACGGCCTGGAGCTCGGCCAGGCGCTGGGGGGTGCGGTCTTCGCTGCCGTCGTCGATCACCCAGAGGCGCAGCTGCTCGGTAGGCCAACGCAGCCCCAGCACCCGCTCCACCAGCCTGGCGATCACCGCTTCTTCATCGCGGGCGGCCACGACCACATCCACGGGGGGAGGCGGCCCAGGAAGGGGGATCGGCTCTCCGGCGGAACCGGTGGCGGAGGCCGCAATGGCACCAGGCTCAGAATCCACGCCCCGAGCCGACGGCTGCACCGGAACCCGGTCAAGCGGAGCAGCCGATGGCTCATCCAATGCGGCCGTGGTGAACGCAGGGGCCCCCAGCGGCCTCAGAAACACCGTGCGCACCACGTAGACCCCCAGCAGCCCCGCCAAGCCCAGGGCCGGCAGCAACCTGCCGAGGGGACCCAGCCCATGGGGAAGCACCCCCGCCACCCCACAGGCCAACAGGAACAAGGCGGCCTTGGGGCGGCGGCGATCGTCGGAGCTGCCGCCTCCCATGCCATCCACAAAACTTGCACAACTTTAAGACCCTGCACCAAAGCCGGAAGATCGGGGCTGGCGCGATAGCCCCGCCATCGCCCTGCTGCATACCCCTTGGCCAGCAACTCCAGCCGCCCGCCGCCCCCAACCGGACCGCTGCGGAATGCCCACGGTGGCGCTGGGGAACCTTCCCCAATCGCCCATCAGCCACCGCCCTGCGGGGCCGATCCGATCGCCTCGAGCGGCTGCAGGGTGGCCCCGGGGTAGTAGTGCTGCAGGATCCGTTCGCGGCTCCAGCCCCTTCGGGCCAGATCGATGGCGCCGGCCTGGGAGAGGCCCGCGCCGTGACCGAAGCCCCCACCATCCACCAGCCAGGAACCCGGCCCGGTGGGCTCCAGGGTGAAGAGCGTGCTGGGCAACTCCCGCAAGGTGCGGCGGATGGCATCGAGGCGGAGCACCACCACGCCGCTGGAGCCGCCCACCTCCAGGGCCAGCACCCGCCCGCTAGGGCCCCGCTGCAGCACCCGCAAACTGCGGGGCTGGCCCACGCCCTGACCCCGCGCCGCCAGGGCGGCCCCGATCCGGGCGGCCGTGAGCTGGCGCTGCCAGCGGAACAGGGGATGGCCGGCGCCATAGGCCCCCTGGCCCTGGCGCAGCAGTCCCGGCAGCGCCGCAGCGGCCAGGGGCACGGGATGGCGCGCCACGAAAGGGCCATCCCCATCGGCGAAGACCTTCATGTAGGGCACCGGCTCGGTATTCCAGGCCTCCTCCAGGCCGGCGGCGATGCCGCCGTTGCTGGCGTGGTACACCGCATGGATCGGCTCACCGCCCGCGCTGAGCACCAGGCCCCGGGTGGCCGCAATCGCCTGCCGCACCGCCGGCCCGGCCACCCGCGGATCGCTATACACCTGGCACTGGGTGTCGGCACAAAGGTGGTAGCCATCCACCCGGTAGCGGCCCCGGTTGCGCACGGCCCAGGTGCGGGCCAGCACCGCCTGGGCGGCGAGGGCGGCCGGAGGGGAGCCGGCGCCAATCTCATGGGGCACCACCCCCATCAGATAGCGCTCCAAGGGCACCTCTTCCAGCAGGGTCCAGCCGCCATGGGCATCGGCCTGCAGCCGAAAAGGGCCGCCATAAACGCCCTCACCCCAACGCAGCCCAGCCGCCGTGGTGATCCGGATCGGCCCCTTCAGGGTCACCGCCCCCTGGGGGCCCCGCAACTGGGGCACCAGACGCCGGGTTTCCTGGCGCTCCACCCGACGGGCCGTCATCCCCGCCGGCGCGGGCGATCCCAGCGGCGCCCACACCTCCCACTCGGCCGGCCGGGCGATCTCGGGACGCACCCCGGCGGCCTCCCAGCGGCGGGCCGCCGCCTCGGCCGTTTCGTAACTGGCAAAGGGGCCCAGCACCTCCCGGCGCAGGACAAGGGGCTGGGGCAGGGGCTCCCACCGCCAATCCAGCGTGAAATCAGCGCCGCTGAAACGCTGGCCTGCCCCATCCACCAGGGTGAGGCTCCCGCCTGCAGCCGCGAGCCGCAGGGGGGCCGCCCCCACCCCGGCAGATGCAGGAGAACCAAGGCGGGAGGCCAGGGCCACCCAGAGCACCGGATCGGCGGCCTGAAGCGGCGCTGGCGCCGGCACCGGCCAGTGCAGCAACGGTTCCGCCGCAGCTGCGGATCCAGCGGCGGGCAGGGGGGGAAGCGGCGAAGGCAAGGGTCGGTCGGAGGCGTGGCAACCGCCCGGCAGCAGCAGGGCAGCGCCCAGAAGCCAGCCGGTGAGCTGGCGGCTCGGCAGCGACAGGAAGGGGCCCGTAGGGCGGTTGGCGGCGGGTTGGCGGCGGGGCATCGACCGGGGGATTTGGCGGAGGGTTAAGTCGCGTCGTACTCTGCTTGTTTGTGCCCGCGCCTACCGCAATGCCGAAGCTCAAGACCCGCAAAGCAGCCGCCAAGCGGTTCAAGGTGACCGGCAGCGGCAAATTCATGCGCCGGCATGCCTTCCGCAACCACCTGCTCGACCACAAGAGCCCCAAGCGCAAGCGCTGGCTGGGCACCATGGCCGTCGTCGACGAGCGCGACGCCGACAACGTGGCGCGGATGCTTCCCTACGCCTGATCCACTCGCCTGATCCAGGCCCCGGCCTCAGCGGCCCACACCGCCTTCCGGTTTCAGCAGGCTCCAGACTCAACTCCCAATCTCCCTGATCCATGTCACGCGTCAAGAGGGGCAACGTCGCCCGCAAACGCCGCAACAAAATCCTTCGCCTTGCCCGGGGCTTCCAGGGCAGCAACGGCAGCCTGTTCCGCACCGCCAACCAGCGGGTGATGAAGGCCCTCTGCAACGCCTACCGCGACCGTCGTCGCCGCAAGCGCGACTTCCGTCGCCTCTGGATCGCCCGGATCAACGCGGCTGCCCGCCTGAACGGCGTGAGCTACAGCCGCCTGATCGGGGGCCTCAAGAAGGCCGACGTGCGCCTCAACCGCAAGATGCTGGCCCAGTTGGCCGTGGCCGACCCCTCCAGCTTCACCGCCGTGGTTACTGCCGCCGGCCACTGAGGCACGGCACCCAATGCAGGACCTGCTTCCCCAGACCTACCTGATCGGTCTGATCCTCCTGCTCGGCGGTGCCGCGGTGTTGGTGGGTCGTCAGATCCTGCGGGTGCGGCGCGATGAACAAACCCTCGCCCGCCTCTGGGGCGACGGCAAGGCAGGTAGCGCCCCCGGCGATTCGGCCGGCCTCTACGAACTGGCCTCGGTGCAGTTGCGCAAGCGCCTCTATGGCCAGGCCGTGGACAACCTCAAGCAAGCGCTCCGTAAGGCCCAGGCGGAGAAGGCGCCCGACGAGGCCCGCGCCCTGATCGAAAATGCCCTGGGCTTCGGTCTGGCCGCCCAGAACAAGTTTCCCGCCGCCATCCGCCACTACCGGACCGCCCTACAGGCCAAGCCCGAGTACCCCGTGGCCCTCAACAACCTGGCCTACGCCCTAACCAAGCAACGCGAGGTCGACGAGGCCCGCAGCACCTACGAGAAGGTGCTGGGCCTCGACCCCGCCAATGCCACGGCCCGCAAAGGCCTCAAAACCCTCGAACGCCGGTCTGGGAAGGCCTCTTAGGCCCCCCACTCACCAGAGGCCACGGATCGGCTCGGAGACCGACGACCGCGAGCTGGGCGCATCCGGCTCCAATTGAAGGCGGCCCCCCATGGCGGTGAGGCGAGCACCATTCCAGCCCGCCAGGCTCAGGCCCTGCACCCCCTGGAAGGAGCCGCCTGCTTCCATGCTGGGGCCAGGGGTATCCCCCAACACCAGCAGATCCAGCTGGTCGGATTTGGCATTGAGGTTGCCCTGCACCGGAGACACCTGGTCGGCGATGCGGATCTGGCCCACCAGCACCACCATCTGGCCGGCGCTGCTGACGTTCTCGATCGCCAGTTGCACCGGCAGCACGGCGGTGCCATCGAAGGGCACGTAGCTGCCACTCCAGACCCGGGGCATCTGGTCGCGGATCAGACCGGCCCGGCCGACCGGATCAAAGGTTTCGACCGCTGAGGATTCGATCAGCAGGGGACCGGCCGCCTGGTTCGGGGCGGGAGCACTGCGGGTGGCCGGCACGATCGGCCGGTAGGCATCGCTCGGCAGGGGGGCGAGGGCCAGCAGCAGGGGCAGGGCCGCGGGGGCGAGCGACAGCGGCATGGCAGGGAATTTCGGGCCAGACCTCAGACTAAGGGGGTTGACCGCCCCCGCGCCCACCGGTCTTGAACCCTTCCGCCCCCATCTCTACCGAACCACCCTCGATCACGGCCGCCGGGCCCGCCACCACCGGGCCGTCCACGCCGGGCGACGACCCCCTGCTGATCGGTGGCCGCCGTTTCCACAGCCGCCTGATGACCGGCACGGGCAAGTACCCCTGCCTGGCGGTGATGCAGGCCAGCCTGGTGGCCAGCGCCTGCGAGATCGTCACCGTGGCGGTGCGACGGGTGCAGAGCCAGGCCCCCGGCCATGGCGGCCTGATGGAGGCGATCGACTGGAGCCGCATCTGGATGCTGCCCAACACCGCCGGCTGCGCCACCGCCGAGGAAGCCATCCGGGTGGCGCGGCTGGGGAGGGAGCTGGCCAAGCTCGCCGGCCAGGAAGACAACAACTTCGTGAAGCTCGAGGTGATCCCCGATAGCCGCCACCTCCTGCCGGATCCCTTCGGCACCCTTGAGGCCGCCGAACAGCTGGTGAAGGAGGGCTTCACGGTGTTGCCCTACATCAACGCCGATCCCCTCCTGGCCAAGCGCCTGGAGGAGGCGGGCTGCGCCACCGTGATGCCGCTTGGCTCCCCGATCGGCTCGGGCCAGGGC
>DAIQNM010000190.1:0-5596 GCA_036788375.1 Cyanobium sp. CTOTU6536 | reverse complement strand
CCCCGTTTCCCCACCCCCCACTTCCGAGTCTTGAGTTCCGATCCTCTGGTCAGCCCCGAGGCCACGCTCCGGGCCTCCGTTCTCAGCGAGGCCCTGCCCTACATCCAGCGCTTTGCCGGGCGTCGCGTGGTGGTGAAATACGGCGGCGCCGCGATGGTGCATGCGGAGCTGCGCGAGGCGGTGTTCCGCGACCTCGCCCTGCTGGCCTGCGTGGGGCTCCAGCCCGTGGTGGTCCATGGGGGCGGCCCCGAGATCAACCAATGGCTTGGCCGGCTGTCGATCGAACCTCAGTTCAGCAATGGCCTGCGGGTCACCGACGCTCCCACCATGGAGGTGGTGGAGATGGTGTTGGTGGGGCGGGTCAACAAGCAGATCGTCAACGGCATCAACCAGGTCGGAGGCAGGGCCGTGGGGTTCTCTGGCAGCGATGGTGGCCTGGTGCGGGCCCGCACCTGGGGCGGGGGGGTCAATGGGCTGGTGGGGGAGGTGGAGGCCTTGAATCCCAGTGTGCTGATCCCGCTGCTGGACCTTGGCTATATCCCGGTGATCTCGAGCGTCGCCCCCGATGGCGATGGCCAGGCCCACAACATCAATGCCGACACCGTGGCCGGCGAGCTGGCCGCGGCCCTGCAGGCCGAGAAACTGATCCTCCTCACCGACACCGCCGGCATCCTGCGGGATCGCCACGATCCGGATTCGCTGATCCGCCAGCTCACCCTCGCCCAGGCCCGGGACCTGATCGCCGATGGGGTGGTCGAGGGCGGCATGACCCCCAAGACGGAATGCTGCATCCGCGCCCTGGCCCAGGGGGTGTCGGCGGCCCACATCGTCGATGGTCGCCATCCCCATGCCTTGCTGCTTGAGGTGTTCACCGATGCGGGGATCGGCACCATGGTGGTGGGCAGTGCCAACCACCTGCCGGTCTGATTCGGTCGGCCGATTCCACCCCACGCTCCCCGAGCCGGTATGGCAGATCAGGCGATCCCACCCCCGGCCAGCGCCGCCTCCGGCCTTGGCTTGGACGACTCCCAAGCCCTTGGCACGGCCCGGCGGTTGATCGAGCGTGGCGACTATGGCCAGGTGTTGCGGCTGCTGGAACCCCTCGCCGGCCGCCATTCCCCCGCCACCGCCACCGGGGCAGAGCTGCGGCTGCTGCTGGCCACCGCCCTCATGGGCCAGGGCCGCAGTGACGAGGCCGCCGGCTGGTGCCGGGGGCTGCGGGCCTGCCAGGACCCGGAGCTGCGGGCCCGGGCGATGGAGCTTCAGCAGGTGCTGGAGGCACCGGCCCTGCAGCGCCCGCGTGACTGGTCGCTCACCCTGCCGGAGCTGGGCGGCGGAGCCCCCCTGCAATCCCTTGGTGCGGGAGCGGCCGCCAGGCGTCGCCGCCGTCCGGAGCCCCCACCGCCCCCGCCGGTGGGACCCACCAGGCCGCCCTACGGCTTTGCTGCCCTGGCGGGGGTGCTGCTGCTCCTGGTGCTGCTCGCTTCCCTGCTGGGGGGCTGCATGGAGGTGCGGACCGATCTTCGCTTCGCCGGGCCGGGACGGTTGCAGGTGACCCACCACCTGCGCAGCTCCTCCGGGATGCCGGTGCCCTGGCAGCGGCGCTTCGCGGCGATCCTTTCCCAGGAGGGCTTCCGTGACCGCTCCGTCGGCGCTGACACGGAGCTGGCCACAGCCGTGTTGCCGGCCGAGGCGGCGCTGGCAGCTCTGCGGGCCAGCCTGCGGGAAGCGGCCCTCCTGGGTGGTGTCGACCTGCCGCCCCCCCAGCTCCGCTTGCAGGAGCGCAATTGGCTGTTGGGGGTGCGGCAGCACTGGGGCTTCGAGATCGACTTGCGCGAGCTGCCCCCCCTGCCGGGTCTGGCCCTTTCGATTGGCCTGGAACCGCTCCGCAGCGGCGCTGTTCAACGGGCTGAACCCCTGCCGGTGGAAAGGCCCGGTCCGGACCAGCTGGCCTGGCCGCTGCGTGCCGGCGCGATCAACCGGCTTGAGCTCCAGTGTTGGCGCTGGAGCCCCCTCGGGCTCGGGGCTGGGGCCATCGCCCTGCTGCTCCCCGTGGTGGTGCTGCTGCAGCGCTTGCGCCGCCAGCTCGGCTATGGCCTGCCGGAGTTGCCAGCCTGAGTTCAGAGTTCCAAGGGGTCAGGGTCGATCGCCAGGCTCACCCCCTTCGGCAGGGATTCCCTCAGCTCGATTTCCGGAGGGAGCGGCACGGCCGATCCGGCCGGGCCATGGAGCAGCAGTTGCCAGCGGCTGCGCCCCGCCACCCGGGCCACCGGGGCAGGCGCCGGACCGATGAGAGACCACCCTCCGGCCTCGACCGGTTCCCTGAGCAGCGTGGCAAGGCTGGCTGCCGCCGTGGCGGTGGCGCTGGCGGAGGGGCCAGCCAGCCGCAGCAGGCAGGCCCGGCTGAAGGGCACCAGTTCACCGCGGCGGCGCAGGGCGGCTTCCTCTTCCAGAAAGCCGCCGTAGCGGCCGTCCACCAGGTGGCGAATCACCGGATGCTCCGGGCTGTAGGTCTGGACCAGCACTTCTCCGGGCCGCTCGCCCCGCCCCGCCCGCCCCGCCAGCTGCAGCAACAGTTGCAGGCAGGTTTCGGAGGCGCGCAGGTCGGGCCGGTGCAGCAGCCCATCGGCCGCCAGCACGGCCGCCAGGGTGACCCTGGGCAGATCCATTCCTTTGGCGAGCATCTGGGTGCCCACCAGCACATCGGCTTCGCCGGCGGCAAACCGTTCCAGCAGCCGGCGGTGGCCATCACGGCCGCGGGTGGTGTCGGCGTCAAAGCGGAGCAGCCGAAGTCCTTCCAGTTCTTCCCCCAGCTGCTCCAGCACCCGCTGGGTTCCAGCCCCGAAGGGCTTGAAGGCCCCTGAGCCGCAATGGGCGCAGTTGCGTCCAGCCTCCTGACGGTGGTCGCACCAATGGCAGCGCAACCACTCCTGGCCGCCGGGGCGGCGATGCACGGTGAGGGCTACATCGCAGTGGGGACACAACACCACCTCGCCGCAGCTGCGGCAGCTCAGGAAGGCTCGGTAGCCCCGCCGCGGCACCAGCACCACGCCCTGTTCCCCCCGCTCCGGCAGTTGGCGCAGGCGCCCCATCAGGGCTCGGCTGATCAGGTGGCGGTTGCCCTCGGCCAGTTCCAGGCGCATGTCCACCACCCGCACCGGCGGCAGGGGCCGTTGGGCAATCCGCTCGGGTAGTTCGAGCAGCTGGGTGTCGGCGGCTGGACCGCGGCAGCGCAGCCAACTTTCCAGGCTTGGGGTGGCACTCCCCAGCACCAACCGCGCCCCATCGAGCCCGGCGCGGAGCCGGGCCACCTCCCGGGCGTGGTAACAGGGCATCGGGCTCTCCTGCTTGTAGGAGCTGTCGTGCTCCTCATCGACCACCACCAATCCCAGCCTGGCCAGGGGCAGAAAGATGGCCGAGCGGGTGCCGATCGCCACCAGCGGCAACCCGGCTTCCCCTGCTGCCAGCGTTTTCCGCCAGGCCGCCACCCGTTCGGCGTCGCCCATGCCGCTGTGGTACTCCAGAACCCCATCGCCAAAGCGCGCCCGGCAGCGGTCGAGCAATTGGGGGATCAGGCCGATCTCGGGAGCCAGCAGCAACACACTGCGGCCGGCGGCCAGCTCCGCCGCTGTGGCCTGCAGGTACACCTCGGTCTTGCCGGCGCCGGTCACCCCCCATAGCAGCAGGGCACGGCCGGCCGGCGCCGTGGAGATGGCGTTGATCGCCGCCTGCTGGGCGCCGTTGGGCTGACGGGGCGATTCCCTGGGCTCTCCGCCCGTCCAGCCCGGCGGGGCGGCTGATGCCAGGAGCTCCATGCGGCGCCGGATCCACCCCCGCCGCTCGCAGCCCTCCACTACGGCGCGGCTGAAGCCATCGCCGCCACAGAGGTCCCGCAGCAATCTCTTGTGGCCATGGCGGCCCAGGTGGTCGAGCAGGGCTCGCTGCCGTTCCGTGGCGCCCCGCTGCGCTTCGGACGGGCCGATCGCCTCGACCATGATCAGCTCCCGCGGCGTTCCGGCGCCGCTTCCCCGGGCGCGCTGGCCGAGCCAGCCGGGCGGTAGGGCGCCCTTGAGGGTCCGGAAGGTGCTGGTGTGGCAGGCCTGGGCCACCGCCTCCACCAGCCCCTGCCAGCGCGGATCGATAGCCGCCCGTTGCACCAAGCCCTCCACCGGTTGCACGGCTTTGCCTGCCAGCGCCGCTGGCCGCTGGGCCTCCGCTGCGATAACCAGCCCGGTGTGGGCCCTGCCCTGAAGGCGCACCCGCACCAGGTCCCCCGGTCCGACGGCCCAGCCATCGGGTTTGGCGTAGGTGAAGACACGGCCCTCCTGGCCGGCCTCCAGCCAGACCTGGACCCAAGGCTGGGCTTCGGGATGGCTGCCGGTGGGTGCTGCCTCCTCCAGGCTGCGGCTGCGATTGGTCGTGACCCTGCTCCCCAATCTTGCCGAAGTCTCACCGCATTCCTAGGATGGAAGGGTTGGGCAGTCCATCGGGCTGCCGTCGGAGCCGGACAGGGTTCCGTCCAGAGGAAGATCCGTTGAGTGAGCCCGGAAGCTCGGCTTCCGACCAGCCCTCCGGTCAGCGACCACCCCTGACTGCCCTGTCCACCCCGACCTGGCACCCGCCTCGCCATCGCCCATTCCCCGTTCCACGCCCCCTGATCGCACCCGAATCGCCCCCTAGAGCTGCCCCCGGATTGCCTAGCCATCCGTTGGGGTTGTCGTCTGAGGGTGTTTCCTTTGCCCTTCGGGTGCCTTCTTCGGGGTCCACTCCGCTCCATACCGCCGATCTTCCGGCCCTCCAGGCCCTCCGGCACCAGGCGCGTTCTTCAGCCGTTTCCTCCCGTCCATCACCATGAGCCCTGCCGCCACCAAGAGCCCGGCCCCGAAGGCCGCTGCCAAAATTGAAATCGTGGATCCTGCCGTCGTCAGCCGAGGCAGCTCCAAGGTTGCTGATAAGGCGGCTCCTAAGGCAGCTCCCAAGGCGCCAGCCAAGGCAGCTGCAGCCAAGAAGAGCGCAGCCAAAACCGCGGCTCCCGCCGTCGCTGAGCTCTTGGAGGATGCTGTGGTTGCCGGTCTGGATGGCGCCGCCAGCCTGGAGGATGCGGCCGATGCCCTGCTGGCGGTCGCCGAGGGCGATGGCTTCGAGGAGGGGGATCTGGTTGCTGCCGGCAGCGAGCCGAAGACCGACAAGGCCGATGCCAAGGATGCCAAGGCCAAGGCCCTAGCGAGTATCAAGGTGGGCCCGAAGGGTGTGTATACCGAGGATTCGATCCGGGTCTATCTCCAGGAGATCGGTCGGATCCGCCTGCTGCGGCCGGATGAGGAAATTGAGCTGGCGCGCAAGATTGCCGATCTGCTGCAGCTCGAGGAGCTCGCCGCCCAATTTGAGGCCGACAAAGGCCATCACCCCGATACCAAGGAATGGGCGGCCTTGGTGGACATGCCCCTGATTAAGTTCCGTCGGCGGCTGATGCTGGGCCGGCGGGCCAAAGAAAAGATGGTGCAATCGAATCTCCGGCTGGTGGTGTCGATTGCCAAGAAGTACATGAATCGCGGCCTTTCCTTCCAAGACCTCATCCAGGAAGGCAGCCTTGGCC
>DAIQNM010000189.1:1021-5598 GCA_036788375.1 Cyanobium sp. CTOTU6536 | reverse complement strand
GCTTTGGGATCCTCTGTTATCTGGGTTTCTTGGTCGGCTTCGGCGTGAAGCTGCCGATCTTCCCGTTGCACACCTGGCTGCCCGATGCCCACGGCGAGGCGAATGCGCCGGTGTCGATGTTGCTGGCGGGGGTGTTGCTGAAGATGGGCGGCTACGCCCTGCTGCGCTTCAACGTGCAGATGCTGCCCGAGGCGCACCTGGTGCTGGCGCCGGCCCTGATCGTGCTGGGCATTGTCAACATCGTTTATGGGGCGCTCAACGCCTTTGCCCAAGACAACGTCAAGCGCCGCATCGCCTGCAGCTCGGTGAGCCACATGGGCTTTGTGCTGCTGGGGATCGGGGCCGTCGACGCCCTGGGAATCAGCGGCGCCATGCTGCAGATGGTGAGCCACGGCCTGATCGCGGCGGCCATGTTCTTCGTCACCGGGGTGTTTTACGAGCGCACCAAAACCCTCTCGATCCCCAACATGGGCGGTCTGGCCAAGGTGCTGCCGATCACCTTCGCCTTCTTCCTGGCCAGTTCGCTGGCCTCCCTGGCCCTGCCGGGCATGAGCGGCTTCGTCAGTGAGATCACGGTGTTCCTGGGGATCACCGCAAACGACACCTTCACCACCGGCTTCCGGGTGATCACCATCGTGCTGGCCGCGATCGGCCTGGTGCTCACGCCCGTCTACCTGCTCTCCCTCTGCCGGCGGGTGTTCTTCGGCCCCCGCATCCCGGCCCTGGCCGTGGTGGGTGACATGAAACCGCGGGAGGCCCTGATTGGCCTCAGCCTGCTGGTGCCCACCCTGGTGATCGGCTTCTGGCCGCGCATCGCGATCGATCTCTACGAGGCCAGCACCACCGCCCTGGCCACCAACCTCTCCGCCCAGGCCCAGCTCGCCCTCGGCCGGTTGCCCGCCCTGGGCTGATCCCCGGATACGGCAGCGTTGGGTTGGAATGGATGTCGTCATGGCCTCAAGCCCTGACCACCGCCCCACCTGCTTGAGCTCGATGGTTGCCTCCCTGCTCCCCGATCCCACTGCCCCGGCGCCGGCCCTGCTGGTGGGCGAGGGTCTGCCGGCCTTCGAGGCGATCACCCCCGAGCAGGTGCGCCTCCACATCCCCGAACTCCTGGCCAGCCTGAATGGCGAGCTGGGCAGCCTGGAAGCCAGCCTGGAGCAGGCCCTGGCCGCAGGGACGCCCCTCGGCTGGGAGGCCGTGATGGATCCGCTGCACCACCTCGGGGAGCGGTTGCGCTGGAGCTGGGGGGTGGTGAGTCACCTCAATGGCGTGTGCAACGGCACGGAGCTGCGCGAAGCCCATGCCAGCCAGCAGGCGCCGGTGGTGGCCTTCGGCAACCGGGCGGGCCAGAGCGGCGTGCTTTACCGGGCCCTGCAGCGCCTCCAAGAGCAAGGGGGGCTTGATGGCACCCAGCAGCGGATCCTGGCGGCCGAGCTTCGGGCGATGGAATTGCGGGGCGTGGGGCTGGAGGGGGAATCCCAGGCGGCCTTCAACGCCGCCAGCCAGGAGTTAGCCGAACTCTCCACCCGCTTCGGCAACCAGGTGCTCGATGCCACCAACGCCTGGACCCTGCGGCTCACCGATCCGGCCGAGGTGGAGGGGTTGCCAGAGAGCCTGAAGGGGCTGCTGGCCGAGGCGGCCCGCCAGGCGGGTGATCAACACGCCACCGCCGCCAGCGGACCGTGGTTGGTGGGCCTTGATTTCCCCCGCTACGGCCCCTTCCTGCAGTACAGCCAACGGCGGGACCTGCGTGAAAGGCTCTACCGCGCCCACATCAGCCGGGCCTCGGGCGTCGGGGAGGGCGGCAGCGACAACGGCCCCCTGATCGAACGGATCCTCACCCTGCGGCAGGAGCAGGCCCACCGCCTCGGCTATGCCAACTGGGCCGAGGTGAGCCTGGCCTCGAAGATGGCTGGCTCGGAGGCGGAAGTGGAGCGGCTGCTGGAGGATCTCCGCCAGGCGGCCTTCCCGGCGGCCCAACGGGAGCTCGATGAACTCCGCGCCTGCGCCGCCGGGGCCAAAGCCGCCGAAGCCAGCGATCTTCAACCCTGGGATGTGAGCTTCTGGGCCGAACGGCTGCGGCAGGAGCGCTTCGAGCTCGACAGCGAAGCCCTGCGGCCCTGGTTCCCCCTGCCCCGGGTCCTGGACGGTCTGTTTGGCCTATGCGACCGCCTCTTCGGGATTCGCATCGTGGCCGCCGACGGCGAGGCCCCGATCTGGCAGGCCGATGTGCGTTTCTTCCGGGTCCATGACGCCAGCAGCGGCCAAGCCCTGGCCGCCTTCTACCTCGACCCCTACAGCCGCCCCGGCAGCAAGCGCGGCGGGGCCTGGATGGATGAATGCCTGGTGCGCCAGCTCCGCCCCGATGGCCAGCCGGTGCTGCCCGTGGCCTATCTGGTCTGCAACCAAAGTCCGCCGGTGGGGGAGATCCCCAGCCTGATGACCTTTGCTGAGGTGGAAACCCTGTTCCACGAGTTTGGCCACGGCCTGCACCACATGCTCACCACCGTGGAGCGCCCCCAGGCGGCTGGCATCAACAATGTGGAGTGGGATGCGGTGGAGCTGCCCAGCCAGTTCATGGAGAACTGGTGCTACGACCGGGCCACCCTGCTGGGCATGGCCCGCCACTGGCAAAGCGGCGAGCCGCTGCCGGAGAGCGAATTCGACAAATTGCTCGCCGCCCGCACCTTCCTGGGGGGAGCCGCCACCCTGCGCCAGGTGCACCTGGCCCTCACCGACCTCAAGCTCCACAGCCTCTGGCGGCCCGGTCTGGACCAATCCCCCGAACAGTTGCGGCGCCAGATCGCCACCACCACCACCGTGCTGGCCCCCCTGCCGGAGGACGCCATGCTCTGCAGCTTCAGCCACATTTTTGCGGGGGGCTATTCAGCTGGCTACTACGCGTATAAGTGGGCCGAGGTGCTCAGTGCCGATGCCTTCAGCGCCTTTGAGGAGGTGGGCCTCGACAACGAAGAGGCGATTCAAGCCACGGGCCGCCGCTTCCGCGACACCGTGCTCAGCGAGGGGGGCAGCCGGCACCCGGCCGAGGTGTTCGCCTCCTTCCGGGGCCGCAGCGCTTCGCCGGAGGCCCTGATCCGCCACACCGGCCTGGCCCGCACCCCCTGAACGGCCCCAACGGGCCCCGGCCCACCATCGAGCCAAGCCCCACCATGAAATCGGAAGGCGAGGAGATCGAAGGCCTCGAAGTGGGCAATGCCTGGGCCCTGCGGCCGCTGGATCAACCCTCCAGCAACTGGTTGGTGGGTGACCATCCGGCCATTCCCCCCTCCTCCCTGCGCTTCCTGCGGCAGGGAGGTCTGGCGGGCGATCCGGGCGAAGCGGTGGACAACCTCTGCATCAAGTGGTTCCAGCACGATCCCGCCGATGACCCGTCCTGGGGTACGGCCAAGCCGATCAGCCAGGGCCGCACCCTGTCGTTGCTGGCCGGGCCCGGCGCCTTCGAGCTGTGCTTCCAACGCGGCCCCCGGCGGCGCCGCCTGGTGCTCGACCAACCGGGCGACTTTGCCCTCTGGGGCGAGGGACTGGAGCACAGCTGGCGCGCCCTGGAGCCCTCCACGGTGCTCACGGTGCGCTGGGCTCTGGCCGACCATGCCCGCTGAAGCAGCTGATGGCGGCGCTGGGGAACCCTGAAGGGCCCCACTGGTTGTCAGCCATGAGCGACGAACCCCAACCCCTGATCGAGGCCGCCACATTCCTCGACCGCACGATCCGTGTCTTCCTCACCCAGGACGGGAGCCTGCAGGCGGAAACCTGGATCGTGGCCGTGGCCCGGATGGCGGGCACCCTGATCCTGCGCAACCACTTACCCGTCGGAGCCGCTGAACCGGCAGCACCCCTACTAAGCGCGGCGGCCGACCAGGAGGGGCCCCGCCTGGTGCGGCTCCTCCTGCTCACCCTCAACCATCTGGGCCTGGATCTGGAGGAGAGCTCGATCGAGGTTCCCCCCGGAGGCACGGGCTGCGCCCAGCTCAGCCTCGCGGCCACGCGCGAACGCTTGGAGCCGCTGGTGATGGCCTGCGGCCGCAGCCATGGCCTGGGCCTGGGCGAAACCGCCGATGCGCTGATGATCACCACCGCCCTGGCGATCCACACCTGCCAGGAGGTGCTGCCGGTCCACCGGGGCACCGGTCTGGCGGTGGCGGGCCTGGTGGAGGGTGCCAAAACGATGGCGGCCACCCCTGGCGCCTTGGCAACGTCCCAGCCCTAGGGCCGCAGGAGCTCGGCCACCACCGGATCGAGGGAGCCCGGCTCGGCCATGAGGCGGTTGTGCCAAAACACCGGCAGGGGGTAGCAGGAACCCACCGGCAGCACCGCCTGCCAACCGGGAAACACGGTGAGGTCGGTGGGGCAGTAAAAGCTGCAACACTCGATCTCCTCCAGCCGGTGGGCGCCTGCGGCAAGCCGACGCAACAGATCACTGCCGGGCTTCATGTCGGCGATGCCCGCCAGGGGCCAGCTGGGCAAGGGAAGGGCCACCAGGGTGCCCTGCTGGGGACTGGCGACACTGGTGAAGCGGCGGGTGCGACGGTACCCACCGCGCAGCTGAATCCAGG
>DAIQNM010000189.1:0-1011 GCA_036788375.1 Cyanobium sp. CTOTU6536 | reverse complement strand
ATCCAGGTGCGGCCGATCACCCCGCCCATCGAAAAGCCCATCAGATCCACCGACTGCTCCACTCCGAAGGCCGCCTCGATGTGGCTGCCGAGCAGGGCGGCCAGATCATCGAGGGGCACCGAACCCAGGGCATGGGGCAGGTGGGGCACCAGCAAGGGCGAGCGGCGCCCCGCCAGGCGACGCCGCAGGGTGTCGAACAGGCGGGGGCTGTCGAACAACCCATGCACCAGCACCAGGGGCGGCGGAGCCAGCTCAGCAGAAGCGGGACCCACCTCCCTCACAGGGGCAGGGCGCGATGGGTGAAGGCCCGGGCCCCGCTGGCGTAGTCGGCGGCGATGTGGCCCTCGCCCCGCAGCAGGTAGCGGTAGGTGACCAAGCCCTCCAGGCCCACCGGCCCGCGCGGCGGCAGGGTCTGGGTGCTGATGCCCACCTCGGCGCCGAAGCCATAGCGGAAACCATCGGCGAAGCGGGTGGAGCAGTTGAGGTAGACCCCGGCACTGTCAACGGCCGCCAGGAAGCGATCGGCGGCCAGGGGATCGGTGGTGCAGATGGCATCGGTGTGGCGGGAGCCATACCGGCGGATGTGCTCCAAGGCCTGCTCCAGGTCGTCGACCACCCGCACGCTGAGGATCAGATCGGAGTACTCGGTCGCCCAGTCGTCGTCGGTGGCGGCGAGGGTTACGCCGAGGGCGCAGGCGGCCGGATCGCCCCTGAGCTCCACCCCAGCCGCCGCGAAGGCAGCCACGGCGCGACCAAGGAAATCGCCCGCCACAGCCCTATGCACCAGGAGGGTCTCGATGGCGTTGCAGGCCGCCGGGTACTGGGTCTTGCTGTCGAGGGCGAGCCGCAGGGCCTGCTCCAGGTCGGCAGCGGCATCCACATACAGATGGCAGATGCCATCGGCATGGCCGAGCACCGGAATGCGGGTGTGGTCCTGGATGAAGCGCACCAGGGCATTGGAGCCGCGGGGAATGATCAGATCCACCAGGCCATCGAGCTTCAGGAGGGCCA
>DAIQNM010000188.1:0-5607 GCA_036788375.1 Cyanobium sp. CTOTU6536 | reverse complement strand
TGCACTGGGTGGGGGTGCCGGACCGGCTGGAAACCAGCCTGGTGCCAAGCCGCTACCCGCTCCACACGGTGCGGGCCGGCGGCCTGCAGGGGCGGGGCCTGCGCAAGCTCACCAACCTGACCCAGTTGCTCCTGGCGGCCCGGCCGATGCGGCGCCTGATCCGCCGCGAAGGGGTGGATGCCGTGTTCAGCAGTGGCGGCTACATCGCCGCACCGGCGATCCTGGCGGCCCGCTGGTGCGGTGTGCCCGTGGTGCTCCATGAAAGCAATGCGGTGCCGGGCAAGGTGACCCGCCTGCTGGGCCGCTCCTGCACCCACGTGGCGGTGGGCCTGGCGGAGGCCGCCGAGCGGTTGCCCCAGTGCCACCCCATGGTCACCGGCACCCCGGTGCGGCAGGCCTTCCTGGAGGCCGCGCCCCTGCCGGATTGGGTGCCACCGGGCAGGGGGCCGCTGGTGTTGGTGATGGGGGGCAGCCAGGGTGCGGTGGGCCTCAACCGCATGGTGCGCCCCCTGATCCCGGCGCTGGCCGCCGCCGGTTGCCGGGTGGTGCACCTCACCGGCAGCAACGACCCGGAGGCCGGCCGCTTCCAGCTGGACGGGGTGGTGGAGCGCCCCTTCAGCGATGAACTGCCGGGGCTGCTGCAGCACGCCGACCTGGCCATCAGCCGGGCCGGTGCGGGCAGCCTCAGCGAACTGGCCGTCTGCGGCACACCCACCATCCTGGTGCCCTACCCGGCCGCCGCGGACCGCCACCAGGATGCCAATGCCGCCGCCGCCGCCGCCCTCGGGGCCGCGGTGATCGTGTGGCAGCACGGCCCCGAGGAAGCGGCGCTGGGCCAGGCGGTGTGGCGCCTGCTCGGACCCCGACTGCGGGGGGCCGCCGCCGTGGCCGATCCCCTCCTGCAGCTGCGGGCGGGGATGGAACGGCTGGCGGTGCGGGATGCGGACCACCGCCTGGCGGAGCTGATCACCGCCCTGGTGCGGCCGGTCGGGCGGCTTCCTGCCGCAGGGCCCTGAGCAGCCGGCGGTTGCCCTGGCGATCGAGCAGGGCGATCCGCAGCCAGTCTTCCCCCAGCCCCTCAAAGGAGCGGCAATCGCGCAGCAGGATCCGGTGCCGGTTCTCCAGGGCGAGCCGCAGGGGCTGCAGCGAAACCGGCCCACCCTGGTGCAGCTTCCCCCGCACCAGCAGGAAGTTGGCGGCCGAAGGCTGGGGATCCAGGCCGCCCACCGCCGCCAGCCCCCGCGCCAGGGCGGGTCCCTCCTGGCCCACCCAGCCCTGCACCCGCTCCAGCCAGCGCCCCAGGGTGGGCCCATCCCCCAGCAAGACCTCCGCCGCCGCCGCCGCCAGGCCATTCACCGGCCAAGGATCCCGCCAGGCGGCCCAGCGGGCCAGCCGCTGCGGGACGGCAAGGGCATAGCCCAACCGCAAACCCGCAATCGCAAACAGCTTGGTGAGGCTGCGTATCACCACCAGGTTGGGGTGGTGGTGGAGCAGCGGAATCATCGACTGGGCCTCCCCGCCGGGCACCAACGGCAGGAAGGCCTCATCCACGATCACCAGGGCAAACCGCGCCAGCAGGGGCTCCAGCGAGGAGCGGCTCCAGAGCTGGCCGGTGGGGTTATGGGGGTTGGTGACCCAGAGCACCGCCGGGGGGGCCGCGGCGGCCGGCCCATCGCCCTCGCCTGGGAAGGGCTGCGGAAAGGCGGCGTCCCAGGCGAGCGGCAGCGGCAGGGGGCGCCAGGAGCCGCTCCAACAGGCCAGGGCCCGCCGGTAATCGGCGAAACCGGGGGTGGGCAGCAGGCTCAGGCCGGCGGCGGCGGCATCACGGGCGGCCCAGGTGAACAGTTCGGCGGCACCGTTGCCGGGAAGCACCGCGGCCGGATCCAGGCCGTGGTGGTGGCCGATGGCGGCGCGCAGGGCGCCGTAGTCGCGGTCGGGGTAATCGCGCAGCAGCGAGAGCTCGCCCCCGCCAAAAACCAAGCCACCCCCCAGGGCGCCGGACAACCGCCGCCGCAGGGCCCTGGGGGGAGCGAAGGGAACCAGCGAGGCGCTGGCCTCCAGCAGGTCGTCGGGCCGGCAGCCCAGCCGCCGGGCGATGGCGATGCGGTTGCCACCGTGGGGGGGGCTTGCCCCCATGGGGTTGGCCCCAGGGGGGCTGCCGCTGGCGTCGGCTGCCGGAAGCCCGGCCATCGGGGGGAAGGCCGCTGGGGGTCCACAGCTACCACGCGATCCCCGACGCTGCAGTGCAACGGGCCGGGCGATCGGCCAGCCTGGAGGGGAATCCACTGCGCGCCGCCGGTGCCCTCCCCCCCGCTGCAGCCCCTGATCGCGGCCATCGGCCGGGTGCTGCTGGGCAAGGAGCACCAGGTGCGGCTGGCCCTGGCCTGCCTGCTGGCCCGCGGCCACCTGTTGATCGAAGACCTGCCGGGGGTGGGCAAGTCCACCCTGGCCGAAGCCCTGGCCCGCAGCTTCTGCCTCGAGTTCAAACGGGTGAGCTTCACCAGCGACCTGCTGCCGGCTGACCTCACCGGCCTCAATGTGTTGGATCCGGCCAGCCTCCAGTTCCACTTCCAGCCCGGCCCCCTGTTCAGCCAGGTGCTGCTGGCCGACGAAATCAACCGGGCCAGCCCCCGCACCCAGAGCGCCCTGCTGGAGGCGATGGCGGCGGGCCGGGTGAGTGTGGATGGCACCGGGCATCCGCTGCCCAAGCCCTTCCTGGTGATCGCCACCGAGAATGGCCTGGAGCAGGGGGGCACCAACCCCCTCCCCGAATCCCAGCTCGACCGTTTCCTGATGCGGCTCAGCCTGGGCTTCCCGGAGCGAGAGGCGGAGCTGGCCCTGCTGGCGGGGGAAGCGCTGCGCCCTGAAGCGATCGGGCCCTGCCTCACGGCGGCGGACCTGCTGGCCCTGCAGGAGCAAACCATGCGGCAGCACTGCAGCCCAGCCCTGCTCAACTACGTGCTCGACCTGCTGGCGGCCAGCCGGGCCGGCCATGGCGATGGCCTGCCCCTCTCCCCCCGCGCCGGCCTGGGCCTGGTGGCGGCGGCCCGGGCCTGGTCGTTGTTGGAGGGGCGCGACCATGTCACCCCGGACGATGTGCAGGTGGTGCTCGAGCCGGTGTGCGAACACCGGCTGGATGGGGGCCGCGACGGCCGCCAGGGTCTGCGGAGCAGCCAACTGCGGGCTGCCGTGAACCCCCTGCGCTGATGGCCCAGGCCCCCTGCCCCGCCTGCCATCGCTGCTGCGCTTGCTGCGCCGCCGGCGCCTGCTGCACCTGGTGCACCTACCGCGCCGCCGGCACCTGCTGCTCCTGCTGCGCCGCCTGGGCTGCCGGCGCCGCCGCCACGCTCGGCCGCCGGGGAAGACCGTGGGGAGGCCCCCGATGAACCTGGGTAGGGCCCAGCAGGGGGAGCCCCTGAGGCTGGGGATGCGCAACCTCTACATCGTGCCCAGCCGCTTCGGCTTCCTCTGGCTGGGCGGGCTGCTCCTGCTGCAGGTGGTGGCGATCCAGTTGCAGAGCAACGGGCCGCTGCTGCTCAGCTTCCTGATGCTGGGGCTGTTCCTGCTCACCCTCCATCTCACCCACTTCAACCTGCAGGGATTGGAACTCCGCTGCGGTGAGCCGCTGCCGGCCTTCGTGGGACAAGCGGCCGCCTATCCGCTCGAGATCCGCTGTCCGGAGCGCTGCGAAGGGTTGCGGCTGCGGCTGGGCAACGAAGCCCCCGATGCCGCCCGCAGCCTCCCGCCCGGCACCCACCGCCTCAACGTGGCCTGGATCCCCAGCAGACGGGGCCGGCAACGTCCCGGCAGGCTGCGGCTGTTCACCAGCGCCCCCCTGGGGCTGTTCGTGTGCTGGAGCCGCTGGGATCCCCCCCGGCCCCAACTGATCCTGCCGGCCCCCCACCGGGGTCCGGTGGGACGGCGGGATGCTGCCGAAAGCCCGGAGGCGGCGCCGGGCGGCGGCTTCAGCCGAGAAGGCGGTGACAGCTGGCAAGACCTAAGGCCCCACCGGCCGGAGGATGGCCCGGGGCGCCTGGCCTGGAAACTGCTCGCCCAGGGCCGCGGAGCCCACACCAAACGGTTCGGCGATCCCCTCGCCCAGGCCCCCCTGCTCACCGCCGCGGCCGGAATCCCGCTGGAGCGGGCCCTGGAGCACCTCTGCGCCGCGATCCTGCGGCTCCACGCCGATGGGGAGGCCTACGGGCTAGCCCTGGGGGACGCCGTGGTTCCCCCCGGCCGGGGGCGGCCCCAGCGGGACCGCTGCCTGGAGGTGCTGGCCCTGAGCCCGGCGGCGATCGGCGAGGGGGGCCCGCCATGAACCCCACGGTGGTGCGGCTGCAATGGCTGGCCCTGGCGCTGCTGGCGGTGGGGTTGGTGGGGCTGCAGCCGGCGCTGTTGCTGAGCTGGCTGGCGGTGGTCCTCACCGGGCTGGCGGCCCTGAAGCTGCTGGAGGCGAAGAGCGTGGCTGAGCGGCGGCTGGTGGCCTTGCTGCAGCTGGTCTGCGCCGGCCTGCTGGGGGCGCTCCAGAGCGACCTTGGGCCGAGCCTGTTGCAGATGCTGGCGGTGTTCGTGGCCCTGGCGGGGCTGCTGGCCCTGGAAACAGGCGCAGGGCCCAACTGGGGGTTGCTGCTGCGCCGCAGTTTGCAGGTGGTGGCCGCGGCCCTGCCGATGGCCCTGGCCCTGTTTCTGCTGCTGCCCCGGCTGGAGCCCTTTGCCGCCATGCCCGGCCTGGGAGGCAGCGGCGCCGTGACCGGCCTGAGTGACAGCCTGGCGCCGGGAAGCATCGCCACCCTGGTGGGCAGCAATGCGCCAGCGGCCCGGGTGGCCTTCGGGTCCGGCGGCCCCCCAGCCGCCGCCAAGCGCTACTGGCGCGTGTTGGTGCATGAACGCTTCGATGGCGAACGCTGGAGCAGCAGCGCCGCCGCCCAGAGCGGCTCCCCAGCTGGCAGCGACTGGCCGGCCACCCCATCCCCCGCCGTACCCCCAGCGGCGGGGGATGGGGTGGCGCTGTGGCTGAGCGAAGCCAGTGGCCTGACATCGGTGCCCTGGGGAGGTTCGGGCCAACCCCTCGGGCAGGAGCTGCGGGTGAACCCCCGCGGAGAGCTGCGGCACCGGGGATCCCCAGCCCAGCGACGGATCTACGCCATCCGCCTGGCCGCCGCTGATGAGCCGCCCGATGGGGGGGCTTCAGGCGGCCAGGCGGCCATCGGCTGGCGTTGGCAGGCCCCAACCCCCCTCGACCTGCAGCTCCCCGGCGGTGCCAACCCACGGATGGAGGCCCTGGCCGCGAGCTGGGCCCAGCAAGGAGCACCGGCGATGCGGCTGGCGGCGGCCGAAGCCTGGTTCCGCTCCAAGCCCTTTCGCTACACCCAGCAGCCCGGCACCCTGCCGGCCACGGCGCCCTTGGATGCCTTCCTGTTTGAGCGGCGCCAGGGCTTCTGCGGCCACTACGCCAGTGCCTTCACGGCCCTGATGCGCGCTGCGGGGGTGCCGGCCCGGGTGGTGAGCGGCTACCGCGGCGGCGACCTGGTGAAGCCCCTAGGGGGGCCGGCCTACCTCGACATCCGCCAGAACGACGCCCATGCCTGGAGTGAGGTGTGGTTGGAG
>DAIQNM010000187.1:4715-5723 GCA_036788375.1 Cyanobium sp. CTOTU6536 | reverse complement strand
GCCCAGGTGATGGAGATCGGCGATTTCGACACCGTGCTGCAGGTGCGCCGCAGCCAGGGCGATGCACGGCTGGCCCAGGTGCTGCAACGGGCCGAGGCTGGCTGGTTCTCTCCCCGCTCCTGGACCTACTGGCACCGCAAGCTGGGAGTCACCCCCACCGGGCCCATGCCACCGCTGCCGCTGCGGCGCTTCTGAGCCCGAGCGAGCCACTGCGCTGAGCAAGGATCAATCCCAGCTCATGTTCAGGCCAGCTCATGTTCAGGAAGGATCGCCGTTCCACGGAGGCGCGTTCAACCCTCCCACGGCCCGAAGCGCCCCCCACCGGCACAGTGGAGTGATGCAGCAGCTCGCAACGTCCCCGGAGGATTTCGATCTCACCGCCGTGGTGCCGCCCGGCCTGGAGGAGCCCGCCGCCGCCGAACTGGCGGCGCTCGGGGCCAGCGAAGTGCGCCCCCTGCGCCGCGCCGTGGCCTGCCGCACCGACCTGGCCGGCTTTTACCGCCTCCACCTGCGCTGCCGCATCCCCTTCCGCTTCCTGCGGGAGCTGGCCCGCTTCCCCTGCCGCGGCCGGCGCGATCTATACCAGGGCGTCCAGAACGCCGCCGACTGGGACCACTGGCTGCCCCCCGAGGCCAGCTTCAAGGTGGAGGCCAGCGGCAGCCTGCCGGAGCTCAACCACAGCCACTACACCGCCCTGGAGGTGAAGAACGCCCTGGTGGACCTGCAGCGCCAGCGCTGGGGTAGCCGCTCGATGGTGAACCTGGAGGATCCCGACCTCAGCCTGCATCTGCACCTCAGTGGCGGCGGTGGCGGCAGCGCAGCAGGCACTGCGATCCTCAGCCTGGAGGGCGGCAGCAGCAGCCTGCACCGCCGCGGCTACCGCGCCGCCATGGGCCTGGCGCCCCTCAAGGAAAACCTGGCCGCCGGCCTGATCGCCCTCACCGGCTGGGATGGCTCGGTTCCCCTCGCCGATCCGCTCTGCGGCTCCGGCGCCCTGCTGCTGGAAGC
>DAIQNM010000187.1:0-4705 GCA_036788375.1 Cyanobium sp. CTOTU6536 | reverse complement strand
GCCCCGCCCTTTCGGCTTCGAGCGCTGGCCCGATTTCGATGCCGCCCTCTGGCAGCGGGAGGTGGCGGCAGCCAGCAGCCAGCTCTCCAGCGGCCTGATCGATGGCGGCCCCCTGGCGCCGATCATCGGGATGGAGCGGGATCCGGCCGTGCTGGAGCAGGCCCGGGCCAATGCCCAAGCCGCCGGGCTGTCCCAAAGGATTCGCCTGGAGCAGGGGGATTTCCGTGACTTCATCCCGCCACCGGGGCAGGGCATCCTGGTCTGCAATCCGCCCTATGGCGTCCGCCTCGGCTCAGGCGAAGACCTCGAAGGGCTCTATGCCGACCTGGGCCGGATGCTGAAGGAGCGCTGCCCCGGCTGGACCCTCTGGCTCCTCAGCGGCAACCCCGAGCTCACCGGTGCCCTGCGGCTCAAGGCCAGCCGCCGCATCGCCGTGAGCAACGGTGGCATCGACTGCCGCTGGCTGCGCTACGAGATCCGCTGAGGCGGCTGCTGCTCCCCCAGGGGCCGGGCGCCCATCAGGGGTCGGTAAAGAATTCGAAAGTCGTCGCCAAACCATGGAATCCCCACCAACCCTTGCTAAGGATGGGCAACGATTCAGGCCCAAAGCGCCGCTCCCCTTCCAGAGCCAATGAGCAACACCATCTTTTCCGAGCTCAAAACCCGCATCCTTGAGGCCGAACAGGACCCTTCGGTGGATACGGCCCAGGCCGCCGTGGAGCTGCTGCGCGATTGGCTCGCCAGCCACGAAACCACGATCGTGGAGCGGAAGCTTGCCGAGCCAACGGAATTCAACGGCACGATGATGCAGTGGTTCCATTGGTATGGGGAGGCCGATGGCAAGCACTGGCGCCGCCTCAAGCAGGAGGCTCCGGCCCTTGCCGCCGCAGGCATCACCGCCCTCTGGCTACCGCCTGCCTACAAGGGCGGCGGCAGCGAGGACGTGGGCTATGGCTGCTACGACCTGTTCGACCTGGGGGAGTTTGATCAAAAAGGATCGGTCCGCACCAAGTACGGCACCCGGAATGACTATCTCGAAGCGGTGCAGGCCTGCCGTGATGCCGGCTTGGCCGTGTATGCCGATGTGGTGTTCAACCACAAGCTTTTTGCCGACGCCGAAGAGGACTACCTCGCCACGCCCTACGCCCCCGAAAACCGTGGCCAGGCCCTAGGCGACGAGCGGCCAATCCGGGCCTGGACAGACTTCCGCTTCGATGGCCGCGGTGGTCGCTATTCAACGATGCAATGGCACTGGTATCACTTCGATGCGGTTGATTACAACAGTCTCGACCCCCATTATCAGGCCGTGTGGCGCACCCATGGCGCCAGTTTCGAGGGCCAGGTAGCGCTGGAAAAGGGCAACTACGATTACCTGATGGGATGCGATCTCAACATGAATCATCCCGAGGTTCGCGGCGAGCTCAAGCATTGGGGTCGCTGGACCCTCGATCAGGTGGGGGTGGATGGCTTCCGCCTCGATGCGATCAAGCACATCAGCAGCGACTTCTTCATCGACTGGATCGGCGAGATGGAAGCCTATGCCCAGCGAGATCTCTTCGTGGTTGGTGAATACTGGACCTACGACCTCAGCTCCCTCAGCTGGTATGCCGCCAACAGTGGCGGCAAGATGAGTCTGTTCGATGCTCCCTTGCATCGCAATTTTTTTGAAGCCAGCCGCAGTGGTGGCCACTACGACATGGCCCGCCTGCTCGACGGCACCTTGATGCAGACCATGCCGGTGCTGGCGGTGACCCTGGTCGACAACCACGACACCCAGCCGCTCCAGGCCCTCGAATCAGCGGTGGAGCCCTGGTTCAAGCCCCTGGCCTATGCGGTGATCCTGCTTCGCAACCAGGGTTATCCCTGCATCTTCCACCCCGATTACTACGGCGCCGATTACCGCGACATCCGCCAGGGCCGCCCGATCGACATCCACATGCCCAGCCATCGCTTCCTGATCGACCGCTTCCTGCTGGCGCGGCGCCACTGGGCCTACGGCCCGCAGATCGACTACCTCGACCACTTCAACACGATCGGCTGGACCCGGTTGGGCAGCGCCAACCATCCGCGATCCCTGGCGGTGCTGATGAGCGATGGCCAGGCCGGCCACAAGTGGATGGAGGTGGGCAAAGCCCACACCGTGTTCCGCGACCTCACCGGCCACATCCGCCAGCCGATCACCACCAACGGCGATGGTTGGGCCGACTGGCGCTGCCCCGCCGGCTCGGTGTCGGTGTGGGTGGAAGAGGAGGGCCTGGCGGAGCTGGGGTTGTAGGGCAGGCCCGCCGGATTCGCCACACGGCCTGCCAGCGGGCAAGGCGCAGCGCCCGCGCTCAGCTGCCCTAGAAGCGGCCGGTCAGGGCCCGGGCGGTGCGGCTGATGCCGGAGATCGTCTCCGCCAGGAACGGTGCCTTGAGCATGCCGCCACCGATCCGCAGGAACAGGCCGGCCAGGGCCAGGTCGATGCCGGCCACGACCAGGGCGCAGAGCAGCCAGCTCCAGGCGAAGGCCTGGTGCAGCCAAAGCACCAGGGCCAGCTGGGCGGCCACCCCGGCGAAGGTGGCAAAGGTGATCCCCATGCCGAGGAACACCCCCGCCCCCACCAGGCGCCGCTTGTCGCGATCGGCCTCCTGCAGCGCGATCTTGACGTGCAGGTCCATCACCGACGTCATCAACGCCGTGACGCGAAGCATGCCGCGGCCGCCTGCGGATCGGTCGCCGCGGTCGCTCATGCCGAGCGCCGACCCGAGAGCAGCAGGCCGAAGAGCAGGCCGACGCCGGCGGCGATGCCGAGGGCCATCAGCGGCTTCTCCCGCACCGGCTTCTCGATCCGGGGACGGAGGGTGGCGTTGAGGTCGTCGAGCAGCTGCTCCAGTTGGTCCTCCAGGGGCCGGAGCGTGTCGGCCACCTGGTGGGCCTGCTCGCCGGTGGTCTGCAGCAGATCCTGGAGCTGCTGCTTCACCCCGCCGCTGGTGAGGCCGGTCTGGCGGCTGATCACCTCCACGGCGTGGTCGAAGCTGCCGCGGGTGGCCTCGAGGGTGTGGCGTGCCACCTCGGGCCATTCCCGCTGGATGGTAGGCAGCAGGGTTTCAAAGCGCTCACGGAAGGCCAGCTGCAGCGGGCTGAGCGGTGGGGAGTCGGGGGCACCGCCATAGCTCGGCGCGCTGCCGGGCTGGAACGGCGTGCCGTTGGAGGGTTGCTCCTGCTGGGGGGCGGTGCCAGGGGAAGGGGTGGTGGGGTCCATCGCGTCCTACAGAGGGGAGAGGCAGGAACAACACCCAGTGTGGGTGGGTTGCCCGCCGGTGAAACCGCCTGCCGGAGCGGGAGACCCGTCCGCCGGGGTGGGGGAGACCGTCGGCCTGGATCAAGCCTAGGCAGGCCCCCTTGGCAGCGACAGCGCCTTGGCTAAATTCCGATCGCCCGGCGGACGGGCCTGTTGGTTCACATCAACCAGGTCGAACTCAACCAGTTCAAGTCGTTCGGCGGATCGATGGCGATTCCGCTCGAGCCAGGGTTCACCGTGGTCACCGGACCGAACGGCTCGGGCAAGAGCAACATCCTTGATGGGGTGCTCTTCTGCCTCGGCCTGGCCACCAGCCGTGGCATGCGGGCGGAGCGCCTGCCCGACCTGATCAACAGCGCCATGCAGCGCGAGGGCCGAGCATCGGAAACCAGCGTGACCGTGCACTTCGACCTGGGCGACTGGACTCCCGACGAGGCGGAGGACGGCCTCGAGGCCCCCAGCGAGGGCCCCTGGATCAAAAAAGGCCAGCGCCAGTGGAGCGTCAGCCGCCGCCTGCGGGTGGCCCCGGGCGGTACCTACAGCAGCAGCTTCAGCGCCGATGGGGTGCCCTGCACCGTGCAGCAGCTCCAGACCCAGCTGCGCCGCCTGCGCATCGATCCCGATGGCAGCAATGTGGTGATGCAGGGGGATGTGACCCGGATCGTGTCGATGGGCGCCCGGGATCGGCGCGGCATCATCGATGAGCTGGCCGGCGTTGCCCTGTTCGATTCGCGCATCGATCAGACCCGCTCCAAGCTCGATGAGGTGCAGGAGCGGCAGGAGCGCTGCCGCATCGTGCAGCAGGAACTGCTGATCAACCGCCAGAAACTCGAACGCGACTGCGCCCGGGCCCGCAGCTACCAGGAGATCCGGCTGCAGCTCCAGGCCGGCCGGGCCCAGGAGCAGGTGCTCGAGTTTGAAGAGGCCAGGGCCGCCCTCGAAGCCCTGGAGCTGCGCCGCCAGGCCCTGGGCCTGCGGGAGGAGGAGGAGCGCCAGAGCATCGCGGCCGCCGAGCAGGGGGTGACCCAGGCCGCCGCCCTGCTGGAGGGGCTGCAGGCGGAGGTGAAGGCCCTGGGGGAAGACCAGCTGCTGGCGGTGCAGGCGGAGCTGGCGGGCCTGGAGGCAGGGGCGAGGGAGCGGGAACGGCAGGCGGAGCGGCACCGGGAGGAGGCCAGCGCCCTCCAGCGCCGCCGGGAGGAGCTGGGGCGCCGCCAGGGGGAGCTGCGTCAGGAGCGCCAGATCCTCGATGGCAGCGGTGGGGCTGGCGACGGCGAGCTGGAGGAGGCGGAGCGCCAGTGCCGCCAGGCCGAAGCGGCGGTGGAACTCTCCCGCCGCCGGCTGGGGGAGGTGGCCGACCGCTCCGGCAGCTGGATCGAGGAGCGCAAACGCCGGGACCAGCAGCGCCAGGAGCTGCTGGAGAAG
>DAIQNM010000186.1:0-5787 GCA_036788375.1 Cyanobium sp. CTOTU6536 | reverse complement strand
GCATGCCAGAGGTCTTCGCTGAGGTGGGGCATGAGCGGGTGAAGCATCACCAGCAGGGCCTCCAGGCTGCGGGCCAGCACCCGGCGGGCGGTGGTGCGGGCGGGCTGGTCATCACCGAAAAGGCGGGGTTTGGCCCACTCGATGTATTGGTCGCAGAGGTCGTTCCAGGCGAATTCGTAGAGCAGCTTGGCGGCCTCACCGAGGCGATAGCTGCCATACAGCTCGGCGGCCTGGGTACCGGTGCGGGTCAGGCGCGAAAGGATCCAGCGGTCTTCGCTCTCCAGTTCGGCCGGCACCGGTTCGCCAAGCGAGGCCGGCGTCTCCCCGCCCAGATTCATCAGGGCGAAACGGGTGGCGTTGAACAGCTTGTTGGCGAAGTTGCGGGCGGCCTCCACCGTGGCGGAGGTGTCGGACTTGCGGTCGTAGTCGAGGCGGATGTCCTGGCCAGCACCAGCCACCTCGCGCACCAGAGCGAAGCGCAGGGCATCGGCGCCGTAGCGCTCGATCAATAGCAATGGATCAATGCCGTTGCCGGCTGATTTGCTCATCTTGCGGTTGTTTTCATCGCGCACCAATCCGTGGATATAGACATCCCGGAACGGCATCCAGCTGTCGCGGCCGCCGACGGGGCGCTCGCGGGCTGGTGCTTCGGGAGAGGCAGAATCAGCGGAATCGGGCTGATTGGGGTCGGCTTCCTGCAGGAAGGCGCCGGCCAACATCGTCATCCGGGCCACCCAGAAGAAGATGATGTCAAAACCCGTCACCAGCACGCTGGTGGGATACCAGGTGGCCAGATCGGCGGGTTCTTGCGGTGCCTGGCCGGCAGCGCCGAGGCCCGGGCCGGCAGCGGTCGCCTCGCCGGGCCAGCCGAGGGTGGAGAAGGGCCAGAGACCACTGGAGAACCAGGTGTCGAGCACGTCGGGGTCCTGCTCGAGCTGCAGAGGCCGCCCCGCCGCCGCATGGGCCGACCCGAACTGCGCCAGAGCCTTCGCCCACGCCTCCTCCTCCGAGCGGGCCACCACGTAGGGCGTGGCCTCGGTGATCACCCCCCCCGTTTCGCTCACCACAAACCAGGCGGGGATGCGGTGGCCCCACCAGAGCTGGCGGCTGATGCACCAGTCGCGGATGTCGGTGAGCCAGTCGCGATACACCTTGCTCCAGCGCTCCGGCACGAAGCGGGGCTCGGGACCGGCGGGGTTGTCGAGGGCGCCGCGGCAGCGGGCCGCCAGGGGCTCGGTGCGCACGAACCACTGGGTGGAAAGCAGGGGCTCCACCGGCACCTTGCCCCGGTCCGAGTAGGGCACGCTATGGCGATGCGGTTCGGTCTTCACCAGCAACCCCTCGGCCTCCATCGCCGCCACCACCGCCTTGCGGGCCTCGAAGCGATCCAGGCCGGCAAAGCGGCCGGCGGCCTCGTTCATCGTGCCGTCCTTGGCCATCACCGTGATCTGGGGCAAGCCGTGGCGCTGGCCGATCGCGAAGTCGTTGGGGTCGTGGGCGGGGGTGACCTTGACGCATCCCGTTCCGAAGGCCGGATCGACGTGCTCATCGGCCACGATCGGGATCTGGCGGCCCACCAGGGGCAGCTCGATCGTGCGGCCCACCAGGTGGGCATAGCGGGGGTCACTGGGATTCACCGCCACGGCGGTGTCGCCGAGCATCGTTTCGGGGCGGGTGGTGGCCACCACCAGGTGGTCGAGGTGGTGGTCGGCTTCAGCCATGGTGGAGATGACCGCACCCTGCTCCGCTGTCTGGTCGCTTGGGCCCGCCAGCGGCGTCAGCGGATAGCGCAGGTACCACAGCGACCCCTCCACCTCCTTCATCTCCACCTCCAGGTCGCTCACCGCCGAACCGGAGGCGGGGCACCAATTCACCAGGTATTCGCCCCGGTAGATCAGCCCCTGCTCATGCAGGCGCAGGAAGGCCTCCACCACCGATGTGTTGAGGCCGGGATCGAGGGTGAAGCGCTCCCGCTTCCAGTCCACCGAATAGCCGAGGCGCCGCAGCTGGCCCACGATCGTGCCGCCGCTTTGGGCCTTCCAGGCCCAGGCCCGCTCGAAGAAGGCATCGCGGCCGAGGTCGTCCTTGCTGGCACCCTCCGCCTTGATCTGCTTCTCGAGGATCGTCTGCACCGCGATCGAGGCGTGGTCGGTGCCCGGCAGGCAGAGCACGTTCTTGCCCTGCAGGCGCTGGAAGCGCACGATCGTGTCGATCAGGGCGGTGTTGAAGGCGTGGCCCATGTGCAGGCTGCCGGTCACGTTCGGCGGCGGGATCACGACGCTGAACGGTTCGCCGGGTGCCGCCGGATCGGGGTGGAAGGCACCGGCTTCTTCCCAGGCCTGCTGCCAGCGGGCTTCGGTGCCGGCCGGGTCGTAGGTCTTGGGGAGGGCGGCCTCGCCGGCGGGGGCGGGGGTGTTGGCGGCCCCAGGCACGGCAGCAGCGGTGGCGGCGGGTTGGGCGGCCTCAGGCACGGCGGGGGTACAGCGGTGGCCCCATCGTCTCAAAGGCAGGGTCCCGGCTTCAGATCCCCTGATCGAGGATCAGCGCTCACCATGCCCCGCCGTCCGCAGCGCCGCCAAGGCCCGATCCGCCAGAAGCCCATGGAAGGCCGTGGTGAGGTGGGCCCAGTTGTCCCACCAGAGGTAACCGCTTGCAGCCGCCGCATCGCCTAGGGCTGCGCCAGGCGTTGCGGCGATCGCCAAGCCGGTGGTATCGCTCTGGAGCACAGGCCTGTGGATCTCATCGAAGCCGAAGGCCGCCGGATCGGCCCGCACCGCCAGAAACAGGCCATGGAAATCGGGCTGCACCACCTCCAGCTGGCGCTCGGCGGCCAGGCCCCCCAAAGCCGCCTGGAGTTCGCTGTTCTGACGGCTGATCAGGGCGTTGAGAGCGAGGCGGTCGGCCTCCAGCACACCGGGCAGCTCAATCGGGCTGAAACCCCAGGGCAGTTCTGTGGGTACCAGGAAACGACGCAGGCCCGCGGCCGCCAGGTCCTCCACGGCGGCGAGCAGATGGCCATTCACCGCCGCCGCCACGGCCGGACCCGGCGCCGCATCGAGGTAGTCGTTGGCGCCGGCGCGGATGACCACCAGGGGATCGGCAGCGTCCGCGGCGCCGGCCAAGCCCGAGGCTCGCCGTTCCCCCGGGACGACGGGATCACGCCGATCGCCCACTGCAACGGCCCAAGCCTCGCCCCCCAGAAACCCCGCCACCTGCTCCAGCAGGTTGGGCATGCCCTTCGGAGACAGACCCGCCCCGGAGCGGGCGCCGCCATAGGCATGGTTGGTGCCGCCGGCCAGGGAGTGAAGCAGCGGCGGCAAGCTGAGCCGCTCAGCCAGCTGCTCCACCCACACCGGACCATCGCAGCGGCGGCCCCGCCAGTGGGGCGGGCAGGGGAAGGCGGCATCACCCCGGAGCGCATGGGCGTTGCCCCCATCGCAGAGGCTGTCGCCGAAAACAATCAACCCTTCCATGCCGCCCCCTCGGGCTCGGCCGCGGCATGGAGAATTGCGGCGACCGCTGGGCCACGGTGCGGCTCGCTGCGTTGACGGGCGTGGAACCGCATCAGGGGCCCGGGCCGGCGGGATGCACACATAGCCGATTGCGGCCGGCTTGCTTGGCCGCATAGAGCATGCTGTCGGCGGCGGCGACCAGCGCCGCCGCCGACAGCCCCGGGGCCGGCACCATCGAGGCCAGGCCAGCGCTGATCGTGACGATGGCATCGGAGCCCCAGGCCCCATGCACGATCGCCAGGGAGCCAACGGCGGCGCGAAGGTTCTCGGCCAGACGGGCCGCATCGTCGTTCGTCAACCCCGGCAGCAGCACCACAAATTCCTCCCCTCCATAGCGGGCAAGCAGATGGCGCTCGCCAGGCCGCAGGACCGAGGCGAGGCTGCGGGCTACCCGCCGCAGCACCCGGTCTCCGGCCTGGTGACCGTAATGGTCGTTATAGAGCTTGAAGTGGTCCACATCCAGCAGGAGCACCGCGATCGGCTCAGCCTGGCGCCGGGCGTCGAGCCATTCCCGGCGGAGCACCTGCTCAAACCAGCGGCGGTTGGCAATGCCGGTGAGGCCATCGCGCTGGCTGAGCACCTGGAGCCTGGCGTTGGCGGCCACCAACTCCCGGGTGCGCTCCTCCACAGCCAGCTCCAGCCGGCGTGCCTGGGTCTCGAGGTTGGCCACCATGCGACGCCGCTCCTGGTTGGCGACCATCACAAAGAGGACCATCAACTGGGTGTAACTGACCAGCCGCTGCATGGTGGTGAGGCCAAGGCCATTGAACCGTGCGGCGGTAGCACCGAAGGGGACCAAGAGCTCGATCAACGCCAGCACCAGCACCAGCACGGTGATGGCGGGGGGCTGAAACAGGAAGGCGGCCAGCACCAAGAGCGGCAGGATCAACACCAGCGGCGTTGGCCGTAGGGCCGGCACCCAGCCCCCCTGGATCAAGGCCCAGGTCAGCACCATGGCGGTGAGCAGCGCCCACCACTTCCACCCCTTCCAATCCCCCCAGCGCTGCGCTGGAGACGGGTTGGCAAAGGCCACCACCAGGGGCGCCACACTCAGCAGGCCGGTCAGGCGACTTAGGCCAGGAGGAATCGACCCACCCTGGGGCAACAGAAAGGAGGAGAGCAGGGTATAAACATGCCCACCCAACCAGACGGCGAGCAAAAACAAAGCCAGCTGCCGCATCGACCCCAAGACATCGCGCTGGGGCAACCAATACGGAACCAGAAGCATCACCAACAGCGGCTCCAAGCTGGCCAAGCTTCCTTGGGCCCAGGCCACCAGGATTTCCCCCGGATGGGCCAAGCTCTGCGCCAGCACCGCACCAAGCCATAGCCCGGGCAGCACCCGCCAGCCCCACAACAGGGCGAGGGCACAGCTCGCTCCGGTAGGAAACCAGATCGCAGGCTCAACCTCCAACCCGAGCCCTCGGGAGGCCATCGCCAACAGCACCACGGCCGCCAAGGCGACCCCGTTGCGGAAGATCCAACGGCGCAGATCCCGGTGCGCAGCGGCGGCTGGGATCAGGGGGCCGCCCAGCCAGGGCAAAAGGTCTGACAAGCCCCGGTTCCAATCGGCGCGAGCCTAGGCAATTGGCCTCAAGGACGGCCTGGCGAGCCGCGGCCATCGCTTGCATCCAAAGCCGCTCTCCGTGAGGTGCGGCTCCGCTTTGATCGCCGCCCTGCGGCGATGGGGGCAGACACTCTTGTTGCGATCCCTGCCAACCTGAGGCCGCCGCAGCCCAACTCCCTGCCCCCGCCGATGGCCAGTGCCGCCCCTTTGGAGTTCATCCCGCCCCAGCTCGATGGCCGGGTGGTGGCCGGGGCCCGGCTGCTGCTGCCGCTGTGGCTGCGCCAGGGGGGGCTAAGGGCGATTGAGGTGGAGCAGATCGGGCGGCTGCAGCTAGCAATGGAGCAGTTCCAGGTCGGGGAAAGCCGCCTGCTGCTGGCCTTTCGCCACCCCAGCCTGGATGATCCGGCCGTGCTGGCCCACCTGCTCTGGGTCGACCTGGCCCGGGCCGGCCGGCCCGCCGGTAGCCGCTCTGGCCGGCGCTTCCAGCCCCGCCCCCACGCCCAGTTCCTCTACGACCGGGGCATCCCCCTTTGGGCCGGCGCCTGGATGGGCTGGTTGCTCTCCCACCTCGGCGGCTGCTCGATCCAGCGCAGCAAGCTGGACCTACCGGCCCTGCGCACCGCCCGCGCCCTGCTGCTCGATGGCCCCCATCCCTTCGCGGTGGCGCCGGAGGGCGCGACCAACGGCCACAACGAGGTGATCAGCCGA
>DAIQNM010000185.1:0-5813 GCA_036788375.1 Cyanobium sp. CTOTU6536 | reverse complement strand
CCCGATGGCCGCCCCCCGCACCCACCAGCTGATCGGCAGCCTCACTGTGCCCATGGTGCTGCTGGCCGGCTGCACGGGGGGGCTGCACTTCCCGGGCACCGCACCGAAGGTGGAGCGCGCCCGGATCAGTGATGCCGCGCCGGCGGTGCCCTTCAAACCGGCGGGCAACGTGATCGTGGAGGCGGTGCAGAAGGTGGGGCCAGCCGTGGTGCGGATCGACACGGTGAAACGGATGGTGAACCCCCTCGGCGGCGTGCTCGGCAGCGGCCCCGCCATTCAGCAGCAGCAGGGGCAGGGCTCGGGCTTCATCACCCGCTCCGATGGCGTGGTGCTCACCAACGCCCACGTGGTGGAAGGCTCCAGTGAGGTGCAAGTGACCCTGCCCGACGGCCGCAGCTTCAGCGGCAAGGTGCTGGGCGCCGATCCCCTCACCGATGTGGCGGTGGTGAAGGTGGTGGCCTCGAAGCTGCCTGTGGCGCCCCTGGGGGATTCCGCCAAGGTGCGCCCCGGCGAGTGGGCCATTGCCATCGGTAACCCCCTCGGCCTCGACAACACCGTGACCGCCGGCATCATCAGCGCCATCCAGCGCACCAATGCCCTTGGCGAAGGGCAGCGGGTCCCTTACATCCAGACCGATGCGGCCGTGAACCCAGGCAACAGCGGCGGGCCCCTGATCAACGACCGCGGCGAGGTGATCGGCATCAACACCGCCATCCGCCAGGCCCCTGGCGCCGGCCTCAGCTTCGCCATCCCGGTCAACACGGCCCGCCAGATTGCCGCCCAAATCCTCGACCGGGGCTACGCCAGCCACCCCTACATCGGCGTGCGCCTGCAGGCCCTCACCCCCCAGCTGGCCCGGGAGATCAATGGGGCCACCGATGAGTGCCAGCTGCCGGAGGTCAATGGCGTGGTGGTGGTGGAGGTGATGCAGGGCAGCCCGGCGGCCAAGGGGGGCCTCAAGGCCTGCGACCTGATCGAACGGGTGGGTGGCAATGGGGTCGATAACCCTTCAGAGGTGCAGCTTGCGGTGGACCGGGGGCGGGTGGGAGAACCCCTCTCCCTCTCGGTACGCCGCCGCGACCAGCGCATCGAGATCACCATGCGGCCCGCCGAGCTGCCCCATTCGAAGTGACCCCGGCCGAGCGGCGGCTGGTGATCCTGACCCGCTGGCCCGCCCCGGGCCGTTGCAAGCGGCGCCTGGCGACCGCCCTCGGGGCACGGCGAGCGGCGGCGATCCAGGCCCGGCTGACCGCCCATGCTTTGGCAACCGCCCGCCAGGCCTGCAGCGGCCGGGCCCAGCTGTTGCTGGCCACCAGTGGCCTGGGCCCTGGAGCGGCGCTCCGCTGGGGAGCGAACCTGGGGGCTGATCGGGTTGCCGGCCAAGGGGAAGGTTCGCTCGGCCTGCGCTTGCGCCGCCAGGTGGTGCGGGCCCGCCGGGAGGGCATCCGGCACCTGGTGCTGATCGGCAGTGACCTGCCCGAACTGGCCGTGGAGGATTTGGAGGCGGCCTTTGCCGCCCTTGATGGCGGCGCCCCGCTGGTGCTGGGCCCGGCCAGCGATGGGGGTTACTGGTTACTCGGCCTGGGCTGGGCAGGCGGGGCTGCCGCCCGGCGCGAAGGCCCGCGGGCGCCGCGGCTCTTCGCGGGGACCTCGGGCCCGATCGCCTGGGGCAGCGAGCGGGTGCGGGAGCAGACCCTGGCCGCCGCCGCCCGCGAGGGGCTAGAAGCCACCCTGCTGCCACTGCGCGCCGACCTGGATCGCCCCTGCGACCTCGGGCGCTGGCAATGAGACCGGAGCTGAGCGTGGTGATCGTGGCCCGCAACGAGGCGGCCCGCTTGCCTGCCCTGCTGGCCGATCTAGCCCCGGCGGCCGCATGGATCCGGGAGGTGGTGGTGGCGGATGGGGCCAGCCGCGATGGCACCGCGGAACTGGCCCGCCTGGCGGGCGCCCGGGTGGTTGCCTGCCCCCCCAGCCGCGGCGGCCAGCTGGCCGCCGGGGTTGCCGCCACCGATGGGACCTGGCTGCTGCTGCTCCACGCCGATACCCGTCTGCCCCTGGAATGGATCACGGTGGTGAGCCGCGCCCAGGCGGTTGGGTTGGAGAGGGCCTGGGCCTTTCGGCTGGGGATCGACGCCGGCGGGACTGACCTGCGGCTCGTGGAGGCGCTGGTAGCCCTCCGCAGTCGCTGGCGGAACCTTCCCTACGGCGACCAAGGGCTGCTGATCTCACGCCCCTTGCTGAAAGCGGTGGGTGGGATCGCGCCGATCCCCCTGATGGAGGACCTGGAGCTGGTGTTACGGCTACGGCGACGCGGCGGGATCGGCCTGCTGCCGGCCACCCTGCTGGTGAGCGGGCGCCGCTGGCGCCGGCTCGGGGTGGTCGGCACGGCGCTGGCCAATGGGCGCCTGCGCCGGGCCTGGCGGCGGGGGGAACGGCCCGAGCAGCTGGCGGCCCGCTACAACCACGATGGTCAGGGCCATGGCCAGGCAGGTGTTGGCACCTAGGGCGCGTACCAGAAGGCGCAGCGCCGTTCCAGCGGCTCCAGTTCCCAGCCCTGAACCTCGTAGAAGCCCACCACCTGGGGGTCAGCAAACAGGCTCACCCGGTCGACCCCCATGGCCTGGAGCTCAGCGATCACAAAGTCCATCAGCTGTTTGCCCAGCCCAGCCCCCTGGTACAGGGGGTGGACGGCCACATCCCAGACGGTGGCATCGACAACGCCATCACCGGTGCATCGGGCAAAGCCCACCAGCCGGGGCAGCCGGGTGTCGTGGCGCCAAAGGCCCACACAGAGAAGGCTGTGCTCCAACGCCTTGCGAACGCGGCGCAGTGGGCGACGGCTCCAGCCGACGGCATCACAGAGCTGCTCGAGTTCGAACAGGTCGATGGCGCGGTCGAAGCTGAGCACCATGGAAAGCTGGGGATTGGGGGTGGGGCACAGCCGGTGGCGCTCCCCGTAGAAGCTCAGCAGCTGGTCTGGGCTGGGGGAGGGCACCAGGTCCGGCACGGGGTGGCAACGCAGTCTGAAGATCCTGCCGGAGCCGGGGCAATCTCGGGCAGGGTGGAGGCATCCGCTCCGAGCTTGCCCCTGGGCCCCCCGCCATCCCCAACCGCCTTCGGGCCGACCCAGGGGCGACCTGGGCAGCGGGCGAGCGGCGCCCCCCTGCTGGTGGCCCTGCACGGCTGGCTGCTCTCCGGAAGGCTTTGGGAGCCGTTGCGGCGCCAGCTCGAACCCCGCCTGGAGCTCTGGTGCCCAGACCTGCCCGGTTTCGGCGACCAGCCCCGCCCCCAGGGCTTCCCGCCGAGCCTGGCCAGCTACGGCCGCTGGCTGGCGAGCGCGGTGAAGCGGGAGGCGGCGGGCCGGCCGGTGGTGCTGATGGGCCATTCCCTCGGTGGCAGCGTGGCCCTGCATGCCGCCCCCCTGCTCGGCGACCAGCTGCGGGGGGTGGTGCAGGTGGCCGCCGGTGGTGGGGTCTACCAACCCCGGGCCTTCGCCCGGGTACGCCAGGGCGGGAGCGCCTTTCTGAAGCTGCGGCCCTGCTGGCTGGCCTCGCTGCCCGCCCTGGCGGCTTGGCGGAGCCCCTTGGTGGCCGACCTCCGGGCCGCCCGGGGTCTGCTGGCCTGCAGCACCAACCGCGGCGCCGTGGCCCAACTGCCCCGGCTGGCGGCCAGCCTGACGGTGCCGAGCCTTTGGATCGCCGGTAGCCGCGACACGGTGATGGAGGCCCGCTACGTGCGTCACCTAGCCGGCTACTGCCCCGGCCACCGCTTTGACCTGCTCGAAGGGGCCGGCCACCTGCCGATGCAAACCATGCCGGAGCGGCTGGCGGGCCTGATCGAAGCCTGGCTCAGGGAGGAGGGAATCCACAGCAGCACCAACCTGGAGCGACCCACCTGATCGGGGATTCACGCCCACGCTGGCTTGGGGCTGATCCTGCCTACAGGCTGGCCAGCCCCTTCTCCTGCAACTGGGCCAACTGGGCGTAAAGGCCGCCGGCGGCGCGCAACTCCCGATGGGTGCCCTGCTCCACCAGCCGGCCCCGACGCAGCACCAGGATGCGGTCGGAGGCCTCGACGGTGGCGAGGCGATGGGCGATCACGATGGCCGTGCGCCCCTGCAGCAGGCTTTCGAGGTCGCGCTGCAGGGTGGCCTCCGTGGAGGGATCCAGGAAGGCGGTGGCCTCATCCATCACCAGCACGGCGGGATCACGGATCGCCACCCGAGCCACCGCCAGCAGTTGGCGCTCGCCCGAAGAGAGGTTGGCCCCCCGCTCCCGGAGCTCGGTGGCCAGCCCCGCCTCCATGCGGCCCAGCAGGGGCTGAAGACCCAAATCCCGACACAGGCTCTCCAGCTGGGCATCGCTGAGGTCGGCATCGAGGCGCAGGTTGTCGGCCACATTGCCGCTGAACAAGAAGGTGTCCTGCAGCACCACCCCGAGCCGGCGGCGCAGCAGGGCCACCGGCAACTCGCGAATATCGACGCCATCCAGCAGGATCCGGCCGCGCTGGGGTTCGTAGAGTCGGCAGAGCAAGCGGATGATGGTGGTCTTGCCGGAGCCGGTGGGACCCACGATCGCCACGTGCTCGCCGGGGGCGATGCGGAAGCAGAGGTCTTCGAGGATCGGATCATCGGGGCGGTAGGCAAAACTCACCCCCTCAAACACCACCTCCCCCGGACCAGTGGCAGCAGCCATGGCCAGCTGGGCCGCCAGGCCCCTCTGGCCGGCGGGTAGGTCGGCAATCTCGATCGGCTGGTCGAGCAGCTCACCAATCCGCTCCACCGCCGTGAGCCCCCCTTGGATCTGGGTGAACCGCTCCGCCAGCTGCCGCAGCGGATCAAACAGCCGTTGGGAAAACAGGATGAAGGTGGTGAGGGTACCCAGCCCCATCGCACCACCATCGACCATGGCGCCGCCGGTGGCCAGCACTAGGGCGACCGCCGCCAAGGCCACCCATTCGATCCAGGCGGAAATGGCGCTGTCGTAAAAGATCGTGCCCGTCACGGCGTTGCGGTAGACGGCCGTGGTCTCGGCAAAGCGGGCGCTATTCACAGCCTCGCGGCGGAACATCTGGACCACCTCCAGACCTTGGAGGTTTTCCTGGAGATCGGCATTGAGCTGGCCGAGCTCCTCCCGCACCCGGTAGTTGGCCCGGCGGTAACGGCCCTGCAGCCAGAGGATCACCCCGGCCACGGGCACCTGGAGCAGCAGCAGCAGCAGTCCGAGCCGCCATTCGATCACCAGCATCGTGACCGCAATCACCACCAGGCTCACCAGATCGGCGAGCACCCCCACCGCGCCGCTGCCGAACACCTCGGCCAGGGCATCCACATCGCTGGTGAGGCGGGTGAGCAGCTTGCCCACCGGGGTGCGGTCGTGGAAGCGCAGCGAAAGGCCGAGGGCATGGCGAAACAGGTCGGCGCGGATCCGGGCCGTGAGCCGCTGGCCCACCACCTGCACGTTGAAGCTCTGGGTGCCCTGTAGGGCCAGCCGCACCAGAACCGCCACCAGCAACAGCCCCACCAGCAGCCGCAGGGCCACCGGTACCGGCAGGGAAGCGAGCCAGGGAAGCCGGGTTTCCTGGCGCAGCACGCTGATCGCCTGGCCCACCAACAGGGGCTGGATCGCCCCGGCCAGGGCCAGGGGGATGAGCATCAGCAGGGAAAGGATCAGCCGGCGGCGATCGCGGCCCAGGTAGGGCAGGAGCCGCCGCAGCCGTTGGATGTCGAGGGAGGCCATCAGGCCAGCACCGGCTGGAGGGAAACGGAGCGGATGCGCTCGACGATCGCCTGAAGCCGGCCGTCATCGAGCCGC
>DAIQNM010000184.1:0-5910 GCA_036788375.1 Cyanobium sp. CTOTU6536 | reverse complement strand
AAAGGGTCGGCACCGTCGTCAGCGACAAGATGGACAAAACGGTGGTGGTGGCGGTCGAAAACCGCTTCCCCCACCCCATCTATCAGAAGACGGTGAGCCGCACCACCCGCTACAAGGCCCACGACGAAACCAACGCCGTCAAAGTCGGCGACCGGGTTCGTATCACCGAGACCCGCCCCCTCAGCCGCACCAAGCGGTGGCAGGTGGCTGAAGTTCTCACCACCACCAGCGCCGGCTGAGGAGCACCCCATGATTCAGCAGGAAACCTTCCTCACCGTTGCCGATAACAGCGGTGCCAAGCGCATCCAGTGCATCCGTGTGCTGGGCACGAACCGTCGCTACGCCCACGTGGGCGATGTGATCGTCGCCGCCGTCAAAGATGCGATGCCCAACATGGGCGTCAAGAAGTCGGATGTGGTCAAGGCCGTGGTGGTGCGCACCCGCGCCACCCTGCGCCGCGACACCGGCAACTCGATCCGCTTCGACGACAACGCCGCAGTGATCCTGGGCAACGACAACAACCCCAAGGGCACCCGGGTGTTTGGCCCCGTGGCCCGTGAACTGCGGGAACGCAACTTCACCAAGATTGTTTCCCTCGCTCCGGAGGTGATCTGAGATGGCCACCGCAACCCCCAAAGCCAAAGCCCAGGTGCGCATCAAGCTGCGCATCAAAAAAGGCGACACCGTGCAAGTGATCGCCGGTAAGGACAAGGGCAAAACCGGCGAGGTGCTCCGCACCCTGCCCTATGAAAACCGGGTGGTGGTGCAGGGCATCAACATCCGCACCCGCCACCTCAAACCCACCCAGGAGGGTGAAACCGGCCGGATCGTGAGCGAGGAGGCCTCCCTGCACGCCTCCAACGTGATGATCTATTCCACCGCCAAACAGGTTGCCAGTCGCGTGGAAATCGTGACCGACAAGGACGGCACCAAAAAGCGCCGCCTCAAGAAGACCGGGGAAATTCTGGATTAACCCCCAGCTCCTGGCCAATCCCACACCTTCCTTTCGCCCCACCTCTCCGCCTTCTGACAACGTCCAGAAGCGCATCCCCCACCCAGCCATGTCACTCAAACAGCGCTACCGGGAGACGATCCAGCCCAAGCTGATCAAGGATCTCGCCCTCACCAACGTCCACGAAGCCCCCAAGGTGGTCAAGGTCACCGTCAACCGGGGCCTCGGCGAGGCTGCCCAGAACGCCAAGGCGCTCGAGGCCTCGATTGCCGAACTGGCCACCATCACAGGTCAGAAGGTGGTGGTGACCCGAGCCAAGAAGGCCATCGCGGCCTTCAAGATCCGGGCGGGCATGCCGATCGGCGTCACCGTCACCCTCCGGGGCGATCGCATGTACGCCTTCCTGGAGCGCCTGATCAACCTCGCCCTTCCCCGCATCCGCGACTTCCGGGGGGTGAGCCCCAAGAGCTTCGATGGCCGAGGCAACTACACCCTGGGGGTGCGGGAGCAGATCATCTTTCCGGAAATCTCCTTCGACAAGATCGATGCCATCCGGGGCATGGACATCACCATCGTGACCACCGCCCGTAACGACGAAGAGGGCCGGGCCCTCCTCCGCGAAATGGGGATGCCGTTCCGCAGCAACTGAGCCCTCCTCCCACCACGTTCATGGCCAACCACGACCCCATTTCCGACATGCTCACCCGCATCCGCAATGCGAGTGAGAAGCGTCACGAGCGCACTCGGATCCCCGCCTCGAAGCTCTCCCACAGCATCGCCAAGGTGCTGCAGCAGGAAGGCTTCATCGCCACCATCTCCGAAGAAGGGGAAGGTGTGCTGAAGGAGCTGGTGCTGGAGCTCAAGTACAGCGGTAAGCACCGCCAGCCCACGATTCGCCGCGTGCAGCGGGTCAGCAAGCCCGGTCTGCGCATCTACAAGAACACCCGCCAGCTGCCCAAGGTGCTGGGCGGCCTCGGCGTGGCCATCATCTCCACCTCTAGGGGTGTGATGAGCGACCGCGACGCCCGCAAGCAGGGCGTGGGCGGCGAAGTGCTCTGCTACGTCTACTGAATCCGGGAGGAACCACCCATGTCACGTATTGGTAAAGCCCCCATTCCCGTCCCCGAGAAGGTGACCGTGAGCCTCAATGGCCTCGCGGTGACCGTGAAGGGACCCAAGGGCGAACTCAGCCGCACCCTCCCGGATGGCGTCACCATCAGCCAGGAGGGCAACACCTTGCAGGTGAATCCCGCCAACGGCAGTCGCCGCTCCCGCGAACGCCACGGCCTTAGCCGCACCCTTGTCGCCAACATGGTGGAAGGGGTGAGCCAGGGCTTCACCCGCAAGCTCGAGATTGTTGGCGTGGGCTACCGCGCCGCCGTTCAGGGCACCAAGCTGGTGGTGAGCGCTGGCTACAGCCACCCCGTGGAGATGGTGCCCCCCGCAGGCGTCAGCTTCGCCGTGGAGAACAACACCACCGTGTTCGTCTCCGGTGCCGATAAGGAAGTGGTCGGCAACGAGGCCGCCAAGGTCCGCGCCATTCGTCCTCCCGAGCCCTACAAAGGCAAGGGCATCAAGTACGAGGGTGAGAAGATCCTCCGCAAGGCCGGCAAAACCGGTAAGAAATGAGGTCTGCTGCAGCAGCGTCCATCGCCTGATCCCCCATGTCGTCCCTATCTCGCAAACAGCAGACCCAGAAGCGCCATCGCCGTCTGCGCCGCACCCTGTCTGGTACCGCCGACCGGCCCCGGCTGGCGGTGTTCCGCTCCAACAACCACATCTACGTCCAGGTCATCGACGACGCTGCCCAGAGCACCCTCTGTGCGGCTTCCACCCTCGACAAGGACCTGCGCACCAGCCTCAAGGCCGGCAGCACCTGCGATGCCTCCCAGGCCGTGGGTGAGTTGGTGGCCAAACGTGCCCTTGCGAAGGGCATCCAACAGGTGGTCTTCGATCGCGGCGGCAACCTGTACCACGGTCGGGTCAAGGCCCTGGCCGATGCCGCCCGGGAAGCGGGCCTTCAGTTCTGATCCTGCTCTCACCATGACCGAAACCAACGACCAGATCAAGACCAGCGACATCCCGGGCGCCGCTGATGTTCCTGCCGCGGCCGATGGCCAGCAGGAACGCCGCGGCGGCCGAGGTGAGAGCAAGGGCGACCGCCGCGGTGGCGGTGGCCGGGGCCGCGACCGCGACAACCGCCGCGGTCAGGAACGCGACTCCGAATGGCAGGAGCGGGTGGTCCAGATCCGCCGGGTCTCCAAGACCGTCAAAGGCGGCAAGAAGATGAGCTTCCGGGCCATCATCGTCGTCGGCAACGAGCGCGGCCAGGTGGGCGTTGGCGTCGGCAAGGCCGGCGATGTGATCGGCGCCGTCCGCAAGGGCGTGGCCGATGGCAAAAAGCACCTGGTGAAGGTTCCCCTCACCCGCAACAGCTCCATCCCCACCCTGAGCAACGGCCGTGACGGTGCGGCCAGCGTGCTGATCCGCCCCGCCGCCCCCGGTACCGGGGTAATCGCCGGCGGTTCGATCCGCACCGTGCTGGAACTGGCCGGGATCAAAAACGTGCTGGCCAAGCGGCTGGGCTCCAAGACCCCCCTCAACAACGCCCGCGCCGCCCTCGTGGCGCTCTCGGCCCTCCGCACCCACAAGGAGACCGCCAAGGAGCGGGGCATCTCCCTTGAGCAGATCTACTCCTGAGGCCTCCGATGACCTTCCAACTCGACAACCTCAAGCCCCAGCCCGGCTCCCGTCGCCGCAAGACCCGCAAGGGCCGCGGCATCGCCGCCGGCCAGGGCGCCAGCTGCGGCTTCGGCATGCGGGGCCAAAAGTCCCGCTCCGGCAGCCCCACCCGCCCCGGTTTTGAGGGAGGCCAGATGCCCCTTTACCGCCGGGTGCCAAAGCTTAAGCACTTCCCCATCGTCAACCCCACCGAGTACACCCTGCTCAACGTGGGCAAACTGGCGGACCTGAAGGCCGGCAGCACCGTTGACCTCGATTCCCTGGTCAAACAGGGGATCGTCACCAGTGACAAGCACCCCCTCAAGGTCCTTGGCCATGGCGAACTGGGCGTGAAGCTCACGGTCCAGGCGGCGGCCTTCAGCGCCGGTGCCCGCGCCAAGATCGAGGCCGTCGGCGGCACCTGCGAGCTGCTTGGCTGAGGCCTTGCCTCCCCTCGCCCCCTAGCGCCAAAGCCGTCCGGCGAGCCTCCCGGCCCGTCGGGCGGCTTGTTGGCTTGGCGTGTTTGATTGGTTCGTCTCCCTTTTCCTCCGCACCCATCCGTCATGGTCGTCAGCCGGGGGCGCAATCCAAGCGCCGCTGAAATCCTCAGCCAGCTGGTCCAGGCCAAGGGGCTTCGAGACCGGGTGCTGATCACCCTGGGGCTGCTGCTGATCGTGCGGCTCGGCATCTATGTGCCCGTGCCCGGCATCGACCGGGTTGCCTTCCAGACCTTCATCCAAAAGGGTGGCCAGCTGCTGGGCTTCCTCGACATCTTCACCGGGGGGGGACTCTCCACCCTCGGGATTTTTGCCTTAGGGATTCTGCCCTTCATCAACGCCTCGATCATCCTGCAACTGCTCACGGCAGCCCTGCCCCAGCTGGAGGATCTCCAGAAGAACGAGGGGGAGGCGGGCCGACGCAAGATCGCCCAAATCACCCGTTACGTAGCCCTGGGATGGGGCATCCTGCAGAGCACAGTCTTTGCCCTGATCCTCAAGCAATACGCGCTGCCCGGCCTGCCCGAGTGGCTGTTCGTGGTCCAGACCACCCTGGCCCTGGTCACGGGCTCGATGGTGGTGATGTGGATCAGTGAGGTGATCACCGAGCGGGGCATCGGCCAAGGGGCCTCCCTGGTGATCTTCATCAACATCGTGGCCACCCTGCCGAAAGCCTTGGGCTCCACGATCGAGCTCGCCCAAAGCGGTGACCGCAGCACCGTGACGGGCATCGTGATTCTGGTGCTGATCTTCCTGCTCACGATCGTGGGCATCATCTTTGTGCAGGAGGGCAACCGCCGCATCCCGATCGTCAGTGCCAAGCGCCAAGTGGGCGGCCCGGGGCTGCTCTCGGCCCGCCAGAGCTACCTGCCCCTCAAGCTCAATGCCGGCGGCGTGATGCCGATCATCTTCGCCTCGGCGGTGGTGTTCCTGCCGCTCACCCTCGCCAATTTCACCAAGAGTCCCCTGCTGATCAGGCTGGCCGGCTATCTCAGCCCCAACAGCAGCACGCCCTGGCTCTATGCGCTCCTCTTCTTCAGCCTGATCCTGGGCTTCTCCTACTTCTATGCCTCCCTCACGGTGAACCCGTTGGACATCGCCACCAACCTCAAGCGCAGCGGCGTGGCGATCCCCGGGGTGCGGCCCGGCTCCGCCACGGCCGCCTACCTGGCCGGGGTGCAGAACCGCCTGACCCTGCTGGGCGGCCTGTTCCTCGGGGCGGTGGCGATCATCCCCTCGGCCGTGGAGGGGGCGATCCAGGTGCGCACCTTCCAGGGCCTCGGGGCCACCTCCCTGCTGATCCTGGTGGGTGTGGCGATCGACACAGCCAAGCAGGTCCAGACCTACGTGATCTCCCAGCGCTACGAAGGCATGGTGCGCCAGTAGGCGCCCCCTTTCAGCCGGGCCCCCGGCTCCCATCCCGGCAGCACCCTCCCTCCTCCCTTTCCGCCATGAAGCAACGCCTCCTCTTCCTCGGCCCCCCTGGAGCAGGCAAGGGCACCCAAGCCCAGCGCCTTGCCGAGCGTGAAGGGCTGCTGCACCTGTCCACCGGCGATCTGCTCCGGGCCGAAGTGCAAGCCGGCAGCGCCCTAGGCCAGGAAGCCGAAGCGGTGATGGCCCGGGGCGAACTGGTGAGTGATGCCTTGGTGCTGGCGATCGTGCGCAGCCGGCTTGAGCACCACAGTGGCGGCTGGCTGCTGGATGGCTTCCCCCGCAATCTGGTCCAGGCCGAAGCCCTCG
>DAIQNM010000183.1:0-5917 GCA_036788375.1 Cyanobium sp. CTOTU6536 | reverse complement strand
CTGCCGCCCTGCGCCAAAGCCTGGATTCGGCCCGGCAGCAGCTGCGGGCGGATCGTCGCCACGACTCCCTGGCGGCGGCGGCGGTGGGGGCCAGCGGCATCGAGGCCGGCAGTGCCGTGCAGCAGGAGGGGCTAGAGCTGGCGGCCGAGGCGCTGGCCTTGCCCGCGCAGCGGCTGGTGGTGACGGGGGATGAACGCACCGCCCTGCGGGGTGCCTTCCCCGACGCCGCCGGCATCGTGGTGATCAGCGGCACCGGCGCGATCGCCGTGGGCCGCGACGGCCGGGGCCGGGAACACCGCTGCGGCGGTTGGGGCTGGCTGCTCGATGGGGCCGGATCCGCCATGGACATCGGCCGCGATGGGCTCGCCCTGAGCCTGCGGATGGTCGATGGCCGCGAGCCGGCCTCTGGGCTGCTCGATGCCCTCTGGCAGGCCCTGGAGATCGATCCCCAGGATCCCCAGGGGCCGCAGCGGATCAAGGCGCTGGTGGTGGACCCTGGCTTCGGCGCAGCGGGGTTCGCCCGGCTGGCGCCGCTGGTGGATCGCCTGGCGCAGCAGGGCGACGCCCGGGCCGCCGCGATCCTGGCCCAAAACGCCGAGGCCCTAGCGGCCATGGTGGCCGCGGTGGCCGCAGCCCTGGAGCTCAGCCAGCCGCCCGTCTGCGCCATGGGGGGCGCCTTGACCCACCTGGGCGGCCTGCGCCAGCGGTTTGAGGTGGCCCTGCAGCAGCGGCTGGGCCAAACCCCCTTGGTGGGCGCCCGGGGCGATGCCTGTCAGGGTGCCCTTGAATTGGCCGCCGAGCGCCTCCTGGCGCGATCGCAAGCCGTGGCCCCCCATTCAACCGGGACAGCCTCTGGCCTCAGGCCCAACCAGACCTGAGCCCCAACCCTGCGCTTCGCTTAGGCGGCCGTGGGTCCATTGAGGTGCTGGTCGGCCGCGGCCGCCAGCAATGCGGCCCAATGCTCCACCTGTTCGGCCTCGGCGGCCTCCACCATCACCCGCAGCAGGGGTTCGGTGCCGCTGGGACGCACCAGCACGCGGCCGTGGCCGGCCATGGCGATTTCGGCTTGCTCGACGGCCAGGCGCAACGGTTCACAGTGTTGCCACTGGGTGCGCTTTTGGCGGTCCTGCACCGTCACATTCACGAGCTTCTGGGGATAGGAGGTCCAACTGCCATCCATCCATTGCGCTAGGTCCTGACCGCGGCCATGCACCAGGGTGGCCACCTGCAGGGCCGTGAGCAAGCCGTCACCGCTCATGCCATGGCTGGCCGAAAGGATGTGGCCCGACTGCTCTCCCCCCAGGCCGGCCCCGAGCTCCTGCATCGCCGCATGCACGTACTGATCACCAACGGCCGTGCGCTCCAGCAGACCTCCAGATTCCCGCCAGGCCCGCTCGAATCCCAAATTCGACATCACGGTGGCGACGATGCGGTTGTCAGGCAGCGCTCCGGCCTGGCTGAGGGCCGACCCCCACAAATAGAGGATCTGGTCGCCATCGACGATGCGGCCGCGGCCATCGACGGCTAGCACCCGATCGGCATCGCCATCGAAGGCGAAGCCCATGGCGGCGCCGGACTCCAGCACCGCCCGCCGCAGCGGCTCCAGGTGGGTGCTGCCGCAGCCCTGGTTGATGCGGCCGCCATCGGGGCTGCCGTGGAGCACCAAAGGATCAGCCCCCAGCTCTCGGAACACCTTCTCGCCGCAGGCCGTGGCCGAGCCCCAACAGAGATCGAGCACCACCTTCACCCCATCGAGCCGGGCCCCCCCCACGCTGGCCACCAGGCTGTCGGCGTAGGCCGCGAGCAGGTCGGAGCGGTCGATGGCGGTGCCATCCGCCGCAAGGTCTGTGGGGCCAGCCTCTCCCCGCAGCCCCGCCTCGATCGCCTGTTGATCCGCGCGGCCGAGCTTGGCTCCGGAGGGGCCAAACACCTTGATGCCGTTGTCGTGGGGGGGATTATGGCTGGCCGACACCATCAGCCCACCGGCGGCGCCGTGGCGGCGGACCATGCCGGGCACCGTCGGGGTAGGGCAAAGCCCGAGCTGCCACACCTGGCGCCCCGCCGCCGTCAGGCCCGCGGTGAGGGCCGCCACCAGCATCGGCCCGCTGCTGCGGGAATCGGTGCCGATCAGCAGCGGGCCCTCGGCGCTGAGCACCCGGCCACACCAATAGCCCAACTGGAGAGCCAGAGCTGGGGTGATCGTGGAGCCCACCCGGCCCCGGATGCCATCGGTGCCGAAGACGGCTTGGCCGGCCTGCAAGGGCGCGCCGATCGGAGCGGAGGCGGTGGCCGCAGGTTCGGCCATGGGGCGGCGGGCGGAAGCGAGAGGAAGGCTACGCGGGGGATCGCCACCGCTCAGCGCCAGCGGCGGGGACGCCAGCACCACAGCAGGGATTCGCCCACCGCCCAGAGCAACAGGCCGCCCACCAACCAGCCCGGCAGCCAGAGAAAGGGCGGCCAGGGCCGCAGCACCAGGGCAAGGATGGCCAGCAGCGCCGCCACTAGGGCGCGACGGCGCTGGGCGGCGCCTGGCAGATCGAGCAGCCAGGGTCGCAGGGCGGCGGGCAGGAGGGGCGCGGGCAGGGAGGGGCGGGGCAGGCGCACCGGGGCGCGGGCAGGGTGCTCCCCAGAATGCCCGCACTGGCGTCCGATGCCTTGACCCGACTTTCCCTGTTGCTCGCCGTGTCGTGCCTGGGCACCGGTGCCGCCCTGGTGGGGGGTAGGGCCCTGCTGGAGCGGCTGCCCTTGCCCACGCCGGCCACCGCGAGCACCAGCCTGGAAAAGCTGCGGCGCTGGTCACCCGATCCCGGGCGGCGGCGGGAGGCCAGCCTGTTGCTTCACAGCCGTTTTCCGGAGGACCCCGGCCTGCGCCAGGCCCTGTTGCGCGGCCACGGCTGGGGCACCGATCCGCTGGCGGCCGTGGTGCTCAAGAACGCCGCCAAGGACGCCGAGGCGCTGGGGCAGCGGGAACGGGCCCTCAACCTGTGGCAGGAGCTGCAGCGCCGCTTTGGGGGGAGCGCCGCCAATGCCGATGCCCTCTATGCCCTGGGCCGCAGCCAGCCGGCCCTGCGCCAGGAGCTGCTGCAACGGTTTCCGGCCCATCCGGCGGCCCTGGCCGCGGCCCTCGAGGCGGGTCCGGACGCCGCGGCCCGGCTCGCTGGGGCGGTGCATCTGGCCCGCTGGGGCGCCCGCTGGCCCGGGGCGGAAGGGCTGATGAAACGGATCTGCTCCGGCGAAATCCAGGCTGCCGATGGGGCCCAACGGGCGGCGATCGCCGAAGGACTGGCCCAGATCGGGTCCGTCGACGCCTCCGTGGCCTGCCTGGATGGCACCACTGCCCTGAAGGGCCAAGCGGGCGAAGGAGCAGCGGTCAAAGGGGCAAGGGCCCACCAGGGCAGTGCCTGGGGTGACCTCTCCAACCCCGGCCGGCTGAGCCTGGCCCGCGCCCTGCTGCAGGGCGATCCTGCCCAGCGGCAACGGGCCCTGCAGCTGCTGCTGACTGTGGCGGGCCCGGGGGGGGAGAAGGGTGTCCCAAGTCCCGAAGCCCAGGAGGCGGTGCGGCTCCTGGCGCAGCAGGAGGGGCCCGAGGCGGAGGCGGCCCTGCAGGCCCTACCGCCGAGCTGGCGGGAGAGCGCCGCGGTGGTGGCCCACCGGGTGCTGGCCGATCCGTCCGGGCAAGGGGGCATGGCGGTGCTGCAGCGCTGGCCCAAGGACCCCGCCAGCTGGGATCTGCAATGGGAATTGGCCCGCCGCCAGCTGCTGGCCAGCCAGTGGCGCCAGGCCACCAGCCTGTTGGAGGCGATTCCCGCCGACCAGCTGCCGGCGGCCCTGGCGGCCCGGCAACGGTTCTGGCTGGGCTACGCCCAACAGCAGCAGGGCGATCGCAAGGGCGCCATCGCCACCTGGCGGGACCTGCGGCGGCGCAACCCCGGCGGCTACTACGGCTGGCGGGCGGCCGTGCAGCTCGGGGAGGGCGGGCTCGACGACCAACCGGAGGCGCCCCATGGCCAACGGCCGACGGCCTTCGCCGGCTGGGATCCGCTGGGCAGCGGCGATCGGGAGCTGGATCGGCTCTGGCGGCTCGATCAGCGCACCGAAGCCTGGGAGGCCTGGCGGGAACGGCGCGGCAACCGCCCCCCCCGCGAAGGCACCGACCTGCTGGTGGAGGGCCGCCTGCGGCAGGGGGTCGGCGACGACTGGACGGGCTTTGGGCAGCTGGAGCAGGCCGCCCTCGTGATGCGCCCCGACCAGTGCGCCCTGCTGCCGCTGCTGGAGCGCAGCCTCCACCCACCGCGCTTTGTGGAAGTCTTAGGGCCGTTGGCCAAGCAACGGGGCGTTCCCCTGGCCCTGCTGCAGGGCATTGCCAAACAGGAATCTCGCTTTAGCCCCACGGTGCATTCGGCCGCCGGGGCAGTGGGACTGATGCAGGTGCTGCCCTCCACCGCCTCCGAGCTGGCGGGGCGCCCCGTGACACCCGCCGACCTGGAGCAACCCGCCCGCAATGCCGAACTCGGCAGCCTCTACCTCCAGGGCCTGCTGCGCCAGTGGAAGGGCAACCCCCTGGCGGCGGTGGCGAGTTACAACGCCGGCCCCGGGGCGGTGCAGGGATGGATCAACCCCAGGCTCGGCAGTGCCCCAGAGCTCTGGGTGGAGGCCATCCCCTACCCCGAAACCCGCCTCTATGTGAAAAAGGTGCTGGGCAATGCCTGGACCTACCACAACCTCGACGACCCTCAGTGCTGAAGGGGCGTTCAGGGGGTGGTGCTGCCCCTGGTACCCCCAATCCGACCAAACAGGGGCGCGCGCTCGACACTGGAGGTGCCTGGCTTGCGCAGCAGGGTGGCACGGGTCGGACGGCGGAATAGGGGGCTGGGGCCTTGGTCGTGGGAGGAGCTGAGCCAGTGGCCGAGGCTGGCCCCCCCGAGCACGACCAAGCTGAGCAGGATGGCCAGCATCACGGGCTGGGGCATCAACCGCAGTCGAACCAGATCCAGGCGGGCCAGCAACACCGCCGAGGCCAGGATCAGCACATTGGAAAGCACTTCGAGATGGAGCAGATAGAGGCCGGCGATCGTCACCAGCAGCAGGATCGCCACCAGAGTCACCACCCGACTGGCGGCCAGGAGCGTCGAGAAACGGCGCAGCAGGAGGTCGGGCATGCAGCAGATCATCACCACCACAAGGGCCTGGGCGCACTCGGCCGACCAGATCAGGGAGGCCACCGGCGTGAGGTGGGCGCCGCTGCGCTCTAGGGGCAGGCCCCAGTGGAGTCCGAGGTAAGTGCTCACCACCATCAGCAGCAGCAGCATCGGGGCCTGGATCGGCAGCAGCAGCAGGCGGAAAAGAGAGGTCATCGGGGTTCCGGCTCAGGCTCCAACACCAGGGCGATGGCATCGAGGGGACAGCTGGGGATGCACTGCTCGCACACCAGACAACGGGGACTTTCGAACTCCAGCCTGGCGGTGGCGGCATCGAACCGCAGCGCACCACTGGGGCAAACGCTGGCACAGATGCCGCAATCCACGCAGCGCAATGGATCGATGCGGATCTCACCAGGGGCGCGGTTGAGCCCCAGACCCTGCCGTTCCAGCCAGGCTTCGGCGGCATCGAGTTCATCGATATCGCCGGAGAGCTCCACCACCATGGTGCCCACCTGGTTGGGGGCCACCTGGGCGCGCAGGATCTTGGCCGCCACATCAAAATCCACCGCCAACCGGTAGGTGATCGGCTGGTGCACCGCCTCGCGGGGGAAGTGGAGGGTGAGGCGCCGTTTCAACTGGAGCGGCCCGGTGTGCGGAAGCTAGCAACACCCCCTGCTAGCGAAGCGCGCAGGGCTCGGGCAAGGCTGGCAGAGTGCCAGGGATCGCCAGGCCCGTGCCACCCAGCCATGAGCGCCACCCCGGACCCCGCCCCAGCC
>DAIQNM010000182.1:0-5973 GCA_036788375.1 Cyanobium sp. CTOTU6536 | reverse complement strand
CTGCTGATCGCCGACGAGGTGGGCCTCGGCAAAACGGTGCAGGCCGGCCTGCTGCTGCGCCAGGCCTGGTTGAGCGGCCGCGCCCGCCGCATGCTGGTGATGGCACCCGCGTCGGTGCTCCAGCAGTGGCAGCGGGAACTGCGCGAGAAGTTCGGCCTCGATTGGCCCATCTACAGCGGCAAGTCGCTCGACTGGCAGCCCACCTGTTTTCGACCCAAGGGCGAATCCCAGCCCGTGAGTCGCGATGCCTGGACCGCAGAACCCTTTGTGCTGGTCTCCAGCCACCTGGTGCGACGGCGCGATCGCCAGCGAGAGCTGCTGGAAGCCGGGCCCTACGACCTGGTGGTGCTCGATGAAGCCCACCACGCCCGCACCCGTCGGGAGAACAGCAGCAGCGGCGGTGAGCGCCTCCGCCCCAACACCCTGATGCAGCTGATGCAGCAGCTGCGCCAGCGCACCAACGGTCTGCTGCTGCTCACGGCCACACCCATGCAGGTGAGTGAGCTGGAGGTGTGGGATTTGCTCGCCCTGCTGGGCATGCCCCCCGAGTGGACCGAAGACGCCTTTGAGAAGTTCTTCGAGTGGGTGGAGAAGGAGAACCCGGATGAGGCCACCCTTTCGTACCTGGCTGGGCTGTGGCGCAGCAGCGTGTCGGCGTTTGGCGAGGCACCGGGCAATGCCATGCCGGAAGACTTGCGGCGGTCGCCACTGCGCAAACGCAAGGCCCTGCGGGCCCTCAACGACACCGACCCCCTCTCCCGCCGCAATCTCAGCGTCGAGATCCGCCAGGCCTCGCTTGCTCTGGCCAAGCGCTGGACCCCGGTGCAGGGGCTGATCTCCCGTCACAGCCGCAACCTGCTGCGGGCCTACAAACAGCAGGGATCGATGGATCTGGCCATTGGCACCCGCCATGTGGACGACCGCTTCCTCGAGAGCACCTCAGAGGAGCGAGCGCTCTATGACGCCGTGGAGGACTTCATCTCCACCCAGTACGCCCAGGCAACCGGCCAGAAGAAATCGGCGGTTGGTTTCGTGATGACCATCTACCGCCGCCGCCTCGCCAGCAGCGTGGCCGCGTTGGTCTCCACCCTGGAGAAACGGATGGCCGGCCAGCAGCAACAGCTGGAGGAAGACGCTGCCGCCAGCGAAGACGACGACATCACCGGTGAACTCAGCCTCGATCTGGAGGGCATGCAGAGCGCCTTCCAGGAGGCCTCGCTCCAGGGAGAACTCGATGCCATCGGGGTACTGCTCGATCAGGCCAGGCCCCTGGCCGGCCACGACAGCAAGGGAGCCGAGTTCCTCAAAGCCATCGAGGAACTGCAGGGCCAGGGCTACAAGCAGGTGATCGTCTTCTCCCAGTACACCGACACCGTCGATGCCCTCAAGGCGCTGTTGATCGGCGCAGGGCGCACAAGTCTGATGGCCTTCACCGGTCGCGGCGGCGAGATCCTGCAGAGGGGCGGGGTATGGAAGGCCCTCAACCGAGAGGCCACCAAACGCGACTTCAAGGAAGGCAAGGCCGAGATCCTGCTCTGCACTGATGCGGCAGCCGAAGGCCTGAACTTCCAGTTCTGTGGAGCCCTGATCAACTACGACATGCCCTGGAACCCGATGCGCGTGGAGCAGCGCATCGGCCGCATCGACCGCATCGGCCAGACCCACGAGCAGATGCAGATCGTCAACCTGCATCTCGATGGCACCGTCGAGGCCGATGTGTACCGGGCGCTGAAGATTCGCATCAAGTCGTTCGAAAATATCGTGGGTAAGCTGCAGCCGATCCTGGCCAAGGCATCAAGCTCGATTGCCCAAGCGACCCTGGTCCGCCGTGATCAGCGGGAGAAGGCACGGGCGTCCGCTGTGGCTGCTGTGGAACAGGAGCCCGAGATCAAGGGCCTGGACCTCGATGACGTCCTCCAGGACCTCGATGCCATCCGTGATGTTGTGAACAACATGCAGCCTTCACCGCTCACCCTGGCTGATCTGGAAGCCATTCTCGATCGCCCCGAACTCCTTCCGCCCGGCTGCAGCGCCCGCTCGATCGGCGCCTATGACTTCGCCTGGACCCAGCCCGGTCTCGACAAGGAAATGCGCGTCACCTGCAATGCCTCCTACTACGAGGACAACAGCGATAGCTGTGAGCTGTGGGTGCCGGGGAGTCCGTTGTTTCCTTTGGCCCTCTGCGAAGCCTCCCAAGACGAGACTAAGCAGCCAAGCACGACTGAATTCCAGCAGTCCATCGCAGGCTGATGAAACTGAAGAATCCTTTGCCGACCACCCCGATGCCCTGCTACCTGGAGGCCTCCCGGCTGAGTGAAGCTTTGCCCGCCTGTTGGTGGAAGATGACGACCCCGAAGGTGCAGCCGTGGTGACCGTGCTGTTGAGCCCCGATGGCCACGTCATCGCCCAGCGCACGCGCTTCAAGGGTACAAATCAGCCTGGATTGGCGCAGGCCAGATCCATTCTTGAACAGGCCTGGCCTGGCTTTGTGATCGCCGAAATCACTCAACCGCTGGCCGAAAAAGCTGGTGTATTTGCCGAGGCAGCCGCCCATCAGTTGCATGAGCAGTTTGCACTTCCGCTTAGCTTCGCCTGTTTCGACCGACGCCTCAATCAGGCCGCCAAGCTTCTGCAACTGGAGGTGCTTCCGTGACACCCATGGCCACGATCACCAGCGAGCTGGACCATCTCGACCAGCTCGGCGCCAAGGCCTTCGCTGGCTTCCTGGTCCGCAAGGACCTGGTGCGCAACTACTCCCGCCAATACCCAGTCCCCACCTACGTGGCGAAGGTCCTGCCCATGCCCGTCTCTGCCCGCCGCGGCCTTAACGATGCTACCGGGCATAAGCCAGTGGGACACCAGAGATCCCAGAGGTCATCAGGTCTGTTAGGGGTCAGAATGGAGAATAGGGGACTCGAACCCCTGACCTCTGCGGTGCGATCGCAGCGCTCTACCAGCTGAGCTAATTCCCCGTCGCCCGCCATTATCACTAGCAAACCCCCGTGCGCGGATCCCCCCGTGAGCGATTCCATGGCTGCTGCCGGCACCCCTCCCCTCGATGGTCGCGGTGAGCCGATCACGCCCGAGCGGCTGGAGGCCTTCGATGAGGACTCCACCGCTGAACTGGCTCGCCGCCTGGAAGACGACGACTACCCCTCCCCTTTTGCCGGCCTCGGCGACTGGCACCTCCTGCGGGCCCTGGCCATCCACCGCCCCGAGCTGGCCCGCCCCTACGTGCACCTGGTGGATCAGGAACCCTTCGACGAGGATTGATGTCCTTGCCCCCACCGGCTGATCCCCTTGCCCCCACCGGCTGACCCCAGCGTCCCCGCCGATCCCCTGGCCGGCCGCCGCGTGTTGGTGCTAATCAGCGGCAGCATCGCCGCGGTGAAGCTGCCCCAGCTGGTGAGCGCCCTGGTGAAGCGCGGTGCCGAGGTGCGCTGCGCCCTCACCCCCTCAGCGGCGCGGCTGGTGAGTCCGGTGGCCCTGGCCAGCCTCAGCCGCAACCCCTGCCACGGCGACGACGATCCCTGGCGCCCCGCCGCCCCCCGCCCTCTCCATGTCGAGCTGGCCGAGTGGGCCGAGTTGGTGCTGCTGGCACCGATGAGTGCCACCACCTTGGGTCGCTGGGTGCACGGGCTGGGAGACACCCTGGTGGCCTCGGTGCTGCTGGCCTGTGAGGCGCCGGTGTTGGTGGCGCCGGCGATGAACACCGCCATGTGGGGCTCCCCCGGCGTGGCGGCCAACTGGCAGACCTTGCAGGGCTGGGAACGGGTGGTGCCCCTGCCCCCCGCCAGCGGCCTGCTGGCCTGCGACCGGATCGGCGATGGCCGCATGGCCGAACCCGAACGCCTCCTGCTGGGCCTCGAATCCCTCGCCGTGTGGGGCTGGCGGCGCGACTGGCTCGGCCGCCGCCTGCTGGTGAGTGCTGGCCCCACCCGCGAACCGCTCGATCCGGCCCGCTGCCTCACCAACCCCAGCACCGGCCTCATGGGGCTCTGCCTGGCCCAGGCCGCCCTGCTGCGGGGGGCCGAGGTGGAGTTCGTTCACGGTCCGCTCACGGCGCCGGCCGCCCTACGGGAGGGGTTGCACTGTCATCCGATCGCCACCGCCGCCGAGCTCGAGGCGGCGCTGCTGGCCCTGCAGCCCAATGCCACCGCCATCGCCATGGCCGCCGCCGTGGCCGACCACCGACGGGCCGCCCCCCGGGCCGACAAGCTCCCCAAGCAGGAGCTCCAGGCGGCCCTGAGCGGTGGCTGGGAGCCCGTGCCCGACCTGCTGGCCGGCCTGGTGGTGCGCCGCCCTCCCGGCCAGGCGATCCTTGGTTTTGCGGCCTACAGCGGGCTGGATCTGCAGCCGGTGCGGGCCAAATTCGCGCGCAAGGGCTGTGATCTGCTCTTCGCCAATCCGATCGACCAACCCGGCAGCGGCTTTGGCTCCCCGACCAATTCGGGTTGGCTTTTGGCCCCTGGCGGGGTTGAAACCCGGCTGGAGAGCGCCACCAAACTGGCCATGGCCCACCGGCTGCTCAGCGCCCTGGGCGCCGTCAGCCCACCGGCTGGGGTTGCCCCGGCTGGGCGGCCTCCAGCGGAGCCTCCCGCTGCAGCAGATCGATAAAGGTGCGCAACTGCAGGCGCGGGATGTAGGGCCAGCCGCCGCTGTCCTCGATGGCCTCCAGCAGCTGGAAGAGGTTGTTGCGCTCGGCGGGGAGGCTGGAGCGGAAGGGGCCGTCCTGGATCGAGCGGTGCAGCTGCTCCAGCCGCCGCAGCAGATCGAGCAGGCCGGCGGGATCGTTGGCCAGGCTCTCGGCCAGGCCCGCCAGGGCGGCCAGTTCGGCGTGCCCCGGACGATCGACCGCCCCCGGCCCATCACCCTTGCCGGCGGCGGCGGCGTGGTCTGGCAGGGAACCGAAATCGGAAGGTGCCATGGGGCTCTCTCATACAGGTTGTTGAGAGCCCGCGCAAGCTATCAGGTATGGGCGTTTTGCACCGGTAGGATCCCGGCCAGCCCAGTCTTTGTCCGTCTCTGCGGCGTCTCCCCATGCGTTTTCGTCCCCTGCTGGCCCTCGTGCTGGCGTTGTGCCTGACCCTGGTCACCGCATGCAGCGGCGGCGCCAAGGCCCTTGACCGGTCCAGCACCACCTACGACGACATCGTCAACACCGGCAAGGCCAACGACTGCCCCTCCCTGCCCGATTCCGCCCGCGGCTCGATCAGCCTCGATGCCTCCGCCACCTACCAGCTGCGCGAGATCTGCCTCCACCCCTCCGAAGTCTTCGTCAAGGGTGAGCCCGCCAACAAGCGCCAAGAGGCCCAGTTCGTGGCCGGCAAGATCCTCACCCGCTTCACCTCCAGCCTTGATCAGGTCTATGGCGATCTGAAGATCGACGGCGACAAGCTCACCTTCACCGAGCTCGGCGGCATCGACTTCCAGCCCGTCACGGTGCTGCTCCCCGGTGGTGAGGAGGTGCCCTTCACCTTCTCCACCAAGGAGCTGGTAGCCACCTCCTCCGGCGGGGCCCTCAACACCAGCACCGATTTCAGCGGCCCCTACCGCGCCCCCAGCTACCGCACCAGCAACTTCCTCGATCCCAAGGGCCGCGGTCTCACCACCGGCTACAGCAGCGCCATGGGTCTGGTGCCCGCCGGTGACGACGAGAAGCTGCGCAACGAAACCATCAAGCAATACGTGGATGGCACCGGCAATCTCAACCTCTCGATCACCAAGGTGGATGCCGAAACCGGCGAATTCTCCGGGGTGTTCACCGCCATCCAGCCCTCCGACACCGACATGGGCACCAAGCCCGCCGTCGACGTGAAGATCACCGGCGAGGTCTACGGCCGGCTCGAGAAGGCCTGATCACCAAGGCTTTTCCATGCCACGGCGGCCAAGGATCAGCCAGCTTCAGGGCCCCCCAACGGGGGCCCTTTTTCATGGGCTGCCAGTGCCTCCGCCAAGCGCTCCAACCTGGGG
>DAIQNM010000181.1:0-5996 GCA_036788375.1 Cyanobium sp. CTOTU6536 | reverse complement strand
ACTGTGTGATGGCGCTCAGCATCGACATGCTCGTGCCCGAGCCGGGGATGCAGAAGCGCTTGTAGCCGTCGCGGTAACAGCGTTCCCGGGAGGCCACGGTGTCCTCCGGCCGCATGCCGTATTGGATGGCGGCGGTGTAGGCGAACAGCTTGAAGGTGGAGCCCGGTGAGCGCAGCGCCTGGGTGGCGCGGTTGAACTGGCTCTTCTCCCAGTCGGTGCCGCCCACCATCGCCCGCACCAGGCCGGTGCCCGGATCCATCGAGACCAGAGCCCCCTGCAGCCCGCCGCCGCCGGCGACCTGGTTCACCACGCTCTGGGCCCGCTCTTGCCAGGCCTTGTTCAGCCCGGTGCGGATCGTGAGGCCCCCCACCTCCAGCTGCTCTTTGGTGAGCACCTTGGGCAGCTGCTGCTCCATCCAGCTGATGAACCAGGGGGCCGGGTTGGCGTAGTACTTGGGTTCGGCTGGCTTGAGGGCCAGGGGGGCGGCGTTGGCCGTCGCCAGCTGGGCGTCGTCGATGTAGCCGGCTTCCCGCATTCGACGCAGCACGATGGCGCGGCGCTTGAGGGCCAGATCGGGGTTGATCAGCGGGGAGTACACCGAAGGGGCCGGTGGCAGGCCGGCGATCAGGGCCGCTTCGGGGAGGGTGAGCTGGTCGGGGGTTTTGGAGAAGTAGACCCAGGCGGCATCGGCTACGCCGTAGGCGCTGGAGCCGAGGTACACGAAATTGAGGTACTGCTCGAGGATCTGCTGCTTACTGAGCTGGCGTTCGATCTTGCCGGCCAGGGCTGCTTCCTTGAGCTTGCGCCAGAGGGTGCGGTCCTGGTCGAGGTAAACGGTGCGGGCCAGCTGCTGGGTGATCGTGCTGGCGCCCTCTTCCACCGAGCGCTCCTTGAGGTTGCGCAGCACGGCCCGGGCAATGCCCACCGTGTCGACCCCCTCGTGTTGGTAGAAGCGACGGTCCTCGGCCGCCACAAACGCCTTCTCCACCAGCTTCGGCATCTTGCCGCTGGGTAAGCGATCACGGGTGGCGGGCCCGTCTTTGAAGAGCACTCCCCCATTCGCATCCAGCACCGTGAGGGTGCCGGGCCGGTTGTATCCGCTCAGGCGGCGGGCATCGGGCAGGAGCGAATCAATGCCAGCCACAAGGGCCGACTGGCCCAGGGCCACCCCCACGCCCACGCCGGCGGCAAAGAGCCCTGGCACCAGGAAGCGCCGCACCACCAGCTGCCCACTAGCGTGAGCCAAGGGGGAAGGGCGCTGCTGGCGGGCGTGAAGCCGGCTCAAAGGGCCAGCGGCGCAGCAGCCGCAAGCTGGGTGAGGCCGCTATGGCCGATGGCCAGGGCGGTCACCAGCATGCCCAGGACCAAAAATGGCTGGGCGCTGGCCTGGTACTTCACATCAAAGGCCACCGGATCGCGGAGCAGCCAGATGTCCTGGAAGGTGATCTGGGGCACGATCAGCAGCACCAGCAACACCGCCGCAAAATGCTGGCCGATGGCGATCAGCACAGCCACCATGGCCAGCTGGAAAACATCGATCATCGCGGCGCTGATCCAACTGGCCCGCTCGATGCCGAAGGCCACCGGCAGGGATTGCAGGCCTAGGGCCCGATCCCCCTCGACGCTCTTGAAATCATTGACCACGGCAATGCCCAGGCCCGCCAGGCTGTAGGCCAGGGTGAGCAGGGCCGTGGTCCAGGTGAGGTGGCCGAACAGGGCCTGGCCGGCCCACCAGGGCAGGGCGATGTAACTGGCACCGAGGGCGTAATTGCCGAGCCAGCCGTTTTGCTTGAGTTTGAGCGGCGGGGCTGAATAGATGAAGCTCACGAAGGAGCCCCCCAGCGCCAGTAGCAGCAGCACCGGCGTGCTGTGGCCGGCCCAGCGGTCGAGGCCCCAGGCCACCGCCAGGCCCGCCAGCAACAACACCCAGATCTGCACCTTCACCTGGTTGAGCGGGATGGCGCCAGAGGGAATGGGCCTGTAGGGCTCGTTGATCGCGTCAATCTCGCGGTCGTAGTAGTCGTTGATGGTTTGGGTGTAACCGGCCAGTAGCGGGCCGCTCATCAGCATGCAGGCCAATGAAGCGAGCACCTGCTGGGGTTGCCACTGGAAGTTGCCCGAGGCGGCGGCACCGCAGAGCACCCCCCAGATCAGGGGGATCCAGGTGACCGGCTTCATCAGCTGCAGCCGGATCCGCCAGATGTTGCTGGTGGTGCTGGCTCCCTTCATGCCCAGGATTTGCCTGGCGGCACCACCCTCGGAAGCTGCTGCGGAAGGGGCTGGGGTCTTGGGGCTTTCGCTCACGGTGGCGGCAAAGGGGATCGGGCCTGGGGTCGGACTGGATCAGGCCGGGATGATTTCGTCGTCGAAGAACCAACTGGTGGCACCATTGGCCAGCTTCACCACCACGCCGATTCCCGTGCCGTCGGTGAGGCGGTAATCCGTCACCGTGCCGATGGGATCAGCCTTGAGGGCGGCCACCAGATCGGCGGGGATCCTGTCCCGGACCCGGGTGATCCGCACCTTCGAGCCGATGCTGATGGCAGCCTGGGACATGGCGGACTCATGCGCTGGAAGGGTCGGGCCACCCTATCAGCGCCCCCCACGGACGTCCCGCAACGGCCCTGGCCTGGCGAGGCTGGGGCTGGGCAGCGTGCCAAGAGCCATCGGGGGTGTCTGCCATTGTTGAAGGCCTGCCCAGGGCCCTTGCCGGATGGTCGCCAAGCGCATCATTCCCTGTCTTGACGTGGCCGATGGACGGGTGGTCAAGGGGGTCAACTTTGTGGGCCTGCGCGACGCCGGCGACCCGGTGGAGTTGGCCTGCCGCTATTCCAGCTCGGGCGCCGATGAGCTCGTTTTCCTCGACATCGCCGCCAGTCACCAGGGCCGCGCCACCTTGGTCGACCTGGTGCGCCGCACCGCCGAGGCCGTGACCATCCCCTTCACGGTTGGGGGGGGGATCGCCAGCGTCGAGGCGATCACCGAGTTGCTGCGGGCCGGTGCCGACAAGGTGAGCCTCAATTCCTCGGCCGTGCGGGACCCCGCGCTGGTGGGCCGGGGTGCGGAACGCTTCGGCTGCCAGTGCATCGTGGTCGCGATCGACGCCCGCCGCCGCCGCCCCGAGGCACTGGCGGCCGGGGCTGCTCCCGGCTGGGATGTGTTCGTCAAGGGTGGCCGCGAGAACACCGGCCTCGATGCGGTGGCCTGGGCCCGCCGGGTGGTGGAGCTGGGGGCTGGCGAAATCCTGCTCACCTCCATGGATGGGGATGGCACCCAGGCCGGCTACGACCTGGCGCTCACCCGGGCGGTGGCCGAGGTGGTGGAGGTGCCGGTGATCGCTTCCGGTGGGGCGGGCTGCATCGACCACATCGCCGCGGCCCTCGAGGAGGGGAAGGCTTCGGCGGCCCTGCTGGCTTCCCTGCTTCACGATGGCGTGCTCACCGTGGAGCAGATCAAGACGGATCTGCTGCAGCGCGGACTTCCGCTGAGGCCCCTGGAGCCCGCGTTGGCTGATGGCCGCTCGTTACATTGATACATGAGCTTTTCCAACGCGTCGGTCCCTGCCTTGTTCGCCCCGGCCGCCTTCCCCGCTCCGCTGCTCACCACCTTCGCCCTGCTCATGGTGGCCACGGTGCTGGCCCTGGTGGCCTGGGCCCTGCAGCTCATGCAAGCGGCGAGTGAGCGTCGCGAGTTTGCCCTGATGCTGGCGGGCTGCATGGTTTGTTCGGCCGCCGTGGGGCTGGCCACGGTGATGGTGATCACGATCTCCGGCCCTGGGCGGCTGGAGGCCCGGGGCCTAGGCCTCAAGGGGATGGAAGTGGAGCATGGGGTGAGCCTCGATGCGATCGTGCTGCCCTGGGATCAACCCTCCACCGCCGCCAACGGCCGCTCCTGATCGAGCTCCCGGCGAGAGTGGTTCAGACCTTTCAACCTTGCCCTCTGTGGTGGTGAAGCCCGGTGATCCCCAGGCCGTGCGCGAGCTGTTTGAGGCGATCGCCCCCCGCTACGACCAGCTCAATGACCTGCTGAGCCTGGGGCTGCACCGCTTCTGGAAACGCCAGGCGCTGGTTTGGTTGCGGCCCCGGCCGGGGCAGCGGCTGTTGGATCTCTGCTGCGGCACCGGTGACCTGGCCCTGGTGTTGGCCGAGCGGATCCGGCCCGGCGGCACGGTTTTGGGTCTGGATGCCGCTGAGGCGCCCTTGGCGGTGGCGCGGCGCCGGGCCGCCGACCGGCCCTGGTTGGCACTGCATTTCAGCCGCGGCGATGCCCTTGCCACCGACCTCTCCGATGGCTGGGCCGATGGGGTCGCCATGGCCTACGGCCTGCGCAACCTGGCCGATCCGCGGGCGGGCCTGGAGGAAATCAGGCGCCTGCTGCGGCCGGGTGGGCGGGCTGCCGTGCTGGATTTCAATCGCCCCGAAGGCTCCCCGGGGTTGCCGGCAGCGGCGGCCGTGGCCAGCTTTCAGCGGTTCTACCTGCGCCACCTGGTGGTGCCCGCGGCCCAGGTGTTCGGCCTCCCTGATCAGTACGCCTACCTGGAAGCAAGCCTGCAGCGCTTCCCCACCGCCGGGGAGCAGGAGGCCCTGGCCCGGGCCGCCGGTTTTCAGACGGTGCGGCACCGCCTCCTGGCTGCCGGTCTGATGGGCCTGCTGGAGCTGGAGGCCTGAACCGTCCGTTCGCCGGGGTGGTCAGGGCGGGGCCACCCTCCGATTCTTGCGAGGTCCTTGCCGCGAGCCTGCCCTTCCTGGCGGCACAGCTGGGTTTGGAGCGGCCCTGGGGGCCGCCGCTGTTCCCTCAATCACAGAGCCGGGCAGCGACGGTGGATGTGGATTCGCCCCAGACTGCCTAGCCTTAGGTGTCGTTTCCCATCGGTCATGGGCGTTCCACTTTTCGACTTCGCCGCCAACATCGGCAAGAAGGTGTTCAACCGCGGCGAGGACAAGGCCGCCGAGAAGCTCAAGAAGCACATCGAGGCCAACAACCCCGGCATCAGCGGCCTGGATGTGGCGATCGACGGCGACACCGCCGTGATCACCGGCAGCGCCAAGGACCAAGCCGCCTATGAAAAGGCCGTGCTCCTGGCCGGCAACGTCGAGGGCGTGGGCAAGGTGGAGGCCGGCAAGTTGGCAGGCGCCGGTGGCAAGGAGGCCGAGTTCGTGTTGATCCAGTCGGGTGACACCCTCTGGGGCGTCGCCGAGCGGGCCTATGGCAACGGCGCCCGCTACCAGGAGATCTTCGAGGCCAACCGCGAGGTGATCCAGAACCCCGATCTGATCTACCCCGGCCAGAAGATCCGCATTCCCCGCTGAGTTGTTCCGCTGAATGGCGGCAGGGACCGGCCCGCTTGGGTCGGCCCCACTACTCTTGCTTGAAGGCCCCCCGATGGTGGGCCTTTTGTTTTTGGTTGGTTTGGGGTGGCTTCGGTCGAGGCTCCATCGCTCGCAGGCCAGGGACTCCACCGCGAGGTGCCCTGGTCTTGTTGGCCGCCCTCCCTTCGCTGAGGCCAAGGCATCAGGCCAACGCATTGGGCCAAGGCATCAGGGCAACGCTTTAGGGCACTGGGGCCGACCCACCCCTACGATCCCAGACTGGCCCAGAACTTTGCGGTGCGATGCACTTTCAAGACATCATCGCCACCCTCAACGGCTTCTGGGCGGAGCAGGGCTGCCTGATCCTCCAGCCCTACGACACCGAAAAGGGGGCCGGCACCATGAGCCCCCACACGGTGCTGCGGGCGATCGGGCCAGAGCCCTGGGCCGTGGCCTACCCCGAGCCCTGCCGCCGCCCCACCGATGGCCGCTACGGCGACAACCCGAACCGGGCCCAGCACTATTTCCAATACCAGGTGCTGATCAAGCCCTCACCTGAGGGGATCCAGGAAACCTATCTGGCCTCCCTGGAGGCCCTCGGCATCCGGCAGGCAGACCACGACATCCGCTTTGTGGAGGACAACTGGGAATCCCCCACCCTCGGCGCCTGGGGCGTGGGCTGGGAGG
>DAIQNM010000180.1:0-6023 GCA_036788375.1 Cyanobium sp. CTOTU6536 | reverse complement strand
CCCCCGCCGACCAGCCTCACGAAAACTTCGTCTTCCCTGAAGAGGTTCTGCCCCGCGGTAACGCCCTCTGATCGAGTAGCCAGTTTTCATTGCTAAGAGCGCCCTGCCCGGGCGCTTTTTTATGGCGTTGCAGCGCCGCCTCGTCGTGGCGCTGTCGCCCTTTTTCGATGGCAATATCATCCGGAGTTGCCGCCCGGCCTGTTCCGATGCTGCGTCCCGTTTCGTTCTTGCCTGGCTTGGCTCGTTCGCTTCAGTGCCGTTGAATGAAGTGGAGGTCACTGAAGTGCAGGCCTGGCTTTTGTGATCCGATGCAGCGAGCGCCCCTCAGCCCTGGCGGCGGCAAAGCTCCAGACCCCGCGGCCAGCTCCGGCAGGTCCAGCCCCGGCGGCGGGCCTGCTCCAGCAGGCTGCGCTGCAGCGGGCCATCGGAGGCCCAGCCCGGTTGCTTGGGGTTGAGCAGCAACAGGTTGATGCCCCGCCTCCGCTCCAGTTCCTCCAGGTCGCCGTCCGACGAAGCCGGGAAGAGCACCACCTGCCGCCCGCTCAGGTGGGGCGCCAGGTAGCTGGTGGTGGCCACCGCATCGCCGGGCAACACCCGCTCTAGGGCGGTCCGGCTGTCGGGGATGAGGGGCAGCCGGTTGAGGTAGGGCCCGCTGAAGAACCAGGGTTTGGCCAGGGCGGCCCAGCAGGCCGCCGCCCAGGCGATGCCCCGCCACGGCACCCGAGGGCTGGCGCCGCTGGCGAGCCCGTCGATTGCTGCCACCACCCCGATCACCGCCAGGGGCAGGCTGTAGTGGTGGACCAGGGAGCGCTGGGCGCCACTCTCCGAGAGGATGTTGACCAGGATCAGCGGCACCCCTGCCAGCAGGGTGGGTAGCGAGGCCCTCCGCCAGAAGGGCAACAACGGCAGGGTCAGCAGCAGCAGGTACACCACCGCTCCGCCCCAATCGACGTGCATCACAACCCGTTGGGGCTGCTGGATCAGCTGCAGGGCGATCTCCCCGATCGAGTTGCCGAGGTAGCTGTAACGGGAGGCGCCGGCATTGACGCCGGGGTAGCGGGCTGTGAGCAGGGGGTAGAGCCAGCCGTTGAGCAGCAGCAGCCAGCCAAGCGAAAGGACGCTGCCCAGGACCGCCAAGCGCCAGCGCCGCAGCAGCAGCTGCTCCAGGGCCATCCCGAGGGTCACCAGGGCCAGCCCGTCACGGCAACCGAGGATCACCAGCACCAGGGCTGCCCAAGTCCAGGGGCGGTTGCGCCGAGCCGCGATGGCCAGGGCCGCCAGGAGCGGCATGGCCAGCACCTCGGGATGGAAATCAAACAGGTTGGTGTTGAACACCACCGGCTGCAGCCACCAAAGGCCACAGGCCGTCCAGCGGAGCTTGGCGGGAAGGCCTTCGTCTCTGGCCAGGATCCAGAGCGGCACGGCGGTGAAGGCCAGGCTGAGGGCCTGGAGGGCAAACAGCCATTGCACTGAGGGCACCAGCCGGTAGAGGGGGGCCAGCCCGTAGAGCAGCCAGGCGCCGTGGTCGGTGAGCAGGTGCAGATCCCCCGACTGGGTGCTCACCGGGGCGAGGCCCCGGCTGATCAGCCAGACCCATTGGTCGAAGAGGCCAAGATCAAAGGAGTTGCTCTGCAGGAGCGCGTGCCGCAAGGCGGCAAGGCCCCAGAAGCCGCTTGCCACGGCCAGGCTGATCCACAGCAGTCGCCTCGGTGGACCTCCCGTTGGGTGGTTCCGCGGGGCCAGGGGGCCTCTAGAGGTTTCGCGGCAATCCGCTGCTGGCCTGGGGGATCGTTCGGACAAGGGAAGAACGGCTGAAGGGGGCAGGCCCCGGTTGCATCACGTCAGGCTGACCTTGGAATGGATCCTCCCGTCGCCGGGCTGAGCCTGGTTAGGCTTGCCGCGTTCCGTCAGCAGTGGCGTGAAACCGCCATCTTCGGGTGGAGGTTTCGAAGGCGACACCGGCTGGCATCATCCAAACGGAGGAGGTGTCCATGATTTCCAGTGATTCCATCAAGGGTCTGCGGATCGCGGAGAACGCCGCCTGAGTCGGCGCCTATTTCGATCATGTGGTTCCGCGTCAGCGCGGACCCGGCGAGAGCCCCCGGTGAGCCCCGTGCCCGCCGGGGGCATCGTTTTGGTGGCCAGGGTGGCTTGCCTGGTCCTGGGCAGCGGTAGGAGGCGGACTGGACGCTAGATCCGCCTTCACAGCCGCGATTGCCTCCGGCAGGCTGACCCGCAGGGATTCCAGGGCTAGGGGGTGGCCCACCAGGCCCCGGCTCAAGTTGCTCAGGGCCCGCGTGACCGGGTGCTGGTTCACCGTTTCGGTGCTTTCGGTGAGCACGTTGGCGGCCGAGCCGGGATGCCAATCGGCCAGCAACACCACGGCCCGGTAGGCGGCCGGCCAGGGGGAGGTGGGCTCCAGCTCCTGGAGATGCTTGTACCAGGGCAAAGCCGCCTGGGGACGGTTGCGCAGGGTTTCGATCAGGGCCAGGCTCCAGAGGGCATCGCGGTCATCGGGGGCCACGGCCAGGCGCCCTTCGGCCCAGCGGCGCACCCGCTTCTGATACAGGAAATGCCCATCCAGTTGGTGCTCCGGGCCGATGCGGGCGAAGAGTTCGCGGACCCCGGCGGGTCCCCGCTCCATCCCGCGGGCCAGCCGGATGAATTCGGCATCGAAGGGTTGGCCCGGCGATTCGCGGCGCCGCTGCCACAACTCCACCTCCCGCCCCTGGTTCCAGGGCCAGTGGGCCAGGCGCTGGAAGCGGCCATCGGCCCGTAACCGGTGGCTAAGGGCTTGGGATCCGGGCCAGGTGCTGCCCTGGTCCCCGGTGGCAAGCAGTAGCCACTCACTGCGCTGCAGCACCAGCGGGTGTTCACCGGGCCGGCGACCGAGCCGGCGGGCCTCGATCTTTCCGCCGTTGAGTCGCCCATAGGTGGTGAGGGTCTGTTCGTTGAGGTCGGGGCTTCCGGGCACCACCAGGAGCGTGGTGGGGACATCGCCCACCCGCCGCCGCAGCTCGGCCATCGCCGCCTCAGCCGGTGAGGGATCCTGACGCTGCAGCGCCTGGGCTTGGGCCTGGGCCAGATGGCCGGCCCCACTGAGCAGGCCGGCCCCCAGCAGCCCCGCCGCCGCGGCGCCCCCCCGCTTGGCCCCCAACCAGAGGCCGAGTTGCCACCAGCCGCGGGCCACCAGCAGGGTGAGCAGGGGCAGCACCGGCGCGATGTAGCGCGTGTCTTTGTTGGGGCTCAGGGTCGTACAGATCAAGCCGGCCAGGGTGCAGCCGATCAGCCAGGCCCAGCCGGGGGGGAGGGAACGCACCGGCTGAAGCAGGCGCGAAATCAGTTGGCGGCGTCCCTGCCAGGCGGCCACCAGGCCGGCCCCCAGGGCCGGCAGCAGCAGCACCGGTCCCAGTTGGCCGGGCCAAAGCTTGGGGTACCAGAGCAGGGAGGCCAGGCTCAAGAGGGCTGGATCCCCTTCGCTGGCGGCCGATTCGAGCACGGCCCGATTGGTGCCGCCGAGGGTGGTGATCCAGTTGTGGTGCAGCCAGGGCAGGGCCGCCCCCACCACGATCGCGAGGGCGACCAGAACCTGCAGCAACCGGTGGGGCCGGCGCAGTCCCCGCCAGGCCGCCCACAGGCTGGGCAGGGTGAGCACGAGCAGCGCGCTCTGCTTCACCAGCACCGCTGCGGCGATGGCGGCGGCGGCGGCCAGGGCGCCGGGCCAGCGGCCACCGCCTCCGCTGCCGGGGGCCTGCCAGCGCCCCAGCAGCCAGAGCGCCAGGGTGGTGCAGGCGGCCAGGGGGAGGTCGAGGGTGTAATCCACCCGCAGCTCGGCCAGGGCGGGCACCAGGGTGAGGAGGGCCGCCGCCAGCAGGCCGAAACGACGGCCCGCCAGATCGCTGCCCCAGCAGGCCACGGCCACCAGCAGCAACCCATGCCATAGGGCCAGGGACCAGCTGGCCTGGTCGGGTCGCATGCCGGCCGCAGCCATCACGCTGCCATTCACCAGCGACGCCAGCGGCGGGATCTTGGGGGAGAGGTCGAGCAGGTGGGAGAAGCCCCCCCAGCCTCCGCCCGCCAACAGCCCCAGGGCCCGGCCGTGGTCCACGGCGCTGTTGAGATAGTCGGCCTGGTCCCAGCTGGGCAGGCGCCGGTCCAGCCCCAGCCAGAGGCGGTCGGCGGCGGTAGCCAGGGCCCAAAGCAAGGCGATCAGCCCCCACCAGACCCTGGGCCGCTCGAGCAGGGGGGAGGCCTGGAAGGGTTCGCCAGGGGGGGGCAGCTCAGGCCCTAGTCCCGGGCTCAAACCAGCGTCGGGACGGCGGGAACCATTCGCGGCCAGGGGGCGTGGGGGCTGGAAGGCGTCCAGGGAAGGGGCCGCAGGTGGGGAGAGTCTGGAGCAAGCAGCTGGCCTGCGGCCGTTGGGTCATCTGTCACACCCCACCTGGTGTTCGGCGAGACACCGGCAATGATTGCGCGTGGCGCATTGCGCCCTATCCGTGTGAGGACCCCATGAAACTCTTCCAGCAACTGCTGGTGGCACCCGCCGCCCTGGGCCTACTGGCCCCTGTGGCTGCCCATGCCGCCGATCTCAACCTCTCTGGCGTGAATGAATACGCCAGCCAGGAGCAGGTCACCAGCATCTCCCAGTTCTCCGACGTCAAGCCCACCGACTGGGCCTACCAGGCCCTCTCCAACCTGGTGGATCGCTACGGCTGCGTGGCTGGTTATCCCAACGGCACCTTCAAGGGCGGCCAGGCGATGACTCGCTGGGAGGCGGCTGCCCTGCTGAACGCCTGCCTCGATCGCGTCACCGAGACCACCGACGAGCTCAAGCGCCTGATGAAGGAGTTCCAGAAGGAACTCGCCGTGCTGCGCGGCCGGGTGGATGGCCTTGAGGCCCGCGTCGGTGAGCTGGAAGCCAACCAGTTCTCCACCACCACCAAGCTGAAGGGCTACGCCGCGATGGTGTTGGGTGCCAACAGCTACGGCGGCAACCTCGTGGGCCCTGATGGCGGCAAGTATGCCAACTACGCCAGCCAGGTGCAGGGTGCTACCGCCTTTGCCTACGACCTGCGCCTCGACCTCGACACCAGCTTCACCGGTAAGGACCTGCTGCGCACCCGCCTGCGCGCCGGTGACTTCGCCAATAGCCCCTGGTCCGGTGGTCCGGCCGTGGGTCTGAACGCCATGGAGACCGCCTTTGAGGAAGGCTGCGGCACCGGCACGGACTGCGGTGACGTGGTCGCCGTGAACCGCCTCTTTTACCAGTTCCCGATCGGCAGCAGCTTCACCGCCACCTTCGGTGCCCGCGTCCGTCAGGACGACATGATGGCCATGTGGCCCTCGGCCTACCCGGCTGACACCGTCCTCGACTTCTTCACCTACGCCGGTGCCCCTGGCACCTACACCCTCAACCTCGGTGCTGGTGCTGGTCTGTGGTGGAAGGCCGGTGGCTTCAGCCTCAGCGCCAGCTACCTGAGCGCCAACGGCGACAACGGCAACTCCGCCAATGGCGGCATCGGCACCTCCGGAGCCCAGCAAACCACCACGGTGCAGCTGGCCTACGGCGGCGCCAACTACGGCCTGTCCGCGGCCTACGCCAACAACTCCCACGGTGGTACCGCCGGCCTCTACGGCGGCAACGGCACTCCGCTCGCCGCAGCGGGTTACGCCAGTATCAACAGCATCGTCAATTCGGTGGGCTTGAGTGCCTACTGGTCGCCCCTTTCGGCCAGCTGGTTCCCCTCGCTCAGCGCTGGCTGGGGCATCAACAGCTACAGCTCCAACGATGGCACCTCGGAATACTCCCTCGCCTACTCGGGCGCCAAGAGTCAGTCGTGGTATCTGGGCTTCCAGTGGGCCGACTTCCTGCTGAAGGGCAACAGCTTCGGCTTCGCCTTTGGCCAGCCCACCTTCATCACCAGCAGCGGCAGCAACAGCGACGTTGGCACCAACGACGGCAACTACGCCTGGGAGTGGTGGTACAAGATGCAAGTCACCGACAACATCAGCGTGACCCCCGC
>DAIQNM010000179.1:0-6037 GCA_036788375.1 Cyanobium sp. CTOTU6536 | reverse complement strand
GTCGATCCTTCCCTGTTGCACCGCCCCGCTGACCTGCTGGGGGGATGGCAGGGGAACCAGCCCCAGTCCTGCCCCAGCCCGGGGCGCCGCCGCAGCGGGGGCCGACGGGGGCTGGGGTGGCAACGGGTTCGCTCCAATCACGCCCGGCGGCGTACAGCCGCTGGCCAACAGGGCAAGAGCCAGGAGGGCCCCGCCGCTAGCCCTGTTCGACCAGATCGCGGAAACGGTCAAGGTTGGCCTGGAGCTCCCGCACCACAATGCCCCCCATGATGCTGGGTTCCATCAGCGGTGCAAGCACGCCGGGCAGCTCGTAGCTCACGGTGAGCTTCACATCGGTGCGGTCCGGGCCCTGGGGGTAGAAGCGCACCCCGCCCTTGGTGGGCAGGCCCCCCACCGATTCCCAGTGGAGCTGCTGCTGCTCGACCCGGCGGGTGATGCGGGCCTTCCAATGGAAACGGAATCCTTGGGCCGCCAGGGTCCAGTCGGTGAGATCGGGATCATCCAGGGTCTCTACCGATTCGATCCAGCGCATCCAGCGGGGCATGGCCTCCAGGTCACTCCAGACCTCCCAGACCCGGTCAACCGGCGCCTTGATCTCGGTGGTCACGCTGTGTTCAAGCCAACGGCCCATGGGGTGTTCCTCAGGCTGCGGGGACGGGGAGGGCCGCTGCGCTAGCGGCGTTGGCGGCCAGGGCGGGTTGGCGACCCAGGATCGCCGCGGCCGCCAGCCGACCGCTCATCGTGGCCCCCTCCATCGAATCGATGTAATCCTGGCGGGTGTAACTGCCGGCCAGGAAGAAATTGACCACCGGCGTGCGCTGGTCCGGGCGGAAGGGCTCCATGCCGGGGGCTTCGCGATAGAGGGATTGGGCCAGCTTGACCACATTGCTCCACACCAGGGTGAGATCCCGGGCCGAGGGGAAGAGCTCCCGCACCTGACGGTCGGTGTGGGCCACGATCTCCTCGGTCTTCTTGGGGATCCAGGGATCCCCCGGGGTGAGCACGCACTGCAGCAGCGAACCCATGCCCTCGCGGCGGTAGTCCTCCGGGCTGGCCAGGGCCAGATCGGCGAAGCAGCTGAAGTCGGCGTCGGCGGTGTACAGGAGGTTGTCGAGGCCGGCGGGCTGGGCGAGATCCTTGCGGCGGGCTGCGGTCTCAGGGGTGTCCCCGAGTTCGGTGACCCAGCCGTCGTAGCGGAGCTGCACGGTGGCCACCGGCACGGCCTCGAGCTTGTAAATGTGATCGAAGAGGGGGTATCGGCGCCAGGCGGCGGGGATCAGGCGCTGGATGCCCGGCACATCGCAGGCGGCCAGGTAAGCATCAGCCTTCACCTCGATCTCACCATCGGGGGTGCCCAGGGTGAGGGCGGTGACGCAGGGGGCTGGCTGGCCATCGGCCCCGGAGGCGCCCTCGTCGAAGTGCACGGCGGTGACGCGATGACGCAGATGCAGGCGACCGCCGCGCTGCTGGATGTAGTCGAGGATCGGACCGGTGAGCCAGCGGTGCGGCGAGCCCTTGAGCAGGTTGAGCTTGGAGGCCTCGGTCTTGGTCGCGAACATCAGGAAGATGGTGAGCATGCAGCGGGCCGAGATCGCCTCGCAATCGATGAAGCCGAGGGCATAGGCGATCGGGTTCCACATCCGCTCGATGCTGCGCAGACTGCCGCCATGGCTGGTGAACCAGTCCTGGAAGCTGATCCGATCGAGATCGCGAATCACCTGCATGGCCCCCTCGTAATCCACCAGGCCGCGCACGATCGGGCTGGTACCCAGGGCCAGGGCATTGCGCAGCTTGTCGATCCAGTCGAGCTGGGGGGTGGTGAAGAAGGCCTTGAGACCGTTGAAGGGGGCGCCGATCGGGAAGCGGAAATCGAGTTCGCGCAGATCCCCCCCCTTGTTCACGAACAGGTGGGTGTGGTCCTTGGGCAGGAGGTTGTCGATCGCCCCCACCTTGCGCAACAGGGCAAAGAGGTTGGCGTAGTTGAAGAAGAAGACATGCAACCCCATCTCGATGTGGTTGCCCCCCTCATCGACCCAGCTGCCCACCTTGCCGCCCATGAAGGGCCGGGCCTCGTAGAGATCGACGCTGTGGCCCGCATCCACGAGATCCACGGCCGCGGCCAGCCCCGCCAGACCGGCTCCCACGATGGCGACGCGCACCTGCAACTCCCGCGATGGCCCCGACTCTATGGAGAGAAGGGCAGCGGCGCTGGGTTGCGGCCATGGGGGAAACCCGGCTGCAGGGCTCCGCGGCAACCGGCAGGAGGGCTCCATAGAGTGGGCTGATCCGATCGGTGGCATCCCCTTGCCCCGCGATGGCTTCGATGCACCCCCTTCTGGTGACCCTTCCATGAGTAGCGACATCGCCACCCCCCCACCCCCGACGGCGGAACTGACCTTCACCGGCCGCGATGGAAAAGGGATCCTGATCACCGAACCGGCCATGCGCCAGCTCGCCAACCTGATGGGGCAGCAGGGCCCCGACAAGGTGCTGCGGGTGGGGGTGCGCTCCGGGGGATGCAGCGGCATGAGCTACACGATGGACTTCGTCGATCCCGCCGAGATCCGCACCGACGACGAGCAATACGTCTACGAACCGAGCGGAGCACCGGCCTTCCGGGTGGTGAGCGACCCGAAAAGCCTGCTTTACATCTATGGCATGCAGCTCGACTTTTCCTCCGCCCTGATCGGCGGTGGGTTCAACTTCACCAATCCCAACGCCTCCCAAACCTGCGGCTGCGGCAGTTCCTTCGCGGTCTGAGCCCAGCCCTTGCCGCCCCGATCGGCGGCCGCCAAGCGCCTCCAGGGGCCGGGTGCGGGGCCTGCGGCATGGGAACCTGATGCCAATCCATCCGGCTGTGCCATGGCGGCCACCTCCCCTTCCCCAGCTCCAACAGACCTGCCCAGCGGCAGCCAGGCCCAGGCGGAAACCGCCCCCGCCGCCAGCGGGGAGCTGGGCGAGGAGACGTCCCTATTTGACCAGGCCCTGGGGCGCTATCAGGCCGGGGCCGCCCCGGAAGACCTGATCGACGACTTCCTGGCGATTACGGCCCAATCACCGCGGCAATCGGCTGGCTGGACCTGTCTGGCCTGGCTGCAACTGCTGCTCGACCAGCCCCGCGCCGCCCTGCAGTCGGCCCGGACGGCGGTGCGGCTGAACCCCCAGGATCCCCAGGCCCGCATCAACCTCAGCCTGGCCCTGCTGGAAACCGGCGGCAAAGGGGTGCGCGAGCACATCGAGCTGGTGCAGCGGGTGATGGCGATGGCGCCGGAGCTGGCCGCAGAACTGCAAGGCTCCATCACCGATGGCCTGGAGCGGCGACCGGGTTGGGGCGCCATGCGGAAGGTGAAGGGCTGGCTGGAGGGGTGAAGGCGGTTCTGCTGCTGAGCAATGGCCACGGCGAGGATCTGAGCGCCGCGGCCGTGGGCCGCCACCTGCAGGATCGGGGGATCGCGGTGGAGGCCCTGCCGCTGGTGGGCCTGGGCCAGGCCTATCGGCAGGCCGGCATTCCCGTGCTGGGCCCCACCCGCGACTTCACCACCGGCGGCCTGGGCTACACCAGCCTGGCGGCGCGCCTCACCGACCTGCGGGAAGGTCAGTTCACCTATGTGCTGCGGCTGCTGGGGCGCCTGCGGCGGCGGCGCCGCCAGACCCGGCTCGTCGTGGCGGTGGGCGACCTGGTGCCGGTGCTGGGGGCCTGGCTCAGCGGCTGCAACGCCGTTGTGTACCTGGTGGCCTATTCGAGCCACTACGAGGGGCGGCTGCGGCTGCCCTGGCCCTGCGGCTGGCTGCTGCGGCGCCCCCGGGTCGCGGCGGTGTGGAGCCGTGACCAGCTCACCGCCCACGACCTCAGCGGCCAGCTGGGGAGGCCGGTGCGGTTCCTCGGCAATCCCTTCCTCGATTCCCTGCTGACGCCGTTGGGGGGCCCTGGTCATGCAGAGCCAGCTACGCCCCCACCGGCGCAGCATCGCCAGGCGGTGGCCGTACTGCCGGGCAGCCGACTGCCGGAGGCCCTCGGCAACCTGGCCCTGCAGCTGCAGGTGCTGGCGCGGCTACCGGCGACCACGGCCGGGCGGCCGGCCCCGCTGTTGCAGGCGGCCCTGGTGGGCAGCCTGGAGCCTGAGGCCATCGCCGCCATGGCGGCGCCCCTGGGCTGGCGGCTGGAGGCCAGCGGCGAATCCCCCCCCACCCCGTCCGCCGCAAAGCTGGTCCTGGTCCGGGGCGAGCAGCACCTGGAGCTCCACTGGGGTGCCTTTGCCGCGGTGCTGGCCCGCAGCGATCTGGTCCTGTCCATGGGCGGCACGGCCTCCGAGCAGGCGGTGGCCCTGGCCAAGCCGGTGCTGCAGCTAGCCGGGCCGGGGCCCCAGTTCACGGCAGGCTTCGCCGAAGCCCAGCGCCGCCTGCTCGGCCCGGGGGTGGTCTGTGCAGCGGGGGCGGTGGGGGAGGCCAGCACCCTGGCCGCCACGGCGGGGCTGATGGTCGAGATGCTGGAACAGCTGGGCGATCCGGCGGCTGGTCCCCGCGGGCGGCGCGAGTTGGAGGGGATCGCCGCCGAGCGGCTGGGGGAAGCGGGCGGCGGCGCCCGGATGGCGGCAGCGATCATGGAGGTGCTTGAGGCCCAGCCCGCCGCCCGATCCCGATGACGCCCCTTCCAGACCCGGAAGCTGCCGCAGCGGCCGCTCCTACACCCTCTTCGGCGCCCGCTTCGGCACCTGCCCCCCCCAGCGCGGAGAAAACTCCGCCGAAGAATTCTTCCCCCATCCAGGCGAAGCAGCCTGGCGGCCTCCTGGACGGCCTGCGCACGCTTCTGGATCGGCTCCTGATGGCCGATGTGTTTTTGGTGCTGGCCGGGGCCCTGTGGTTTGGCCTGGCGGTGATTCTCCACAGCCAGGGCGTGGAAGAGCCCCTCCAAGCCTTCCAGGGGCTGTGGCAGCCGCTCTTCACCCCGGCGATCGGCCTGTTGATGGCCGCGGCCCTGCTCAGCGGCGCCCTGGGCTGGTGGCAGCGGCGAGGGCAGCGTTGAGGTTGGGGTACTGGTAGTCGAACCCCTGGGCCAGGAGCCGCTGGGGGATGACCTGCTGGCCCTCCAACACCACCTGGGCCCCATCGCCCAGCAGGATTTGGAGGATCGCACCGGGCACGGGCAACAGGCTGGGGCGCCCCAAGGTGCGTCCCAGGGCGGCCGCGAAGTCGGCCATCAGGGTGGGTTCGGGGGCCACCGCGTTGTAGATGCCGGCGTAGGTGCTGTCCTCCAGGGCGGTGGCGATCAGGCGGCAGAGGTCCTGGCGAAGGATCCAGCTCATCCACTGGCGGCCCGAACCGATCGGCCCTCCAAAACCGGCGCGGAACACCGGCAGCATCCGGCCCAGGGCACCGCCATCGGCACCGAGCACGATGCCAAGCCGAAGGATCACCAGGCGGCAGGCGGAGGGCACCCCCTGGGCGGCGGCCTCCCATTGCCCGCAAAGCTGGCCGAGGAAATCGGCACCAGCGGGGGAGTTTTCCTCGAAGCGCTCGGATGTGCTGGTGCCGTAGTAGCCCACCGCCGATCCGCTCACCAGCACGCCGGGGGGATGGGGTAGGCGCCGAATCGCCTCCACCAACAACGCCGTGCTGCGCACCCGGCTGTCGAGCAGGCGCTGGCGGTGCTCAGGGGTCCAGCGCCGCTCGGCGATCGGCTCACCGACCAGGTTGACCACCCCTTCGGCCGCCGCCAGGGCCTGCCGCAGGGATTCCTGCTCCCAGCTGGCCGGCTCGGAAGGGTCGAGGGTGAGGCAGACCAACCGATCGCCGGCCAGGGCGGGGAAGGGGCGGCTGCGGCGACTGACCAGGGTGAGGGTATGGCCGAGTTCCAAGAGGAAGGGCACCAGCTCACGGCCCACGAATCCCGAACAGCCCAGTAACAGCAACCGCACCCGCACCCTCGCAATGGTGCCGCCGAGGCTAGGGCCCGGCAGCCATGGCAGGGCACCAAGGCGCCCCGCAACCATGGACGGCCGCGGCCAACCGTCAGCCGCGGGGGCAGGGGCTTAGCCTG